>NZ_JBFROV010000014.1:424788-541969 GCF_041471725.1 Vibrio sp. 10N.261.51.F12 | reverse complement strand
CGATGCCAATAACATCGATGATAGTGCAACGAATGACAGTACTGCCTTACTTGATGAGATGCTGGAAGAGGACTTCGACTTATCGGATATCTCTGATACCGATTTGTTGTTAGAGGAAATCGTTGATAGTGAGGCATCGACAGAGACGGATAGCCTTGATGATGCGATGGGGAGTCGTACAAATGAATCTCATCTGAATGACGATATCAAGCTAGATGAAAACAGCACCGATCTTCTTGACGAGTTCATGTTTGAGCACTCATTTGACGAATCCTCGGAAGCGAACAAGGACTCACTTGCGTTGGACCCGTTTGAATCAGGCCAACTGCTTACTGAAGATGACGGTGACATCGACTCGGCTACGCTATCCACTGAGGCTGAGCAACTGAAAGAAACCGAACAAGATGCGTTTGCCGATTTGTTCAGCCGCGATGAGGAATCGGTTGCTCCAAGTCATCATCAAGATGTTAGTCTCACTGACACTGACACTGACACTGACACTGACACTGACACTGAGCTTGATAATATCGACGATATCGATGCTCTGTTAGCTGAACATGGAAAAGAAACGAAAGCTGATGATCCGATCAGCGATGATATTGACGCGTTGCTGGCTTTGCATGGTGATGAAAATGAATCACCACAATCCACCGAGTTTCAACAGTCATTAGATTCACAGCCGTCATTAGATACACAACAAGTTGATGAAGATGCTTCTGACCTCGAAGTAGAAGCCGTGGATAAGGCAGGTACCTCGATTGATGAGGCTGAATTTGACATTGATTCAATACTTGAACAGCACTCGATAGCCGAAACATTAGATGATGCTGCAACCCAAGAAGCAACGTCACCTGGTGTGAGTAACGAGCAATTGGCAACGGATGCGTTGGCACAAGACGTTGCAGACGCTCATGCTAACAATTCGAATGCAGAGGATTTTAGTTTACCCGAGCATCAAATGGTGCAAGAGGATTCATCAGACGCATCGAACAAGCGTGACCAGCAGGCTTCGAACCTAGATTCCAGTGTGTTATCTCAGCCTGATTCCGAGTTTGACTTTTCCCCTCAAATTGAGGGTAGTAGTGATACCCGTGTGGACGACGTGGATCCGCAAAGAGAGCAAGCTGAGCTTGATACGTTGGTCGAAAATGAGTTTGGTATTCCCCAAGATGATGACTGGCTTGTAGAACATGCACCTGAAACGCATTTTGACACTGAAAACGAAGCCGAGCCTGATCATAGCCCTAATCTAGACCCGGGCGCCAAGCAGGCGCAAGCCGATCTCGACGCTGCTTCTGTGGAACACGAGTCTATCGATGTTGCACCGGCAGAAACTATCTTCGAAACACCCGAACAGCAAGCGTCAGATGATGATTTCTTAGATTCAGCGTTGAGTAGTGAATACAATGAAGCACAAGCACTAGCTGACTCTGAGGATGAATTCCAGTTTACCGCTGATGAGGAGGCCATCGGAGAGGAAGCCAACTATGCGGTTAGTGATACGGATTTACCGGAATACAGCGAAGAAGATGCGCTGGCTGACGTGCTTGCGATGGGAACCTTTGAAGACGAGTCAGAATCGTTAGGTAACCAGAATAATGCCGCGCTTGGCGATCTGAACCGTGAAGACGTGCCATCAAATGACAGTATACAAACATCGGCAGAAGATGCGCTTGTGCAAGATGACGCCGTCCCCCTTGAACCTGTTGAAGATAATGTGCTGACTGATCGCTCGTCTGACGAGAAAGCGTTGAATCGTGCGCCAGAAGTGACAGAGGTTGTAAAACCTGAACTCGATCTAAACAAAGAAATGATAGGGGAAACATTAGATCACTCGGAAATCGATGCGTTAGCTGATGCATTCTCTATGGTAGATACACATGCCTTAGAACAAGAGGGTCAATTAGGTGAACTGCTCACTGACAATCAGCGTACCTTCAGTAACATCAATCCTGTTGACCAGACAACCGCTGACAGTGCTGGGCTGGACCTTGCCGCAATGCTAGAAGAGAGCGGATCGGCGGACGATGGTGAGGACTGGAATGGATTTTCGCTGACCGACGACCAAAAAAATGCGATTGATGAAACCATTCCTGCTGAAGAGCAAGCGATATGGAATAAGGATGCCGGTTCACTGAAAGCGGCCAAGAATGAAGATTGGTCATCTCAAGACCCGTTAGAAAACTTTGCCGACAAGCAAGCGCAGTTCATGACCATTGATGAATTAATGGCACAAGTTAATGAAGATCCGATGCCAGAAGAAGAGGAAGAATTACAGCTTGACGTCGGTCTGGATGAATTCCCAGACGTTATCGGTAATGTGACCGAAATTGATGTGGATGACGATTCTGAAGCAGCAGGTAATCTAGATTTAGCGAAGATTTATATTGAGATGAATGATTTTGAAGGCGCGAAAAAGCTGCTTGAGAAAGTGTTAGATGATGGCTCTGATGTATTGAAGCAAGAAGCCCAAAACGTTCTCGATAAAATGTCAGCGTATTGATAAGAAAAAGCGACGAAGACGTCGCTCTTTCTTGCAAATAAGATATTGCTTTCCCTTCAGTGAGCCAGCTAAAAGGGTTTGTTAGTGTGTCGTTAAACTTGAGTTGACTGGCCGGGTCCAATTGGTAATCTAGGTATTTATGTATATACTTTGCCACCCGGTAAGAATGACGAGTGTTCAGAGATAAGTATGAGAGTTGCATTAGGTATCGAATATAACGGTGCTAATTACTATGGCTGGCAAAGACAGCGTGACGTGAATAGCGTTCAAGCTGAGTTGGAAAAAGCCCTATCTGTTGTGGCCAATCAACCGATCGACGTGATGTGTGCAGGGCGAACAGACGCTGGCGTTCATGGCACAGGGCAAGTCGTGCATTTTGATTCGCCAGTGGTACGCAAGTCAGCGGCATGGACAATGGGTGTGAATGCTAATCTGCCTAAAGATATCACGGTCCGTTGGGCGACAGAGGTCTCTGATACATTCCATGCGCGTTTCTCGGCTACCGCTCGTCGTTATCGATATGTGATCTTCAACCACACATTGCGACCTGGTATTTTATCTAATGGTGTTAGCCACTATCATGGCCAGCTAGACGTTGAAAAAATGCAACAAGCTGGACAGTTTTTGTTAGGCGAAAACGATTTCACCTCGTTTAGAGCGATTCATTGCCAATCACGAAGCCCGTGGCGCAATATTATGCACCTTAATGTTAGTCGCCATGGACCTTATGTGGTTATCGACATTAAAGCGAATGCATTTGTTCACCATATGGTACGAAACATTACCGGTAGCCTCATTGTTGTTGGGCGAGGTGAGCAGTCGCCCGATTGGATTAAATGGCTTTTGGAACAAAAAGATAGAAAGCTTGCCGGGGCAACCGCAAAAGCGGAAGGCTTGTATCTAGTCGACGTAGACTATCCTGATGAGTACGCGCTCCCAAATGTACCCATTGGGCCTTTGTTTTTTCCAGATGATTTGAACTCTGGTTGGTAAATTGACTCAAATGAAAGAGTTAAGCTGGAGCCCTCTAGAAGGTACTACCAGTAAGGTACAACCAGTTTTTTATCTACAGTGGCGTTGTAATGTGGTTTAATCCTCATGCATATTTGAATTCAATACTCGCGCTATGACAGCGGGGGTCACAAAAGAAAAGGTCTTCCATGAGTTGGCTTGAAAAGATATTAGAAAAAAGCAACATAGTTACCTCACGTAAAGCATCGATTCCTGAAGGTGTATGGACGAAATGTTCATCTTGTGAGCAAGTCCTGTATCACGCAGAGCTAGAGCGTAACCTCGAAGTCTGTCCTAAGTGCGACCATCATATGCGTATGAAATCACGTCGCCGCTTAGAAACCTTTCTCGACAAAGAGAATCGCGTTGAACTTGCGACTGAGTTTGAGCCGCAAGACAAGCTGAAATTTAAAGATTCAAAGCGTTACAAAGAACGTATTTCTACTGCGCAGAAGAACAGTGGCGAGAAAGACGCACTTGTTGTTATGCAGGGCGAATTACTTGGTATGCCTGTTGTGGCTTGTGCTTTTGAATTCTCCTTTATGGGCGGGTCTATGGGCTCGGTAGTCGGTGCTCGCTTTGTGAAAGCGGTCGATGCAGCGATTGAAAACAACTGTGGTTTAGTTTGCTTCTCGGCGAGTGGTGGTGCGCGTATGCAAGAGGCATTAATGTCTTTGATGCAAATGGCTAAAACCAGTGCTGCGCTTGAACGCCTATCGCAAAAAGGGTTACCGTATATCTCAGTGATGACTGATCCAACGATGGGTGGGGTTTCTGCAAGTTTAGCGATGCTAGGCGATATCAATATCGGTGAGCCTAAAGCGCTGATTGGTTTTGCAGGTCGCCGCGTTATCGAGCAAACCGTGCGAGAAGACTTACCTGAAGGCTTCCAGCGCAGTGAGTTCTTGCTCGAGCACGGCGCCATCGATATGATCATCGATCGTCGTGAAATGCGTCAACGTGTCGGTAGCATGTTAGCCAAAATGACACGCACAGCTTCTCCTTTGGTTGTTTCTGTTGAAGATTCTCCAGAAGAAGCAACATATGAAGTACCCGAAGCGGACGAAAAAGGGTAAAGTACTCATTAAGTTATCATTGTAGATATTGACTGCTAAATGAGTTCACAATCCATTCCACAAGCCACATCTTCATTACAGGTGTGGCTTGATTATTTGCAAAGCATTCACACTAGTGCCATTGACCTTGGTCTGGAACGTGTGGCTGTTGTTGCTGAAAAGGGCAAGTTAACTAAACCTGCTCCTGTTGTTATTACTGTCGCTGGAACCAATGGCAAAGGCTCGACCTGTGCATTGATGGAGGCGATTTTACTAGACGCTGGTTATTCTGTTGGCGTTTATAGTTCTCCTCATCTTATTCGCTACAACGAACGTGTTCGTATCAATGGCAATGAACTTCCCGATGCCTCCCATGTTGCCGCTTTTGATTATATTGAGACACTTCGTGGTGATGTGAGCTTGAGCTTTTTTGAGTACGCGACACTAGGCGCCTTAAAGCAATTCAAGGACCAAGGTGTTGAAGTGCTCCTCCTAGAAGTCGGCCTTGGTGGCCGCTTGGACGCCACGAATGTTGTGGACCATGACGTATCGGTGATTACCAGTCTTGCTGTCGACCATGTCGATTGGCTCGGTGATGACATTAATGTTATTGGTTATGAAAAGGCCGGCATTTTCCGCTCAGGTAAGCCTGCTATTTGTGGTCAACCAAAACCGCCTTCAACGGTTCCCGCTCATGCTGATGATATTGGTGCAAATTTTTATCAAACTGGAATTCAGTTTAACTATAAAGAGACATCTGACACCACCTGGTCTTGGCAACATGGTACGTTCTCACTCGAAGACCTACCAATACCAGCTTTGCCGTTGATGAATGCTAATACCGCTATAATGGCTTTGGGCGCAGCGGAACTTAATATTTCGGATGTTAACATTGTCAATGGTCTTAACTCTGCCACGTTACCTGGACGTATGCAGGTATTAGCCGGCAATCCGACTACGATTTTAGATGTTGCACATAATCCACATTCAGCCGAATACCTCGTTGAGCAATTAACTAAGCAGCACCCATCTCAGACTTTCCGAGTTGTGATTGGTATGCTACATGACAAAGATGTTCAACAAACAATGCATGTACTTAAGCCATTAGCTAAAAAATGGTATTTAGCATCATTGTCAGGGCCTCGTGCGGCGAGTGCACAAGAGCTTAGAGACTGCTTGGATGACTCGGTTGTGTCATCACAATTTGAGAACCCTAAAGCGGCATATCGTTGTGCGTTCAATGACGCTAATCCAGATGATATCGTCTTGGTATTAGGTTCTTTCCATACGGTCGGAGAAATCCTTGAGGATTGCGAAAATTTGGACCAAGCGCATCACCGCTAAATCATAAGGAGTAGAGATGGCCAGTAAATTTCAAAGTCGCTTGATTGGAACCATTGTGTTGGTTGCGGTTGGGGTCATTATTTTACCAGATCTGTTAGATGGTAAAAAACAGCATTACAAAGAAGAATTCGCCAGCATTCCATTAAAGCCTGAATTAAACTCAGACGTAGAAAGTTTTGAAATTCTTGAACCTGAGGATGCATCAGCTGTCTTGCCAGACTCACCGGTAATGGCGACAGTAGATGAGGCTTTTGATGAAAAAAATGACACTGAGTCGGTTGTCGATGTGGTCGTCAAAGACATACCAGAGCGTAACGACTATGCGGATAGCGCATGGATTATTCAGTTGATGGCCCTTAAAAATGCGGAAAATGCACGTGGTCTTGTGGCCGATTTACAAAAACGTGGCTACCAAGCGCATGTAAAACAAGAATCGAATTTTACTCGAGTGATCATCGGTCCCGATGTTTCTAAAAGTAAATTGGAGACGCAATTGGTTGAATTGGAGAAAATTACTGGTTCGAAAGGTCAATTGCTTAAATTTAAACCACTAAATCCATAAGAAAACGTTTGCGTCGCGTTTTTTTCTGTTAAAATGCGCGCCAACTTGAGATGAAGAATTCATGAATTGGTTAGATTTTGTCATTTTGGGTGTGATTGGGCTTTCTGCTCTAATCAGCTTAGTTCGCGGTTTCGCTAAAGAAGCCATGTCGTTAGTTATTTGGTTTGGCGCATTTTTTATCGCCAGTCAGTATCACGCTAAACTTGCGGTGTACTTTACCAACATTGAAGACGATATGATTCGGAGCGGTGCCGCAATTGCTGCTCTGTTTGTCGCAACACTGGTTGTTGGGGCGTTAATTAATTATGTACTAGGGCAGTTGGTTCAGAAAACGGGTTTGTCGGGTACAGACCGAGTCTTGGGTGTGGTATTTGGTGCGTTGCGAGGCGTGCTAATCGTATCAGCAGTGCTGTTTTTTGTGGATACCTTTACCGCATTGAACAACAGCGAGTGGTGGGAAAGTTCACAACTTGTACCGCACTTTGAACTGGTCATCCAACCGTTTTTTGAACACATCGAAGCAACTTCTAGTTTCCTGTCTGGCGCATAATTGCGCCAGCTAATGTCGCAAATCGAGGATTAGGACATGTGTGGTATTGTTGGAATCGTTGGCTCTACGCCTGTGAATCAGTCTATCTATGACGCTTTGACCGTTTTACAGCATCGTGGCCAAGATGCCGCTGGTATTGTTACCATAGAAAGCAATCGTTTTCGTCTGCGTAAGGCGAATGGTCTCGTAAAAGATGTTTTTGAAGCGAAACACATGCAACGCCTGCAAGGTTGTGTGGGAATCGGTCACGTACGCTACCCAACAGCAGGTAGTTCAAGTGCATCGGAGGCTCAGCCTTTCTACGTAAACTCTCCTTTTGGTATCACTCTGGCGCACAATGGTAACTTGACGAATGCCCATGAGGTACGCGAAAAGTTGTTTGAGAAAGACCGCCGCCATGTCAATACTACCTCTGACTCAGAAGTTCTATTAAACGTGTTGGCACATGAGATCGACACCGTTAAAGGGAATGTAACCTCTGATGATGTATTCCGTGCCGTAACGAACGTTCATCGCGCAATTAAAGGCGCATATGCGGTAGCGGCAATGATCATTGGCCACGGTATGGTTGCATTTCGTGACCCACATGGCATCCGCCCGCTATGCCTAGGCAAGCGTGAGATTGATGGTAAAACCGAGTATATGGTGGCTTCAGAATCCGTTGCACTTGATGCAGTCGGTTTTGATTTTATTCGTGATGTTGCGCCGGGAGAGGCGATATATGCCACATTTGATGGTGAGTTGCATACTCGTCAATGTGCGGACAACCCTGCGCTTAATCCTTGTATCTTTGAATTTGTCTACTTTGCACGTCCTGACTCATTCATCGATAAAGTATCGGTTTACAGCGCTCGTGTAGAAATGGGCAAAAAGCTGGGTGAGCGCATTAAACAAGAATATGCCGACCTTGATATCGATGTTGTCATTCCAATCCCAGAAACGTCGTGTGATATTGCACTGCAAATCGCACAGGCGATTGATAAGCCGTATCGCCAAGGGTTTGTTAAAAACCGTTATGTTGGCCGTACCTTTATCATGCCAGGTCAGCAGCAGCGTAAAAAATCAGTGCGTCGTAAACTCAATGCTATTCGTTCTGAGTTCAAAGGCAAAAACGTGTTGCTTGTCGATGATTCAATTGTTCGTGGGACGACATCTGAGCAGATTATCGAAATGGCACGCGACTCAGGAGCAAACAAAGTATTTATGGTGTCAGCGGCGCCTGAAGTTCGTTTCCCTAATGTTTATGGTATTGATATGCCGAGTGCCAATGAGTTGATTGCACACGGTCGTGACAATGACGCAATTTGCCAAGCAATTGGTGCTGACGCGCTTATCTTCCAAACGTTACCAGATTTGATAGAAGCGGTTGGCCTAGGTAACCCAGATATTAAGCGATTCGATACCTCAGTATTTAACGGCGAATACGTCACGGGTGACATTGACCAAGAGTATCTGGAATTTTTAGACTCACTGCGTAACGATGACTCTAAGGTGCAAAGAGAGATTCAACAAGACTTAGCGAACTTGGAGCTACATAACGAAGGCGCGTAACGCAACTTCAATATGACAAATCAAAAAAAACCAGAGTTAAACTCTGGTTTTTTTATTTAATGAATTGAGTAATCGATGACAAAGTCGATGAACAATCGCACCTTTTCGGGTAGATGATCTTTGTGGTTATAAAGCATATAGATGTCACGTGGGTTGGCGCTCCAATCTGGTAAGACACGTACCAATTCGCCGTTATCAATATACTCTTGAATCATCACGTCTGGCATTAACGTAATGCCTAGGCCAGCGGAACAAGCTCTTCTGACTACATTAAGGCTGTTTGCTTCAAAGCGGCCCTTCGCGTTATTGATCACTGACTCGCCACTGCTGTTTATTAACTGCCACTTAATGAGCGGTGCACCCTTCAAAAGTCGATGAGCGCTCAACTCTTCTGCGTGAGCCGGTTCACCATTTTTTGTCAAATAACCAGGTGTGGCAATCAAGATATCTTTCACTGTGCTAAGTTTGCGTGCAATGAGGCTTGAATCGCGTTGTGGACCGACGCGAAAGATGACATCCCATTCGGTAGGATCAAGTTGGTCGGCATGATTGCTTGTTGTTAGTTCTAAGCTGATGTCTGGATACTGCTGCATAAAATCGTTAAACATCGGCATAATCATACGCTTGGTCAAGTTCGACGGCGATGAAATCTTAAGCTTGCCTGACGCTCCCTTACACTCATCGGCAATTTCTTCTGTCGTCGAGGTCAATCGATGTAACAACGGCGAGCATTCATTGTAAAAGCGCTCACCTGCTTCTGTTAATGATAGTTTGCGAGCGTGACGATTGAGTAATCGTAGGTTGAGAGATTCCTCTAATGCTTGAATACGTCGAGTTATAGTCGCAACAGGGATCATGGTTTTTCGTGAAGTTGCAGTATAACTTCCATTTTCAACAACAAGTCGGAATAGGTTTAAATCATCAAGTTTCATATTGTCAACTATTTGTATTAATTAGTTTTATTATTGCTCAGCCTAACAGGCTTAACTTAGAGACAGTCGCACATCAAAGGCTATCAATAGCGCAATGAGCGGCTGAGAATGACGTAATATCAACGAGTTGGTTAATTCACAGACACCTAGCTATTGTATTAGATATTTAGACAAAGGGGTACATTTGTATAAAAGACTATTTTTGCCTACAGTTAAGATACTCAGAAGCCTAAGGGCTTGGAGGGCAGTAATCAACTAAATGCATTATTATAGCGTTTCTTTGCGATATGAAGTTTGATGCAAACTAATAAAAACTATAACTAACGCTCAATGAAAATTTGTGAGGCGTAATTTTATGTCTAAAACGAACAGTCAAGTGGCAGAAGTCTGCACCCACCAGCAGAGCCATGCGCATATCATGGTGGTCGATGATGATCCTGTCTTTCGTCGTGTGACTCGAAATTATTTGGAAGCCATTGGACATGGAGTCAGTGAGGCGCAAGATGGCTTAGAAGCATTAAAACTTCTCAATTCGTCACGCCCTGATTTAGTGTTATGTGACCTGTCTATGCCATTACTTACGGGGATGGAGTTTGCAGAAGAAGTGCGTATGGAGTATCCGTCTCTTCCAGTAATCGTCATCTCTGCCACGGGAGACATGGCCGACGTAGCGAAAGCATTGCGCTTTGGTGTGAAGGATTTTTTGACTAAACCTATCGTCGACTATCATCACCTCAATGATGCCATTGATAACGTGTTGCAAGATAACTCCACTGTTGATGAGCAGGGCGATTTTTTGAGTCGCTGGTTTCGCTTAGAAGAAGGAGAGAAGCCAAACTCGCAAGATGAGCAAGAGTTACATTGGCATCTACAGTTTTTGCAAGAAAACCCTAACGCAGCCCGTGAATTACTGACGGCTTTGTTACCAGAAAAAGATTGCTCTTTGGGGGCATGGCGTAGTAGCTATAGAATGTTGCAGTCAGCTAACACATTGCCATTGGTGTTTGATTTTTCTTGGCTAATGAGTGGTCAGTTGGCGTTTTATTTGGTGGATGCCTCTTCGAGCGAGGAAGGTGGAATCGCCAGTACTTTGCTTGTTAGAGCATTGTTTGATGACTACATCAGGCGTGTTCAGCATAATAGTGTCGATCTAAAAGACTTAGCGACTAACATTGAAAAAGGACTGGAATGCTCAGCAGGGGCTTTTCCGGTGGATGCGCTGTTTGGTGTGATTAGTTTGTCGGAAAGAACCTTGTCAATCTTACCTGCAGGCTTAGATTGTCGATGGCAAAATGAAGAGGCGCATTTTCAAGTGGCGGGTGGACAACGATTAGGCGAAAACTGCGTAAGGAACTTTATGACCAAAGATCTTCCAGTCCATACCTCAAGTAAACTTTCAATGAACCAAGTTGGTACATCAAGCTTTAGTTGGGATATTCGCTTATCTCAAACTGATTGAAATTATTTCAACGAATAACCGTACAGTTAGTCTGTTTTTGAAGGATTGTAATTAATATATAGTGCGTATGTTAATGAAATGGAGGTGGTCTTCCAGTTTCATTGCTTTTTAAACGCGCGGTGACCGCGTGTTACGCCATATTAAGAACCAATTCATTAAGAGCAAAGTTATGTCTGATACAGAATTCAAAGAGCCTTACAATCTCTACTATTTTTTAGGCTTTATTGCCGTATTGCTTATCCCTACGCTTCCCGCTACTCTAACATGGCTTCGTATCATGAATGGGTATGCCACCTTTTGAAAATAGAATTATTATGACTCTGCGACAACTCTTATGGAGTGTCGCAGGAGTATTGTCGGTCATTCTTGGGGTAATAGGAATTATCCTTCCATTACTACCCACCACGCCCTTTTTACTATTAGCCAGTGCTTGTTTTTTGAAAGGAAGCCCTGAGCTCCATCGTCGATTGCTCGCTCACCCCAAGCTTGGCTCGGTCATATTGATGTGGGAGCATGAGCGCGCGGTGACGCTCGCGACACGTAAAAAAGCCGTTGTTTTCATTTTAATCAGCTTCCTGCTGTCGATTACCTTAGTGCCACTTTTTTGGTTAAAGGTTATGCTCTTTTTCCTTTGTGTGATTGTTTTAGGCTTCTTTTTGCAGATTCCTGTGAAAGAGTCGGTTGCTGATAACAGTGAAAGTCACTAAAATTAGGGGATTGTACGCTCGCTTTTGGCGAGTGTTTGTTTTTAGGCCAACAGCATTAAGGTGTGTTTTGCTGCAAGCAATTGACACTTAAATCATTGGGCACTGATTGACTTCTCCAGAGAACGAATTATGACCACCGACAAAATTTCACAGATCAAATCCAGCATTAAAAGCATCCCAGATTACCCAAAGCCAGGAATCCTTTTTCGTGACGTGACGAGTTTGATGGAAGACCCTGAAGCCTATCGAGCTACCATTGCATTGTTGGTTGAAAAATACCAGGGACAAGGCTTTACAAA
This sequence comes from Vibrio sp. 10N.261.51.F12, assembly GCF_041471725.1. Lineage (NCBI taxonomy): Bacteria > Pseudomonadati > Pseudomonadota > Gammaproteobacteria > Vibrionales > Vibrionaceae > Vibrio > Vibrio sp. 10N.261.51.F12. The sequence goes on along the minus strand of NZ_JBFROV010000014.1, from coordinate 529,996 downwards.
GATCGTTGGTACGGAAGCTCGTGGCTTCTTGTTTGGTGCTCCGTTGGCATTAGAGCTTGGTGTTGGGTTTGTGCCCGTGCGTAAGCCAGGGAAATTACCGCGCGAGACGGTGTCACAATCGTACGAGTTGGAGTATGGCACTGACACATTAGAAATCCACACCGATGCGATTACTGAAGGTGATAAGGTCCTAATGGTCGACGATTTACTGGCGACTGGTGGGACAATTGAAGCGACCACTAAATTGATTCGTCGTCTTGGTGGTTCGGTTTCGGATGCGGCGTTTGTGATCAATTTACCTGAAATCGGCGGTGAAAAACGTCTTAAAGCTTTAGATTTAGATGTCTATAGCATTTGTGAATTTGAAGGCCACTAATCGGGATGTTTGAATGAGTTATTTGGCTTTAGCCCGAAAATGGCGCCCTAAGAAATTTTCTGAAGTTGTCGGCCAGCGCCATGTTCTTACCGCACTCGAGAATGCATTGAGCCAAAATCGATTGCACCATGCTTACTTGTTCAGTGGCACACGTGGTGTTGGAAAGACTTCGATAGGACGTCTTTTTGCTAAAGGGTTGAATTGCGAAACGGGTATCACATCCACACCTTGCGGGAAATGCGCAACCTGCGTCGAAATAGACGAAGGGCGAAGTGTTGATCTGCTGGAAATTGATGCGGCATCGCGGACTAAGGTCGAGGATACTCGAGAGCTTCTGGATAACGTCCAATACAAGCCCGCTCGTAATCGCTTTAAGGTTTATTTGATTGATGAAGTTCATATGTTGTCGCGGCACAGCTTTAATGCGTTACTTAAAACGCTAGAAGAGCCACCCGAATATGTGAAGTTTTTGTTGGCGACGACGGATCCTCAAAAACTGCCAGTGACGATTTTATCCCGCTGTTTACAGTTCCATTTAAAGCCGATTACGGTTGATACAATTCAACAGCAACTGGTTGATATATTGGGTCATGAGCAAGTCGACGCAGAGCAGCAGGCCCTTGCTTTAATATCTCATGCCGCGGATGGCAGTATGAGGGATGCACTGAGCCTGACAGACCAAGCTATCGCGCTTGGTAGCGGTCATATCACTAAGCAAACAGTGAGTCTAATGTTAGGGACATTGGATACCTCTCTTGCGGTCAAGATCATCCATGCGATATGCAGTGGCGATGCCGAGCAGGTTATGCAGACCGTCAATCAACTTGCTGAAAATGGCGTAGATTGGGATTCATTACTGTCGGAAATTGCATCTCAGTTACACCGTATTGCTATGTATCAGGCATTGCCTGGAAGCGTTGACACGACAATTCCTGATAACGAAAAAATTGCGACACTTGGTAAAATATTACCCGCCACCGATGTACAGCTGTACTACCAAATCGCGCTAAAAGGTCGTCAAGATCTTGTGGCTTCGCCATCTCAACGCGTCGCTGTAGAGATGACGTTATTGAGAATGTTGGCGTTTAGACCCACCGCGCAACTCGGTAGCAATGACATTATTGTGGGAACGTCGGCGCTTAACCCTTTGACACCAGCAGTCAATCAAGGCGTCACATCGGCACCGAATCAGGTAGCAGCAGCGGCGACTTCGCAAGTACAGGCTCAGCCTAGCGGTAACGAGGTACCAGCCTCTCAAGAAATGGCAAGGCCTTATGACTCGGCACCGCCAGCGTATTACGCTGAGCCTATGTCCACCCCTATGCCTGATATGGGTAACCTACCACCAAGTTCAGCTGGATTACCTTATGAAGGCCAACCGGCGGCTCAGCAACCGGTGGTTCAGCAGCCGCCTATGCAACGGCAAGCTGTAGAACCGTTGCCTGCGCATCAAGTTGGCCAATCGTCACATGATGCGACCCAACCTAAGGCTTCTCCTGTTGCTGGCCTGCGTCATCAACTTCGCTCCAAAAGACAAAATGCAGCTTCCACGAGCCCAAAACCTGGAACGTCACCAGCAAAAAAGGTTGACGCGTCACCCGAGCCTAAATCAGTAATGGAGAGGGTCGCTCAGCGAACTGCGGCTCAACCCGCGATGCCTTCTGGTGCTGGTGACGCGAATCGCTCTCATGTTGCTCAACATGTTGATGAAAATGAACCTTATCGATGGCGCGCGACTAAAGAAGTGGTGGTTGATAAGAAAGCATCAACATCGATTAAACCCTCAACGTTAAGAAAAGCGCTTGAGCATGTAAAAACACCAGAAATGGCACAACGACTTACCGTTGAGGCTGCTCAGCAAGATACATGGGCGGCATTGATTGAGACCCTCGATACGAGTAAGTTAGTTCAACAGCTTGCGTTAAATTCGACCTACACGAAAGATGGTGCATCTGTTGTACTTGGTCTTCGCGCAACCCATGCGCACCTAAATACAGATAGGAATCAGTCTGAACTGCTGGCTGGCTTAAATATGGCGTTGGGTGAGCAATGCCACCTTTCTGTCGAAGTCTCAGAGCAGGGTGTGACACCGCTAGAGCGAAGAGAAAGTATCTATCAAAATAAGCTTGCAGAAGCAGCCAAAAGTTTACAATCTGATGCCAACGTGCAGTTTATTGTTACAAGATTTTCTGCAGAGCTAGACGAAGAGAGCATTCGTCCGTTATAACTCTAGAATGCAAAGTATGTTCGGGGGTTGCATTTTTTGCACTTGCCCCCATGTTATTAATAATCTGAATCAACCGAGAGAAAGCTATGTTTGGTAAAGGCGGAATGGGCAATATGATGAAGCAAGCCCAGCAAATGCAAGAGCGTATGCAAAAGCTTCAAGAAGAAATTGCAAACATGGAAGTAACTGGTGAATCTGGTGCGGGTCTTGTTAAAGTCACCATCACTGGCAGCCACAGCACACGTCGTGTTGAGATCGACGAGAGCTTAATGGAAGACGACAAAGAAATGCTAGAAGACTTGATTGCCGCTGCGTTTAACGACGCTGCTCGTCGAGTTGAAGAAACACAGAAAGAAAAAATGGCATCAGTCACTGGCGGTATGCAACTACCACCAGGTATGAAAATGCCGTTCTAATTGTAAAATTAGAGAACAATAAATGCGAACTAGCCAAATGCTGGAGCATTTGATGGAGGCCTTGCGATGTCTACCTGGGGTTGGCCCCAAGTCAGCACAACGCATGGCCTTTCATTTGTTACAGCGAGACAGAAAAGGTGGGCTACAGCTTGCTGAACTTCTGGCTCAAGCCATGACCGATATCGGTCATTGTCAGGAATGTCGGACGTTTACGGAAGAAGAAACCTGTCATATTTGTACCAACCCTAAGCGCAAAGAAAACGGCCAATTGTGTGTTGTGGAAAGCCCTGCAGATATTGCAGCGGTGGAGGCAACAGGGCAGTATTCTGGTCGTTATTTTGTATTAATGGGTCATCTATCACCATTAGACGGTATTGGACCTAGTGACATTGGCCTTGATACTTTAGATTATCGTTTACGGCGTGGTGATATTAGTGAAGTGATCCTCGCGACAAATCCAACGGTCGAAGGGGAGGCAACCGCTCACTATATTGCTGAGCTTTGTCATGAGCATGAAGTCACCGCAAGTAGGATCGCCCATGGGGTTCCTGTTGGTGGAGAACTGGAGCTTGTTGATGGTACGACCTTGTCTCATTCATTACTTGGACGACACAAGATATAAAAAAGGCGCGATGCTATCGCGCCTTTTTTGATCCTGAAGAAATGATCTTAGCTGTCTTAGTGGCTATTACTACCAAGGAGTGAACGGTATATCCAGGCGCCGATCACGGCTCCAACGATAGGCGCTAGCCAAAATAGCCACAGCTGTGAGGTTGCCCAGTCACCGACATATAAAGCGACACCCGTACTTCGAGCCGGGTTCACCGATGTATTAGTGACTGGAATACTGACAAGGTGGATAAGTGTCAAACACAGCCCAATTGCAATGGGTGCAAATCCTTGGGGGGCTCTTGAATCGGTGGCGCCCATAATGACGATCAAGAACATCGCTGTCATCACGATCTCGCACACTAGTGCAGAGGTTAGGGAGTATTGGCCAGGAGAATGCTCGCCATATCCGTTGGCTGCAAACCCAGAAGCAACAGCATCAAATCCGGGCTGACCAGAGGCAATAATATAAAGGATGCCGCCGGCAAGGACACCACCGATCACCTGCGCAATAATATAAGGCAATAAATCTTTGGCATCAAAACGACCTCCGGCCCAAAGCCCAATACTGACGGCAGGGTTGAGGTGACAGCCTGAGATATGTCCAATGGCAAATGCCATCGTCAGTACAGTGAGACCAAACGCAAGTGCGACGCCGAGTAATCCAATTCCAACATCAGGGAATGCGGCAGCAATAACGGCGGATCCACATCCTCCTAGCACTAGCCAAAATGTACCAAATACCTCTGCTAAATAACGATTCATAAGAAATCCCACTCCTATTATTGTGGCTCTTTTGAAACATAGCTGATTTTGCTGAGACTGCCAGTTTGGTTTAATAAGAAGAGTTGAAAGTACGTTATTAGGCCGTAATATGCATAAATTAGAACCCAATTAAGGATTAGTTGGATACTGGTAATTAAATGCGATAGTGAATGGTGTCAAAGTATAAACAATGCATTTGCACATATAATGTGTGGCGGCAAAACACATTATATGGAGTTGAAAAGAGCACTGCCGTTGGCACATAAGACTAGTCGGATGAAATGAAACATTAAACGTCCTTGTTTAATATTTCTTTGGCGTTATTTATAAATAGATAAGGGCTATAGGTGACGCCCCACTTCAAAACCATCCCAAATTGCAGTCATAATTGTTCGTGCCAGTTGGCTGTCACCAATATTGAAGACATCATCAATATCTAATTGATTGGCGAGCGTGTTATATATCTCGTCTTGTGCTTTATAACCTAGAGCCAGTACTACGTGGTCGGCCTCAACTTCGAGTTTTTTCTGCTCTTGGCGCAATGAAACGCCCGTGTTACTGATACTATGCAATGCAGTTTGTGTCATGACGGTGACATTTTCCTTGACCAGTAACTCTTTAAGCATCTGGTAGTTAGCAAAGCACGTCCCATGTGGCCCCCCAATTATGTCACTTGAGATCTCGACAAGCGTGGTCTTCTTTCCCTGCTGTGCCATCCACAGTGCTGCCTCGGCGCCGACTAGACCTGCACCTATGACAATTACACTATTGCCTGTTATTAAGCTCGGATTCATTAACATGTCTTCGGCGAGTAGTACATTTGGCTTGTCGCTTCCTTCAAGCCACGCCGCGCTTGTCGGGCGAGACCCCGTTGCGAAGATGACACTATTAGGTGTTTCAGCTTCAATAGAGCTTTGACAGGCGGTTGTATTGAGTCGAACTTCTACGTGCTTGCGATCCATTTCGCCGGTAAACCATGCAATGAGTCTTTTATCGTCATGCTTGAAAGGTGGTTGGCTACCAGGGATGACATTGCCACCCAATGCTGATGACTTTTCAAACAATACGACATCATGGCCTCGCTCTGCTGCGGTCCTAGCAGCCTCCATTCCCGCTACGCCACCACCGACGACGACGACTTTCTTCTTTTTGTGCGTTGGTAGCAACTTGAACTCATCTTCTCGCCCACAGCTAGGGTTGACTGCGCATGATAGGTTGCCCACTTCTGCCATGCGGCCCAAGCAACCAAGGTGACATGATAAACAAGGGCGAACCTCATTAAAACGTCCGCGGCGAATCTTATTTACAACATCGGGATCGGCGAGTAGAGGACGGCCTAACGAAATGCCTGTAGCTATGTTAGTAGTGACAGCGTGAGCAGCTAAGTCTGGATCTTCCATGCGGCCAGCCATAAGAATCGGAATATCAACGACTTCCGAAACTGCCTTACAATAAGGCTTGTACATTCCAGGTTGGAAGTAATTTGGTGGGTGATTCCAATACCAAGAATCATAAGTGCCTGCGTCAACGTTGAGCGCATCAAAACCGGCGTCCTGCAAATATTTTGCGGCTTGAAGTCCCTCTTCTAAATCACGTCCCACCTCTTCTGCGTATTCTCCTGGCAGAATGCCTTGACCAAAGCCTTTCATGTTGCCTTTAACGGAATAACGGAGTGAGACTGGAAATTGCTGACCACATACGGCTTTAATTCCTTGTACAATTTCGGTCGCAAATCGATACCGATTTTCGAAAGTTCCACCGTACTGATCCGTTCGTTGGTTGAAGAACTCCATGGTAAATTGGTCGAGTAAATAGCCTTCATGTACAGCGTGTATTTCGACCCCATCATATCCTGACTTTTGGGCAATAACGGCTGACTCTATAAATTTAGAAATGAAATATTTGACTTCTTTGGTCGTGAGTTCACGATGCTTTATGGACGGGTCGAACCTATTTGGTGCTTCGGAAGGAGCGATAGACTTATCGATGGGGGTAAAGCCTGGTATACAGGAACGGCCCCAACCCGCAGTCAGTTGAGCAAAAATTTTCGTACCGTAGGTATGGACCCGCTCCGTCATCTCCTTCGCACTGCGAATATAGGCGGTAGGGTGATGAGTGGGGCAAGGAAGTGATGGCATCGGAAATTGTTCAAGTTCATTCTCAACCATTTGAACGCCAGTGATGATGAGTCCGACACCCCCCCGAGCTCTCGCCGCATAATACTCAATACCACGGTGGTTATAAGCACCATCGGCATCAACACACCCTAACGTTCCCATTGGAGCCATCGAATAGCGATTTTTAAGGGTTAATGAGCCAATTTTCATCGGTTCAAACAGTACTTTGTGTTTTTGTTCTAACATCTGAATCTCCAATATCTTTAACCTCTGGATTAACCAGAAAAATAAGCTATCGGTATTAGAGCAAGGGAGATGTGTTCTAACTTTGCATTTTAGGACAAACGTTTGACTGAAAGTGCATTCGAACTGAACGTTGATATAGATCAGTAACTACTTGATCTTCAAATAGGTACTTTCTATTAAATGTTCTGCTGCCTAAATTTTATGGGGCTTTGTCCTGTCCATCTTTTGAAAGCGCGAGAAAAAGTACTAAGGTCTGAGAAACCTAATTGATAGGCAATTTCGGTTAGATTGTTATTAGCATCTTCGAGCAAGTGTAGTGATTTCTCCAGTTTGTATTTCTCAAGTACGCCGCGATAACTAGTATTGAGGCCATAGAGCTTTCTATTCAAAGTGCGAATGTTCATATTGAGAGCACTGGCTAAGCCTGACCCTGATAGGTTTTCCAAGCGTTCGATGTTGTTTAACGCATTGTAAATTCGAAGAATTAAATCACCGGTTTCTAGCGCTTCTGATTCCTTTCTGACTAAGGTTAGCGTAGCAAAATAAAGCGCTTTATCATGGGTCGGAATTGGGTCGTTCAAATAGCTTTTGTCGACACAAATCTTTCTAACGGGCGTACCGTTAAAGATGGTGGTTTGTGTCAATAATTTAAGTTGTTCCGTGTAAGCGTCTGATTGTATGGGTTCGTTGAGCTTAATGGTGATTGGGAGTGTTTCGTTTTTTGTCACCTGTCGAATGATAGAGACAAGGGTACAAATCAATAAAGTGATGCCAAGGTAGGTGACGCGACTTTCCTGATTAAATGGTTCGCTATCTAGAACCCATAATTCAGCGTTTCCTTGTTTGTCTTCCTTGTACTGAAGACGGATGGGCGATGCCACGACAATGCAATAATCTGCCGCATTTTTTAGCAAAGATTTGAGGTTGGGTGCTGTCCATAATGCGAGCGAGTAACACCCAAACGTCAGAGGGGTGACGTGTTGCGCGACTCTCATCGGTATAATGTTGTCTTTCGTTTGGTGACACAAATTAGTTAGCAATCTTCTCAAATCGTGTAAATGGAGGCGTCCGTTTGAAGTTGTTCTAAGGAAGGCAGAATGATGTATGTTATTGCATTCGGAAAGTATTTTTTGCCATCCTTGATGTACTGACAATGTTGACGGGAATTCGTATTTTTCAGTCATGTTAACCCTATTATTTAAAAAGGATGTGCCAATAGATGTTGTCAAGCAAGATACTAGGTTTGAGTTTGTTGGTATAGAGGCAAATTAGGATCTATTAAGATGGTAGTGGAGACGCAGTTAAGTCAATGTACAGGGTGTCATTTGAGTTGGTTTCCCCTACAAATATGAGTTTTACAACGCGAACTGATTGTTAAAGTGAAATGAAGCTTTCTGCTCCGTGATAGGAGCCATTTTAATAATGGTACTCATATGAAAAACATTACGATAAAAACTTTAGCTTTTGCGATTTCATCTTTGGTCACAGTGACATCACCAGTTATTGCAGCAGATGAACACCCATTAGCGCAATATTTGGCAGCTCCCGGTGCAAGTGTCACTTTGCCTGTTAGTGCAGCAAAACAGCCATTCTCTGCAGAATTTGTTAACGTTGCCTACGATAGTTTCGAGAGTTTTCATGCTCAAATGGGAGGCGACCATACTCTTTACTATTTAACGAATTGGTCAACGTTCATGCGTACGGACACGGTTAATCCTCATTCAGAACAAATCAATTTAGAGCGAAATTTAAATGCTGATATCGGCGATATAGTGGTCACTACAGACAGCGAGGGTGATGTGGCAATGGATGATTACTTTTTTCATTCAACCTTTCGCCATCAAGGTGTCATGATGATTCATAAAGGGCAAGTTGTGTATGAAGCTTACCCTGGCATGACGCCGACTGATAACCATATTTGGATGTCGTCATCAAAATCACTCACTGGTTTGATTGTTGCTATGCTGGATGAAGATAAGTTATTGAACTTAGATGCACCAGTAACGACCTATGCAAAAGAATTGAAGGGCACGGCGTGGGATGGGGTGACAGTACGCCACCTTGCAAATCATACGGCAAGCTTGGATCACGAAGAAAGTAATCAATCAATTTTGGATCCCAACGGAGTGTTTGTTCGGTTTGTAAGTGCAGCTTTAGGGACGACTAAAGGAAACAGTTTGGAAAGTTGGCGTGATGTGCTCAAAGAGGTACAACCGCTCAACAATGAGAAACCAGGGGATCGATTCCGTTATTCGTCGCTCAATACACAAGTGCTGGGGATGGTGATTGAAGATGTGACGGGTAAACGTTGGTCCGATGTTGTGGAAGAGCGTGTCTGGGGTAAACTGGGAGCACGTATGCCGCTGCAAGTTCACCTTACACCAGATGGCACACCTTTGAATATGGCTATGGTATCATCGACACTTGAAGATTTTGCGAAATACGCAACATTATATACTCCGAGCTGGCATAAAGTGGCTCATGAGCAAGTCGTGACTCCAGCACTCCTTGATGCCCTGAGAGATGCTGGTGACCCAGCGACATTTATTGGCAGTGCCAAAGAAGGGCAGGCAGTGAGCCTATTCGGAGAGAAGCCGTTGAAGGGGGGGTATCAGTTTGATTTCATTTTCGATGATGGCGCGATGTATAAACATGGAAACACAGGCCAAGGGATCTATGTTGACCCAAATCGAGATTTCGCAGCCGTGTATTTCTCCGCGACACCTTATGTTGCACCTTACGGAGAAATCAAAGCGCCGGCATATTTCAGAAAAGTAGCGGAAAGATTGAATCTATCTCAGTGATGACGAACTGCTTTTAGCGGTCAGAGTTTTTGGACAAATGTTTACAGGCTTGAGTGATATACTTAAAGCCTGCTTTTGTTTGGGTATAAATAGTCGCCTTGCCAGTCGAAATATTGACGTGAACCTTGTAGATATTGAAGCGATTACGACGTAGGTCGTTCGATTTTTGTTAAGAGATACAGCATGATAACCATTGAACAAGTCCATTCCTTCACTCTTGTGTACCAACATGGCTCCTATAGCGCAGCCGCTCGAATCGCGACCAAAGAACGCAGTACCATTCGGGAGCACGTTGTTACTCTTGAGGATGCAATTGGGGTTTCATTGTTTGAAATAAAAGGTCGAACAGCAACCCCAACGGCAGCCGCTCATAAGTTGATAGCGAGAGCAACAAACTTAAGTAAACAGGCGGACGATTTTTCATTAGCAGCATATTCATTATACGAAGAACCATTGGATGAGTTAGTGATCATGTATGATGCTATGCTCCCGACCGCTATGCTCTCGGATGCCTTGCCGATAATACAACGAGCTTATCCTCGATTGCCAGTACACTGTCTATCAGCCTCTCGAGCTGAGGCTTACGAAAGTATTGAGAAGGGAAGCTGTCAAGTAGCACTTATGGCGACTGAAAATGCCCCAAGAACAAAGGCTCGCCTTGCATCTCACTTCATCAGTACTCTACCAATAAAGTGCTACTGTCATGTTACGAACCCCTTAGTACGTCGACAGGGGTTGTCCTTAAATGATTTGCGTCTAGAGCCTCAATTGCGTCTCCAAGCGACGCAAGAGGGTGACTTTGCTAGCTTCTCCGTTGCCAATATCATTGAGAGAGTTGGTAGCATGGAGCTGGCTATAAGTCGCTTAAAAAATGGGGGCTGGATGGTTATGTCGGCTGCTGTCGGTGAGCCATGGGTTAAACGAGGTGAGCTCGTAGCTTTGTCGGTTGAAGATGCAGTTTATGACTATCAACAAGGTATTTGTATCTTCTATGGACTGGCTAATAGATATCAGCAAGAAATTGATATCACTATTCAGGCCTTGATAAAATCAGCGAAACCGTATATTCAAACCTGATTGTGCATGGCTGGCGTTTGTGATGATGTTTAACAGACGCTTAATTCTGCCTAATACCGTTTAACTGTTATTCATTCGAATGTCACCTGATCCCTCATATTCCAACTTTGTAAGTATTCATGAAGGCCTACCATTTAAATGCCTGTTAATTGAGCTAATTGACGCGCACTACATGCTTTGGTTGGTTTCCCCCTACAAACTTAAGTATTAACATAAGCGAGTCATTTTTATTCTCTAGTCAGAAAAGGAATTAATTGACTCTCAATTGCATGGAAGCCTTGCAAGAGAGTCCTCATCCTGACTATTAGGCGATAATAATGAAAAAAATATTCTTAACGACCGCTTTACTCTCTACGTGCTCTGTTACCACTATTGCGAAAGAAAATGAAGTGATTGACCCATCAGATCTTACTCGTGTCTATACACAAGCGGCAGTGTTTCTTGATTCAAATGCTGATATTAGAATGTCAGGCATGATGACGGGATCGTGGAATGAAGATATTCAATTTGCGGGTTTTGTTGAAGGTACGTTTGGGAACAACGATGCTAAACAGCAAGAACAACATAAATTAGGTACTAACTACCAAAAAGGTCGTGCACAGTATTTTCAAGTTCATGCAATGAACAATCTGTTGATGCCTCGTATCGGTGTGTCGACCGATATCATACATATAGACGGTGAAGCTGGTGGGCAAATGGACTCAGGGCTTGACGATACCACGCTGTTTTCTCTCGGGGTGATTGGTTTGATAAACCCCTCCTATACCGGTGGGGCAATGATCTTTCCCAATATTGCTTATACGGTAGGTGAGGTTTTCGGTGAGAAAGCCGATGGCTTGATGCTGAACCTGTACTTGACTCAAGCGATTGGAGACAGTGGGGCGTTTATCCAGTTCTCGCCGGAATATTTTAAAACGACGGGTGACGTGGTTGAGATGGAGTCTCTAAAATACAGTCTATTCATTAATGCTCCTATTAACACTGATCGAAAAACATGGTTAATGACGAGATTTGAATATGGCAGCGCAGATGTCATCTTACCCAATGGTCATGAAGATAAAGCGGATGATGAACTTCGTATTGAGTTAGGAATGAAATGGTTTTTTTAAACAATGTGATGTGAGTGTAATGTCGCGATAAAGCTTTGGCGTTAATCGCGACTTTGTTGCTACGTTAACCTATCCAACTCTAATAGGTTACTGACTGCTATTTGATTCGAACTTCCACATACGTCTGGGCAGGGTTTAAAATCATGGCAGACTTTAGGGCGCTCTGGTTTGCCAAAGAGTTTGCAAAGATTGTCTTCATTGAGCTGAATACAGCGCACACCCGACGGCTTGCCATCTGGCATACCTGGAATAGCAGAAGAAATACTTGGTGCAATACAGCAGGCGCCGCAGCCTAATCGACAATCCATCTTAATAACCTAAAAGTAATGGGGCGCAGAGTGTACCAAAACATCGTCACTTGTACACAATTGAATCATTAAGGTGATCGAGAATGACTTGATGTTTGTCTTAACTAACGGTATAAAACGCCTCCACAGAACGATAAGGTAGTAAGCATGAGCAAACCATTTTGGGAAACAATACCGCTGGAGAACATGTCCGAAGAGCAATGGGAATCGCTTTGTGACGGATGCGGAAAATGTTGTCTCCATAAGCTCATGGATGAAGACTCTGACGATGTCTATTACACTAACGTGGCGTGCAGTTGGTTAAACAGTGATACCTGCTCTTGCAAAGATTACATGAATCGTTTTGAATCTGGTGAAGAGTGTCTTAAGTTGACTCGCGATAAGATTTCGGAGTTTAACTGGTTACCTGAGACGTGTGCTTATCGCCTTTTATCACAAGGTGACAATCTGCCACAATGGCATCCGCTTATTACGGGTTCCAAAACAGCAATGCACGCTGCAGGCGAAAGTGTGAGAAATAAAGTGGTGTATGAAATTGATGTTGTTGATTGGGAGGACCACATTCTCAACCATCCAAATCGTTAATTACTACGTTCGATTCTTAGCACTACAAAGTTGATTTGAATTTTAAAGCCCACAGACTTACTAGCCTGTGGGCTTTACTATTTGGGATTACCCCATTCATAGGTGAGACTAGTTAGCGGAGCAGGCTTCGCTAAATTGTACGCGAGCTTCTTGTGCCGATTGAGAAGACTGTGCTTTTAACGAAGTCGCATCAGACAATGCTTTTAGTTTAAGCTCTAGCTCATCGAGAAGCTCTTGAGGGATGGCATGTTCATCGGCGGCATCCGCTGCATGCTCTAATGCGTAGGCTCGAATAGTTTTCTTGACTTTAAATAAGTCTTGCATCGCAACACGTTCCTCATCAGCCGCGTTTTGTGCAAGATCGCGGCATTTCTCAAAATGCGCCAGGGCAACGCCTTCGGTCGACCAAGGATCAAACTCTGGTAGTTCTTCTATGTTGATGGTTGGTTCGACGTAGTCTTCTTGATGACGAATATCCAATGTTGCGGCTTTAACCGCCGACATCATTAGCATTACTGCGATAACCAACAGCGGTAAACCACCAACAATAGCCGCGGTTTGTAGTGTATCCAAGCCACCTAAAAACATGAGTACGGCAGGCATAAAGCTCAGTGTAAATGCCCAAAATAAGCGGTTCCATCGCATTGGCTCCTGGGTGACATCTTTCTGCACGACGGACGCTAGGATATAGGAAATGGAATCAAACGTAGTTGCGGTAAAGATAATGCACAACAAGGTAAATAATAAGATGATAAACCACGAAAATGGCAGCTCTGAAAGCATTGAGAAGATCGCTTTTGTCGGGCCATAGGTGTTTAAAATGTTGACAATGTCAAGCTGTCCAGACAGTTGCAGAGACAATCCGTAATTACCGAGGATAATAAAGAATAAGAAGCAACCGCACGAGCCGAAAAATAAAGCGCCAGCCACCATTTGCTTGATGGTTCTCCCTCTCGAAATCCTCGCGACAAACAGACCCATACTTGGGGCGAATACTAGCCACCACGCCCAATAAAAAATGGTCCAGTCTTGTGGGAAGTGCGTATCGTCGAATGTGCCATATCCACCAAATGGCTCTGCCCATGTTGCCATGACAAAGAAGTTGGACATCATGCGACCGATGGAATCTAACCCCGTTTCGAGTATGAATATCGTCGGGCCTAAAATGAGTACAAGGGCGAGCAGTAGCATGGCACCCCAGAAATTGATATTGCTGAGGATTTTGATGCCTTTTTCCATACCAGCAAAAGAAGAATAGGCGAAAATAGCCGTACACACTGCCAGCACGCCGATCTGAGAGTAGGTATTTTGTGGTAAACCAAAGAGAACATTTAACCCTTCGCTAATCAGCGGGGCGGCCAAACCGAGGGTGGTGGCGGCACCACCAAGTAGTCCAAAGATAAACAAGACGTCTATCAGTTTACCTAATGCACCATCGCTGTGTTTTTCACCGAGAACAGGAATGAGAGCGCTGGATACTTTTAGGGCCGGCTTTTTACGAACATAGAAAAAATACGCAATGGGAATCGCAGGGATAAGGTAAATGGACCACGCTATCGGTCCCCAATGAAATATGCCGTAAGTGGCGGCCCAGCGCACGGCTTCTTCACTGCCTGACTCTAACTGGAAAGGAGGGGATTGGTAGTAATAAGCCCATTCAATACAGCCCCAGTATAAAATACTAGCGCCGATACCACCGCAAAATAACATCGCGGCCCACGACGATGTTTTAAACTCAGGCTGTTCATCAGTATCGCCAAGTTTGATTTGGCCAATATCGCTAAAAATGATGAAAATCATGAAGAAAAGGGCGGCGAGACCAAGTGATAAGTATAAGAACCCAAATTTGTCAGTCATCACAAGTTTGGCTTGCGAAATGATTTCAGCGCCTTGTTGTGGGAAGAGTATTAAAGGAATAATAACGGAGAAAAGCAGTGCAATAGCACCAAAAAAGGTTGGCTTATCAATAAGCCTAAAATAGCGGTCCATAATCAACAGTCATGTAAGTAAATGACTGTTGATTATCTAGTCGAACACACCGTGACGACAAACACGATTGTTTGTCGTGATGATAAGTAGGAGACGTGAAGCTGTTTGCGAGATGTTAGACGTTAGACGTTAGACGATAGCGAGCAGTAATGCGCCAACCGTAACGGCTGCAGAGACGTATTGACCGGCGGAATAAGATTCGTCTTTTTGTTCTTCCAAGTCGTCAGGGTGATCCATGCCTAATGCACCATGAGCGAATGATTGCATTGTGCTACCCATGGTCTCTTCTTTGTCTTTGCTGGATTTGTTGTCTTCTTCTAAAGCGAGCTTTGCCTGCGAAGAAAAGTGGACGGTTTCCGATTCTGATGTCGGCAAAGGTTTGCCGTTTTCAATAGGACCTGATACTAATGCCGACTTATTGACGTTGGAGCTTGGAATATGTGTCGTTTGATTCAGATTAGAATTGATGCCTTGCATGCTGGTACTCCCTCACCGCTATCAATTACTGTATCGCCATTGATAGGAAAAACTTTAATCTTTTCCATCAATGGCGTGAATGGTTCACCCTGAATTAAACGCAAGCAAATTTTAAGCCATTTATTCGACCATTTTGACGACCTAACTACTTAACCATAATGGTTATTTAATGGTGTCCGTTTGGCACTGCAAGTCGTCATTTCTTACCTTTAGGTTTTTGTACGCATTCATTCTATTCTCTTTTTTTACATATCTGACGGGAGGAGAAAGGACTAATAGCTGCATATCGGACTTATTGGCATCTGCCGTCATTAATTCGGAAGCAGGGCTAATGACAGCGATAGTTAAATTAGGGTTCAGCTTGCGTATCTGATCGGCGGTACCGAGTCCATTTTCAATGTGAAACTTCCCAGCGATATGCATTACCTGAGAGTTTGGGTGGCTCTCTAAGTAATCGACAATACTTTCCGCCATAGTCGCATCCCAAGTAAGCTGAGCGGCATACTGTTTATTGGTTTGCTCAGCGCTGCCATGATGCATTGAGCGCATAAACTTATCTTTATATGGCGTATCAGAAGTATCGATGTTTTTTGCAATATAGCTACGCTCGTTAGCATCGAGCTTGTTAAGGTAGTCTAAACCCTCGCGACCGATACAGCGTACCGTGGGTTTTGGTGCGTTGCTTGCGATAATATCCAATTGATTATGCTTAGCTAACTCGACAAGCGGTCGATAATCGCTTTCGTAATTAGGCCATGCGTTCGCTTGGGACATTAAGGTTTGTTCACCGATTTCATTGGCCAAATACTCGTTGATGATGGTTTGTGATGGTCTTGAAAATTGCTCCATTGATAACGCTACACTGCGATTGGATTTCGATAACGCACCTAGTAGGTCTGTTTGAAAGCGGTGGATACCTGGGTGCGTGTGCCATTCCCCAACTAATATAACATCAGCATTCGCTAATGCTATTGGGAGCGCGTTTACTGAGATAGGGTCACCATGCTCGGTGTAAAGTTGGTAGTCGTAGAATGTCTCAATTGATGTTGCTTCTACTGGTACGGCTCCCATTGGCGTTGTAGCGATGGTCGACGTCACCGGCGTCTTTGCTGATGTCGCACAACCTGTAAGGAGTGAAGCTATGATAGCAAGAGATAATAGTTTCATAATATTAGCGAATTCCTAAACAAAAATAGCCAACGATATCGCCGGCTATTAGGGAAGAAAGATGATAATCGAGATAGAGACTTGATTCAATCTAATTGATAACTATTTGCATTATGCTTTTTTGAATACCCTGACGATGAAGTCCGCTTGGCATGCAAACTGATTAGTATCTTTTAATGTCGCTCGAAGTTCGTCTGTGGCTTTCCAAGCAAATGGCGTCATTTGGAGTAAATCATAGGCTTGTTCACCGGAAAGGCCCATTACGTAGTTTAGCTTATCTTCGGAAATAAGGTTGAACTGAGAAAGGTCCTCGACTTCTTCATCATGCAGGCGGACATCGGTATAAATCAGTTCTCGTAATTCATACAGGTGATGGGCGCCTGGTGTCACTGTGACCACGATGCCATTATCTTTAAGGCAACGTGCCAGTTCTTCTTGCTTACATGGCGCGTAGATTCGAATAATGGCAGAGAGAGTCTCATCGGCAAACGGTAAACGATGGCTTGAAGCGACAGAAAAGTCCACATTAGAATATCGCTTTGCGGCGTACCGGATTGCTATCTTGGAGATATCTAAGCCGTAGACATTTACCTCAGTGGATTGCTCAGCGATTCCTCGTCCTGTGACTAGATGATCGGTGAGATGTTGAGCAAAATAATGGGTGTAATACCCTTCTCCACATCCAATATCGAGGACATTTAATGGACCTGATGGAGTGTGAGTTAGCAAAGATTGCGCGACGGCATCACGCATTGGCGCATAAAAACCATGAGCGAGAAAGGTGCGTCTTGCTTGCATCATCTCTTTGTTGTCACCGGGGTCTTTTGATTGTTTGTGCTGAACGGGCATCAAGTTCACGTAACCTTCTTTTGCCATATCAAATTGATGACGGTTTTCACAAGCGAAATAGCACTCGTGCTGTAACAATGGAAGATGACAAAGAGGGCATTGGTAAGACATACGGTTAGACTCATGAAAAATTTTGCTAAGTCTAACCATATCGTTAATGGTTCGCAATTATGCGTGTGTGATTTTATTGCTTTCCGATCACCGTGGATAGCTGGTAAGTTTCACCGGGAGCAACTTGTTGGCCTTGTTGTAGTGAAGGGGCATGCAATGTTGACTCAACACATAAGAACGACTGATAACCATCATCATTCATGTCGCCCATCGCTTGAGCTCCTGCCGCCCATGGGTTCCATAATACGGCTGAATTGTGACCTTGGTTCTTCACTGACAGGCATCGTTTCATTGCGCGATCATTAACCAGTATTTCAGTTTCAGGGCTGGTGTATACACGGTCGATAGTATCGGTAAGCGTTAAGGAAGAGCCGCCTTCACAGCGTTTTGCCTCAAGCAGGCTGTCAATATAATCTGGTCCCATTCCAGTGACTTCCGTTGCAGTAATATCACCAACGCTGAGGTAAGTATGAAGTGCTCCGGAGAAAACCCATGGCGCATTATCAGTATTCGTCGCGCTGAGTGTCACTCGTAATTCATCGTTAATCTCGACATTTAATACCAACGAGAACTGGTGAGGCCAAATGCTTCGTGTGGCTTCAGAGTCGCTAAGACCTAGGCTAATAATCACACCGTCATCATTTTCACGGTGCTCAAGTAGCGCCCATTCAGTCGTGCGAGCAAAACCATGAGCAGGGGCCGCGATACGTCCAAACCAAGGCCAACATATCGGAATACCACCACGCAATGCGGTTGTATTGTCGTAGATAGCGTCTTTGCTCATCCAGATTAAGTCGTCTTGACCTGTTGGTTGATAAGAAAGAACGTGTCCGCCATGAAGGGAGATTGCAGCCGACGCTTTAGGGTGAATAACGCGAACAATTTTATTGTCGCCGTATTGGGTGATAGTCACGAAATCGGAAAGTACTGTTGATGCGGGTAGGGCATTAAAGTCCATATTTTGACACCTCAGAATAGGAATACACACTTTTTGGGTACAAAAAAGGCGACCCTAAGAGTCGCCTTTTTTAAAGTTGGAGCTAGATGCTTACATTACTTAGAGATGTGAGCTACTAGGTCTAGAACTTTGTTTGAGTAACCGATTTCGTTGTCGTACCAAGATACAACTTTAACGAATTTGTCAGTTAGAGCAACACCAGCTTTAGCATCGAATACTGAAGTTTGAACTTCACCGATGAAATCTTGTGATACTACTTGGTCTTCAGTGTAACCTAGAACACCTTTAAGCTCGCCTTCAGATGCTTCTTTCATAGCAGCACAGATTGCTTCGTAAGATGCAGCAGTCTTAAGGTTAACAGTTAGGTCAACTACAGATACGTTAGCAGTTGGTACACGGAAAGCCATACCAGTTAGAAGGCCGTTTAGTTCTGGAAGAACAACGCCTACTGCTTTAGCTGCACCAGTTGAAGATGGGATGATGTTTTGAGAAGCACCACGGCCACCGCGCCAGTCTTTCGCTGAAGGACCATCTACAGTTTTTTGAGTTGCTGTAGTTGCGTGAACTGTTGTCATAAGACCAGATTCGATACCGAACTTGTCGTTAAGAACTTTAGCAACAGGTGCTAGACAGTTAGTAGTACAAGAAGCGTTAGAAACGATGTCTTGACCAGCGTAAGTTGAATCGTTCACACCCATAACGAACATTGGAGTTGCGTCTTTAGAAGGGCCAGTTAGAACAACTTTCTTAGCACCAGCAGTGATGTGCTTACGTGCAGTCTCATCAGTTAGGAAAAGACCAGTTGCTTCAGCAACTACGTCAACACCGATTGCATCCCACTTAAGATCTTCTGGGTTGCGCTCTGCTGTAACACGTACAGTTTTACCGTTAACGATAAGGTTTCCACCTTCAACTTCAACAGTACCGTTGAAACGGCCGTGTGTTGAATCGTACTTAAGCATGTATGCCATGTACTCAACGTCGATTAGATCGTTAATACCTACTACTTCGATATCGTTGCGCTCTTGCGCTGCACGAAATACGAAACGACCGATACGGCCAAAACCGTTAATACCTACTTTGATAGTCATTATGTTGCTCCACAACTTAATTTCTGTTTTAAGATAACTGGTAGTAAAATTACAGAATCCAGTCACTAACTTCAATAGATAATCGAAATTAATTTGTTTAAAGTCAAAAAAAAGTGTCGGATTTCTTAACGTTTAGTAATAAGTGACTGTTTTTTGAACTTTAGTTGTATTTCTGTAATGTTAAAATTATGTGTTTAACCTTTGTGGTTAGCTGGGTTAACATATTTGAAACAGACGGTGTCATATAGTTAAACAGCGTGCTACAGCAAAGTTTACTCTTTGAACAATCTCAGAGTGAGTAAAATGTAGTCAATAAAAAAGGGAGTGTAAAGGTCATGAGTGATGAAAAAAAAACGGTGACTAAGACTGATGCAGACTGGCGTGATGAGCTGACGGAAGAACAGTATAGAGTCTGTCGACAACAGGGCACTGAAGCACCATTCAGTGGTACCTTGTTACACAATAAAGATAGCGGCCTTTATCGCTGCACTTGTTGTGGTGTTGCACTGTTTGAATCAAACAACAAGTATGACTCTGGCTGTGGTTGGCCGAGTTTTGATGCGCCGCTACGCAGCGATGCTATTCGTTATATTGATGATACGAGTCACGGTATGGTGAGAGTAGAAATACGTTGTAGCACATGTGATAGTCATTTAGGGCATGTATTTGAAGACGGTCCAAAAACAACAGGGGAACGTTATTGCGTTAACTCTGTGTCGTTAATTTTCAACAAAAGTGAAAGTTAAAACAGATTTTAATCGGCCGATTGTATCATTATTACAAATCAGTATTGATTAAGATAACGCGCAGGCGCGCGTTTTTCGTTTTAGAGGCTAATGATTATAAAGGGTAGTGATCCCTACGGTGAATGGATTTAATGTGAAAAAGTAATGAGTGATTGGTTGCGATTAAACGCTCCTGATTCCAGAGACGACACAATCGCCTCAGCTTGTTCATCAAGTTGACGATATTCGTCATGATTTAGAGCAAACAACCGCTTTAATTCATTGTCAGAAACAATAGGGATATTGAATTGCTTGCCGACCATGGTCCAAAGATAGGATTCGCGTGAACGTGATAACGTGTAATTAACACTCGCCAAAGATTTAAGTGCATCAGTATTGATATTTCCATCGGAAGATAGCTCCAATGAATGGACTAATAATTCGTGTGTTTTCAACTTGTCTCGTGAGATGTAGTAAGTGGCTAATGCGTACTGCATTGCTGCTGTTTCCAATGCAGCATCGCCTTCCATTGCAAGAAAGCGCCTCTTTGCCATGGTATTGCCCGTCTCACTCCATAAAAAATATAATGTCTCGGGCTTAGTCGATGACATCAGTTTGGTTTGTATTCGCATTTGCTCATCTATGGCGTAAACAAGAGCATTAAAGCGCTTTTCTTTTAATGCGGCTTGCTCAATAGGCTGTATTTGCGACGCAAGCTCTAAGCATTTCCGATATTCTCGAAGTAAATAAAATTCTTCGATCTGAGAGGGCTCAGTAAAAGTATCTAATGTCTCGTAACGATGCCAGATCAAGTCGGTGCGCGCGATTCGACATTGTCCATCGTTGACATTAAGTGATGAACATTCAAGCCCAGGTTCTGACGAACATACTTGGTCGGTGTTTTTTCTAGATTCAAAGCAACCTGTTAAAAGAGAAGAGGAAGCGAGTAAGAGTACGGCGTAATGTATTTTCATTGATTTACTTGTGATCAGAAACACTGAATGATGGAGCTCAACTTGACTCAGTGTATCATCAGGTTATGGTTCCAGTAAGGAATTAACCTCGCAGAACTCAGTTTTTGCGCCACTGTAATTTTGAGAAAAAGAAGGTTCAGAATGGATGTAGAGCAACTCTTAAACGCAATGACACCTGATGTCTATGACCGCCTTATTTATGCATGTGAGACTGGCAGATGGCCAGAGGGTGCAGCTTTGTCACAAGAACAGAAAGATTCCTGTATGCAGGCAGTGATGTTGTATCAGTCGAAGCATAATGTTGACCCGCAACACATGTCAGTGGCCGCAGGAGGGGAAATATCCTTCAAATCTAAATCAGAATTGAAAAAACAATTTTCAGCGGATCAAGCTGATATTGTAAGAATGAAGGTTGCGGATAGTTAAGCGCTTGATGGTTTGCTTCCAAAGAATCTTACTATGTAGCCATCAAATAATAAGGGACCTCGTGGTCCCTTATTATTTTTGTATTACACGAGATTTTTAATCCTCGCTAACCGCCGTTCATTAACCTGCAAGAATGTCCGTAGCCACTTTGTAGCTTGGGTCTTCTTTAACGTTAATCTCAACTAGGCTTCCTGCTTTTTGCAGCAGCGCACGGCAATCAGGACTAAGGTGCCTTAGGTGTAAGGTTTTACCTACCGCATTATAACGCTCTGCCAAAGTCTCAATAGCTTCAATAGCTGAGTGGTCAGCGACGCGTGATTGAGCGAAATCAACAATCACATCTTGCGGGTCGTTAGGCGCATCAAACAACTCTAGGAAGTTAGCGGCAGAACCGAAAAAGATAGGGCCATTCACCTTATATTCTTTTGAGCCTTCCTCATTGGTGTGGCTACTTGCATAGATATGCTTCGCGTGTTGCCAAGCAAACATCAGCGCAGAGACAACAACGCCAATCGCAACGGCAACAGCAAGGTCTGTTAGAACGGTAACAACCGTGACTAGGACGATGACGAAGAAATCTTGTTTTGGTACACGACGAGCAAGCTTGAACGTCGCCCATTCGAATGTACCGATAACCACCATAAACATGACACCAACCAGTGCAGCTAGAGGGATCATTTCAATCATTGCGGAAGCAAATAAAATGAAGAACAGTAGAGCACCAGCTGCAACAATTCCAGATAAACGACCACGACCACCGGAATTGACGTTAATCATTGACTGTCCAATCATCGCGCAACCACCCATAGCACCGAATACGGAGCAGGTAACGTTCGCAAGACCTTGACCAACACACTCACGGTTTGATTGTCCACGAGTATTGGTCATTTCATCAAGTACCGTTAGAGTCAGTAATGATTCAATCAAACCGATAGCGGCTAAGATGATGGCGTATGGAAGAATGATGTTAAAGGTTTCAAGCGTGAACGGAACCGCTGGGATGGAGAAAGTCGGCAGCGAGCCTGCTAGCGTGGCTGAGACGTCACCAGACATCGTTCTAAGGAAATCAACGACCGTACGGGTTTCTAACCCTAACAAGTGCACTAGAGCAGTAACACCGACTATTGCAACAAGTGATGAAGGGACGGCAGTGGTAAGTTTTGGTAAGAAATGAATGATAGCCATAGTTAAAGCGACTAGGCCTAACATGATGATCATCTGCCCTTGTGGCAACCAGGTCATAACACCATTGATATCGGGGGCTTTAAATTGTCCCATTTGAGCAAGGAAAATAACAATCGCTAGGCCGTTAACAAAACCAATCATGACGGGGTGTGGCACCATGCGAATGAATTTACCCAGCTTAAATAGTCCGGCGGTAATCTGCAAAAAGCCAGCGAACATAACAGCCGCAAATAGATATTGCACCCCATGGGTGGCCACTAAGCTCACCATTACTACTGCCATTGCACCCGTTGCACCAGATATCATACCCGGGCGACCACCAAAAATAGAGGTGATTAGGCCCACGATAAAGGCCGCATAAAGGCCTACCATCGGGTCAACCCCTGCGACGAAGGCAAAAGCTACCGCTTCGGGTACTAACGCTAAGGCTACGGTTAGCCCTGATAACACATCGTTTTTAACGGAGTGCTTAGAAAATTGTGGAAACTCAAACATAGGATTCAATTCAATAGTTGTGTTGGATAAAAATCCATTCCAAACAGCGCAAGCGACGACATTATTAAAAAGGGGTGTTGCTGCAAAATTTGCGGCAATTCAAAGCTAATTACTGTCATTATCTACTTATCATGTGACAAAGATATGGCGTATTGGTAATGAAAAGGACAAGGTTGCGCATGCTACAGAAATGTGAGGAGAAGTTCAATAATGAAACGAAATGTGTCGAGTTAAATTAGCATAAAAAAAGGGCTACCCAAAGGCAGCCCATCTTACATTGCTAATGACTTAACTTAATTAATAGTTAGGTTTAGTCATTCCTGCACCAGCACTACTTCTTGCAACTTGGCTACCTGCACCTTTTGGTGTGTAGCGTTCGGTTTTAAGTGCAGCAGCTTTAATTTCAATTTGACCTAGCTCAGCTTGACCTGGAGCCTTCGCCATTCCTGCACTTGCGTGCCCTTTGGCTGTGATCTTTGTTGGTTTCGCTTTCGCTACCGCTTTTTTAACCGGCTCAGCTTTCGCTTCTACAGTTGGTGTGACGGTTTCAGCAACTGGCGCTTCAACAGTTGGTTCTTCAACGATGTGCTTTTCAACAACCGGAACGTCAACAGCAGGCACTTCAGTTACTGGGGTTTCAACGATAGCGGTTTCAACACTCGGCGCTTCGACAGCTGGTGTGTCGAGAACCTGAGCTGTCTCAACTGCTTTCACTTCGGCAACTGCCGCTTCTGTAACCTTAGGCTCAACCACAGCGGCTTGTAGCGCTGTTGCTTTAGCAACGTTCGCATCAGCGACAACTGCAGAGCTTAGGATGATCACCTTACCCATTGCCATTTCAGGGCGAGATACACCTGAAGTGATCATTGGAATGGTTACGTCATTCACTTGCTCTTTTTGTGCTTTGGCTTTTGGTGCTGGTTTGATAATACCGTAGCTTGGCATTACTTTACCCATTGCCATCTCAGGAGAGGCAACGCCACCTTTTCTTAGTCTAAACGGATTTGGACGACGGTCACGACCACGACGACGACGTTGTCCGCTTGCTCGCAAATGACGAGGTGAACGGCGGTTTCGGCGCTGTTTGCCTTCTTCTTTTGCAGGTGCATCTGTTTGAGCAGCGTCAACAACGGCTTCAACAGCTTGAGTCGTCTGTACTACTTTATCGTCTTGTGCTTTTGCGCTCTCAACGGCTTGAACTGCAGGTTCAACTTCTTGCTGAGCGTTTTGATCTTTGGTGCGAATTTGCTTGGTCAACTTACGACGTTGACGGCGCTCTTTGATCTTCGCAGTTTTCTCTTCGGTACGAGGTGCTTTCTCTTCCGCGCGAGGGGCGGCTTTTTCAGCTTGAACCTCGGCTGCGATTTGCTGACCTTGCTCTTCGACCTTTGACTTATTCGCTACATCTTCGCGTTGTGGCTTATTGCGACGATTTTGAGGCTTATTGCGGCGATTTTGTGGCTTGCGAGGCTCTTGAGCCGTATCCGCTTGCTCTTTCGCAGTGTCATTTTCTTGAGTCGGCTTACGACGATTCCTGTTGCGGTCATTGTCACGAGAATCGCGATTGTCGCGAGAATCACGGTTATTACGACGGCGTTGGTCGTTACGGTTGTTACGACGTGGCTTGTCGTTACGTTGAGTGTCTTTTTTCTCTGGTTCTTCGGTTTCTTTCTTCGGTTCTTCAGTCGAAGAGAAGAAAGCACTGATAGCCGAGAAGAAACGCGACACTAAGCCAGGTTCATTGCTGTCTTTTGCTACTTCCGCTTTTGCTTTAGGGGCAGGCTTTGGTGCCGTTGGTGTTGGTGCCGGCGTTGCAAAACCTTGAACAGCAGGTTGCTCGATCTTACGTGGCTTGATTTCAGTTTCAGGAACTTCTTTGCTCTCGGCTTCTTTAAGCGCGTCGATCTTCTTAGGAAGTAGGTAAGAAAGAAGGTCATGCTCTTCGCCATCACGGACACGAATTACCTCGAAATGAGGCGTTTCCATATCAGAGTCTGGAACAATAGTAATCTTAACTTCTTGCACGCGTTCGATGTGATTGACAGAACGGCGTTTTTCATTAAGAAGGTAAGAGGCAATTGGTACCGGTACAATCGCTAGGACTTGGCACGTATTGTCTTTTAGCGCTTCTTCTTCGATTAAACGAAGGACAGAAAGTGCTAGGGATTCGTTGTCACGAACCACACCGGTACCCGTACAGCGAGGACAAATGTGGTGACTCGCTTCAGCCAATGATGGGCTTAAACGTTGGCGAGACATCTCAAGTAAACCAAAGCGTGAGATACGACCGATTTGAACGCGAGCACGATCGATACGGACGGCTTCACGCAGGCGGTTCTCTACTTCTCTTTGGTGACGCACTGGTGTCATATCGATAAAGTCGATAACCACCAAACCACCTAGGTCACGTAGACGAAGTTGACGAGCAATTTCGTCAGCAGCTTCTAGGTTGGTGTTAAGTGCTGTTTCTTCGATATCGCTGCCCTTTGTTGCACGAGCTGAGTTAATATCGATAGAGGTCAATGCTTCTGTTGGGTCGATAACAATTGAACCACCAGATGGGAGTCGAACTTCACGCTGGAACGCAGACTCGATTTGGCTTTCGATTTGATAATGACTAAACAGTGGCACTTCACCGTCGTATTTTTTAACGCGGCTGACAAAATCTGGACGGACGTGCTCAATGTGTTGTTTTGCACGTTCGTAGATTGTGTTGCTATCAATTAGGATCTCACCAATATCGCGACGTAGGTAGTCACGTAAAGCACGGACAATGACGTTACTTTCTTGGTGAATGAGGAAAGGTGCAGGGTTAGCGTCTGAAGCATTTTTAATGTTGCCCCAGTTATTGAGAAGGAATTTTAAATCCCACTCTAGCTCTTCGGCACTTTTGCCTACACCTGCAGTACGGACAATTAACCCCATACCTTGTGGTAGTTCAAGCGTGCTTAGTGCTGCCTTAAGTTCTGTGCGTTCATCACCTTCGATGCGACGAGAAATTCCGCCAGCTCTTGGGTTATTTGGCATCAATACTAGGTAGCTACCTGCGAGTGAAATAAAGGTTGTGAGTGCCGCGCCTTTGCTACCACGCTCTTCTTTTTCAACTTGCACGATAACTTCTTGGCCTTCCTTCAAGACATCTTTGATGCTTGGGCGACCCTGGTAGGTATAACCAGCTGGGAAGTATTCGCGTGCAATTTCTTTAAGAGGGAGGAAGCCGTGGCGGTCAGCGCCATAGTCAACGAATGCGGCCTCTAAGCTAGGCTCAACTCGTGTGATACGACCTTTATAGATATTTGCTTTTTTTGATTCGTGACCAGGACTTTCAATATCAAGGTCAAATAGTCGCTGGCCATCAACCAGAGCGACACGCAACTCTTCTTTTTGAGTTGCGTTGATTAACATTCTTTTCATTACGGAAATTCTCGTTTTATTTTCTTTGTTTTCATCGTTGCTCTTGTCACAGAGGTCGTACCTCGTGGTGCCTGATCCCATGGCTAATAAATGCAGCCTCCCGGCTGGAGGGGATGCTCTGGGGCACTACAGTCATCACACAAGTTCTACTTGGGTGATCCGCATATGGCGGTAATACTCAAAACACGAATACGTGAGTAGATGACAAGGCTGCCTTAATTATCAACGTCTTATGCCGTACGCAGCGTCTCAATATTAAGGGCTCTACTCATGGTGTAGATTACGTATGGATAATGCTGATAAATAGTAAAATAAAATCTAATCATCCTACGCAGCTGTGAACTATAGCAGTGCAAGGATTTATCGGCAATCAGCTTTACGACAAACCACAGAAAAAAACAGCTTTAAAGTGTTTCAAAGTCGACTAATTGCCTGAATTTTCGTCTTATTTTGCTAATGCTCATTTTTCTTTGTGCAAATTGGATGAAATTTATCCACAGCTTGTCCATGCTACGTTAAACGAGCTTGCGATGAATTGGTGCGTGGGTAATCAGGCGGGGTTAGGTAGAAGAAAGCGTTATTTTCTTGACGCTTTGGGTGTTATAATCGCCAAATGAGTGAAATAAGAACTAAAGTCCAATTTGTCGATATAGACGACGATATGGCTGGTCAGCGCATTGATAACTTTTTGCGCAACCAATTAAAAAGTGTACCGAAAAGTGTGGTGTATCGAATTGTCCGCAAGGGAGAAGTTCGCGTTAACAAAAAAAGAGTTAAAGCGGAATACAAGCTTCAAGCGGGGGATATCGTTCGAATTCCACCTGTGACGATTGAGGAAAAAGACGACGAGGCGCCAGTGAGCACTAAGTTGAATAAAGTCGCAGAGTTGGAATCGTTTATTATCCATGAAGACGATCATCTATTGATTCTAAACAAGCCATCCGGTACGGCAGTCCACGGCGGCAGTGGTTTGAAGTTTGGGGCCATTGAGGCGCTTAGGGCGTTGCGTCCTCAAGCTCGCTTTCTCGAATTAGTTCATCGTATTGACCGGGATACTTCTGGTATTCTTTTGGTGGCAAAAAAACGGTCTGCATTGAGACATTTGCAAGCGCAGTTTAGAGAGAAAACCGTACAGAAATATTATTTTGCACTTGTCATGGGAAATTGGAAGCCAAGCTGCAAAGTGGTGAAAGCGCCGCTGTTGAAAAACGAAGTAAACAGCATTGTCCGAGTCAACCCGAATGGCAAAGCGTCAGAAACTCGTTTTAAAGTGCTTCAAGCATTTGAAGACGCGACGCTGGTTCAGGCGAGTCCGATTACCGGACGCACTCACCAAATTCGTGTGCACGCTCAATATACGGGTCATCCGATTGCTTGGGATGATCGTTACGGTGACCGCCGTTTTGATGCTTACACCGCAAAGGTGGGTCTTAATCGTCTGTTCTTGCATGCCGCAAATATTATATTTGTGCACCCTGCGACTGAAGAGCGTATGGAGATACATGCAGAGATGGAG
This sequence comes from Vibrio sp. 10N.261.51.F12, assembly GCF_041471725.1. NCBI lineage: Bacteria > Pseudomonadati > Pseudomonadota > Gammaproteobacteria > Vibrionales > Vibrionaceae > Vibrio > Vibrio sp. 10N.261.51.F12. The sequence goes on along the minus strand of NZ_JBFROV010000014.1, from coordinate 501,980 downwards.
CCTAAACTAACCCAAGCTCTTTCTCGTTTAAAATAACACGTTGATGATTCGAGCAATATGACCTTAGTGGTATTGCTCGCATCGTTAAGACAGTCAATTGCTGACACGCTTTAGCGTTGTCAGTTCGAACCCTGTCGGCTTGTCTAACTGACAGTGACTATTGTCAATGCCTAGCCTAATCAATGTTTTGCCTAATCAATGGTTGCGCGTAATCGAACGATACGCCTAACTTAATGGCGATACCCCATGTTTTTCTAGCATCGAGACAAGCTCAATTATTGGTAAACCAACGAGTGTGTTGGGATCTTTACCATTCATGGATGCGAACAAACTGATGCCTAAACCTTCACTCATAAAACTGCCAGCGCATTGCAGTGGTTGTTCTATATCGACATATCGGGTGATCTGCTGCAGGTTCAATTGCCTGAATGTGACATCAAACGTGTCGACGCATACTTGAGATTGATGACGAACGGTATCGTAGAGTGCTAAGCCGGTATAGAAACGGATGGTTTTCCCACTTTGTGCTGAGAGTTGTTTAATCGCATTTTCGCGAGTTAACGGCTTACCTATTATGCTGCCATCAATCACACATACTTGGTCGCTACCAATGACGAGTGAGTTAGGTTCATGTGATAGGGCTTCGGCTTTTCCTAGTGCTAATCGCTTCACTAAGTCGTGTGGTGACTCACTAGGGTGCGCAGTTTCATCAAAGTTGGGTGACTTTGCAATAAACGGCAGCCCTAACTTGGCAAGTAACTCAGCTCGATAAGGCGATGTTGAGGCGAGGATCAATTGAATTGGTTCCATTTTTGCTATCATTTTTTTATCATTTAAGTGGTTTTTAGAGTAATCTGGAGATTCTTAAACGTAAGGTGAAAAAAGTACAACTTTTTTGCCTTTTTCTTTGACTAAATTTGATTTGGAAGATAATATTCGCGCCCTATGCAGAAGGTAAAAATACCGCGAACGGTTGATCCGTCCAAGACAGCACAGAAAAGACTCGATTTAGATGGCATCATCCAAGTGAGTTTATTCAAGCGTCTTCACGAGTCAGTTGAAAGCGTAAAACGCGATGCGAACGTATCATTGTCCTTTGGGCATGATGAACAGCGATTAGTTGTTATCTCTGGTAAAGCTAACATCGAAGTCGACTTAGAGTGTCAACGTTGTAACGAATCTTTCGCACATGAGTGCGAAGTCCAATTTACTTATACTCCTTATTTTAGTGAGAAAAGTGAAGAGGAAGCACCTGAAGATTATGATTTGGTAGATCTTAATGAATACGGTGAAGTAGATTTGATACGACTAGTTGAAGACGAGTTCATCTTAAACCTGCCTCAAATAGCAATGCATGACGACGCAGATTGTAGCGTTAACTCAAATAATATGGTGTTTGGTGAACTTCCAGAAGAAGCTATTGTGGAAGAGAAACCGAATCCATTCGATGTTTTGAAAAGCTTAAAGAAATAATTTTTAAGCATTTACATAGGAGTAGGGTCAATGGCCGTACAAAAAAGCAAAAAGTCACGTTCAATGCGTGGCATGCGTCGTTCACATGATGCGCTAACTACTAGTGCTCTATCTGTAGACGCAACTTCAGGTGAAACTCACCTACGTCACAATGTGACTGCTGACGGTTACTACCGTGGCAAAAAGGTTATCAACAAGTAAGGTTGACCTTTGCATAATATAACCGTTGCACTTGATGCAATGGGCGGGGACTTCGGTCCTTCCGTAACAGTGCCTGCCGCCGTGCAGGCATTGTCGCATTTCCCAGAGCTGAAAGTTATTATCGTCGGCGATCAAGTGGCGATACAAAACCAACTTACCGAACTCGGTTACCAATGTCACAACCGTCTTACGGTCGTGCACAGTGACCGTGTCATATCGAATTCAGAAAAACCTTCTTTAGCCCTTCGTCATAGCCACGATACGTCAATGCGCGTCACGATTGATCTCGTTGAATCAGAACAAGCTGATGCCTGTGTGAGCAGCGGTAATACGGGCGCATTGATGGCGCTTTCACGTTTTCGTCTCAAGCTTCTATCTGGCATTGATAGACCAGCATTAGTTTCTGCTCTTCCTACTGCACTGGGTAATAAAACATGGATGCTGGACCTCGGTGCAAACGCATCTGTTGACGCCGATTCATTGTTTCAGTTTGCGGTGATGGGCAGCGCACTTGCGGAGCAGCACTTGGGGAGAAAACCAAGAGTCGCGATACTCAATATTGGCGCTGAAGAGATTAAAGGCAATGATTTAGTAAAACGTTGCTCTGAAATGTTGTCGCAAACACATTCTATCCATTATATTGGTTATATTGAAGGTAATGAGTTACTTCATGATGCGGCGGATGTGGTTGTGTGTGATGGTTTTGTAGGAAATACAGTACTAAAGGCATGTGAGGGAACAGCTCAACTTTTTGTTGATAAGTTGAAAGCTCGCTTGTCCGCCTCAACGCTTAAAGGATGGATAGCGCGAATATTGTTCTCCGATCTTATAAGTGAGGTGAAAACACTGAACCCCGACCAGTATAACGGGGCAAGTTTGTTAGGATTGCGCGGCATTGTCATTAAAAGCCATGGAAGTGCTGATGTCCCAGCACTTGTTAATGCTATAGGCGAAGCAGTCCACGAGGTTAGACGTCAAGTGCCTAACCAGATAAGTGATCGTCTAGAAGCAGTGTTACTCGAGAGGCAATAATAGTCTTCATGTATAGCAAAATATTAGGTACAGGCAGCTACTTGCCGTCTCAGGTGCGTTCAAACGCAGACTTAGAGAAAATGGTAGAGACTACAGATGAGTGGATCGTGACGCGTACTGGCATTAAAGAACGCCGTATCGCCGCTGAAGATGAAACCGTTGCTGATATGGGGTATCACGCCTCTGTAAATGCTATTGAGATGGCAGGCATCGATAAAAATGATATCGATATGATCATTGTTGCCACCACGAGCAGCAGTCATGCCTTTCCTTCATCGGCCTGTCAAATTCAAGCTAAGCTAGGTATTCAAGGCTGCCCCGCCTTTGACATGGCAGCAGCATGTACTGGGTTTGTCTACGCTTTATCTGTTGCTGATCAACATATTAAAACGGGTATGTGTAAAAACGTTCTAGTGATTGGCTCTGATTGCTTATCAAAGACAATTGAAGAAATTGATCGTTCAACGGTCATTTTGTTTGGTGATGCCGCTGGAGCGGTTGTTCTTAGCGCCAGTGAAGAGCCCGGCATTCTATCAACACATACCTATGCGGATGGTCGATTTGGCGATCTACTTAGTCTTGAGATGCCAGTTCGAGGCGGAGAGCTTGATAAGTGGCTCAGTATGTCAGGTAACGAAGTCTTTAAAGTCGCGGTGACGCAATTGTCTAAGCTAGTGAAAGATACTTTGGCAGCAAACGACATGGATAAATCTGATCTTGATTGGTTAGTACCGCATCAAGCGAACTATCGTATTATTTCCGCCACAGCGAAAAAGTTAGGTATGCCGATGGATCAAGTGGTTATCACTCTGGATCGTCACGGTAATACTTCCGCCGCTACCGTACCGACTGCCCTTGATGAAGCGGTGCGTGATGGACGAATTAAACGTGGACAGAATTTATTGCTCGAAGCCTTTGGCGGCGGATTTACTTGGGGTGCGGCTTTGGTCCGTTTCTAACTCCGAGTATTGAGTTATCCCTATTTATATTGATTGCGTTGTTTAAGGAAATATCAATGAGTAATTTTGCAATCGTGTTCCCTGGTCAGGGTTCACAAACAGTTGGTATGCTTGCTGAACTTGGTGAGCAGTTTGACATTGTTAAGGAAACCTTCGCTGAGGCGTCCGACGCTTTAGGTTATGATTTGTGGGCACTTGTCCAAAATGGCCCAGCAGAAGACCTTAATCAAACGCACCGAACTCAACCGGCATTGCTAGCATCTTCTGTCGCTATTTGGCGTGTTTGGCAGCAACAAGGTCTTGAGCAACCAAGTATGATTGCGGGACATAGCCTTGGTGAATACTCTGCGCTAGTGTGTGCAGGCGTTATTGATTTCAAAGAAGCGATCAAATTGGTTCAATTGCGTGGACAATTAATGCAAGAAGCCGTCCCTGCAGGCGTTGGAGCAATGTATGCCATCATCGGTTTAGATGACGCAGCCATTGCCAATGCTTGTGAAGAAGCCTCGCAAGGTGAAGTCGTTTCGCCTGTCAATTTCAACTCACCAGGTCAAGTCGTTATTGCGGGTAATAAAGCAGCGGTTGAGCGAGCGGGTGTACTGTGTAAAGAAGCGGGTGCCAAACGTGCGCTGCCATTACCGGTATCGGTACCATCTCACTGTGCTTTGATGAAGCCTGCAGCCGATAAGCTTGCTGTCGCGTTACAAGACATTGAATTCAGTGCTCCAACATTGCCTGTCATCAACAATGTTGCTGTGATTGCAGAAACGGATCCTGAGAAGATTAAAGCCGCGTTAGTTGCGCAGCTGCATAGCCCGGTTCGTTGGACCGAAGGCGTGCAAAAAATGAGTGAAGAGGGCGTTGAGAAGTTATTTGAACTCGGCCCTGGCAAAGTACTAACAGGTTTAACGAAACGCATTGTTAAAACGCTAAGTGCGGCAGCAGTCAATGACTCTGCATCACTTGAAGCAGCGAAATAATAAGGAAAAGTAAAATGATGAACCTAGAAGGCAAGATTGCCTTAGTAACGGGTGCAAGTCGTGGTATTGGCCGTTCTATAGCAGAACTGCTTGTAGAACGCGGCGCAACGGTTATTGGTACTGCTACCACGGACAATGGCGCTGCTGCTATTAGTGAATATCTTGGTGAGAACGGTAAAGGCTTTGCGTTGAACGTAACTGATACTGCATCGATCGAAGCGTCGCTAAAGCAAATGACCAGCGAATTTGGTCCTATTGATATTCTGGTGAACAACGCAGGTATTACTCGCGATAATTTGTTAATGCGTATGAAAGATGACGAATGGACAGATATCATGGACACCAACTTGACTTCGATCTTCCGTCTTTCTAAGGCAGTGATGCGTGGCATGATGAAAAAACGTCAAGGCCGTATCATTAATGTAGGTTCTGTTGTTGGCACGATGGGCAACGCAGGTCAAGCGAACTATGCAGCTGCGAAGGCGGGTGTCATTGGGTTTACTAAGTCTTTGGCACGTGAAGTGGCTTCTCGTGGTGTGACGGTGAACACAGTTGCACCAGGTTTTATTGAAACTGATATGACAAAAGCGCTGAATGATGAGCAACGAGCTGCTACACTAGCGAACGTACCTGCAGGTCGTTTAGGTGACCCTCGTGAGATTGCTTCAGCAGTTGTATTTCTTGCATCTCCAGAAGCGGCTTATATCACGGGTGAGACTCTTCATGTGAACGGCGGCATGTATATGGTTTGATCTGCGCAACTTTTGTGCATGATTTAAGTCAAAAATGTACTGAATTTCGGTTAAATTCGCGAAAATTGTGGTTTGACCAGCAAGGACCCCCTTGCAACTTTCAACAGTTCGAATAAACTACGGAAACATCGCATTGAGCGAAATCTGTAAAGGAAAAGAAAAATGAGCAACATTGAAGAACGCGTAAGAAAAATCATTGTAGAACAGCTAGGTGTAGACGAAGCAGAAGTTAAAAACGAAGCTTCATTTGTTGACGATCTAGGTGCAGACTCTCTAGACACAGTTGAGCTAGTAATGGCTCTAGAAGAGGAATTCGATACTGAGATTCCTGACGAAGAAGCAGAGAAAATCACTACTGTTCAAGCGGCTATCGACTACGTAAATAGCGCTCAGTAATATCTCTCCCAGGCGGCCTTCTGGCCGCCTGTGTTTTTTTAACCATCTTCTATCCTTTCAAATAGAATCATTTCAATCCCCCGGAGAATAAAATCATGTCCAAGCGTCGTGTTGTTGTCACTGGCATGGGTATGTTGTCACCGGTAGGCAACACCGTAGAATCTTCATGGAAAGCCCTATTAGAAGGTCAAAGTGGTATCGTTAATATCGAGCACTTTGATGCAACTGAATACTCCACTCGCTTCGCTGGCTTAGTCAAAGACTTTGATTACAGTGAATACCTGACTAAAAAAGATGCACGTAAAATGGATTTATTTATCCAATATGGCATCGTGGCAGGCATGCAAGCTATTAAAGACTCAGGCCTTGAAGTTAATCCAGACAATGCTCACCGTTACGGTGTGGCAATCGGCTCTGGTATTGGCGGTCTAGACTTAATCGAAGCGGGATATAATGCGTTGGTAGGTAAAGGCCCTCGTCGTGTAAGTCCTTTCTTTGTACCATCAACCATCGTTAACATGGTTGCTGGACAGCTATCTATCTTCGCAGGCTTACGTGGCCCTAACATAGCTATTTCTACAGCGTGTACCACTGGTTTGCACAATATCGGCCACGCCGCTCGTATGATCGCTTATGGCGATGCTGATGCGATGGTTGCTGGTGGTTCTGAAAAAGCGTCTACGCCTTTAGGCATGGCGGGTTTCGGTGCTGCTAAAGCCTTGTCGACTCGTAATGACGAGCCTCAAAAAGCCTCACGTCCTTGGGATGTTGATCGCGATGGCTTTGTATTAGGAGACGGCGCAGGTGTAATGGTTGTTGAAGAATACGAACATGCGAAAGCTCGTGGCGCTAAAATTTATGCTGAAATCGTTGGTTTCGGAATGAGTGGCGATGCCTACCACATGACATCGCCAAGCGCAGATGGTTCAGGTGGTGCGTTAGCAATGGAAGCGGCGATGCGTGATGCGGGCGTAACTGGTGAACAGATCGGTTATGTTAATGCTCACGGAACATCAACACCAGCGGGTGACGTTGCAGAAATCAACGGTATCAAGCGCGCACTAGGTGAAGCCGGTTCTAAGCAAGTTTTAGTGTCTTCTACTAAGTCAATGACGGGTCACCTTTTAGGTGCTGCTGGTTCGGCTGAAGCAATTATTACGGTGATGTCTCTTGTTGATCAAATTGTCCCGCCGACAATCAACCTAGACAACCCAGATCCAGAAATCGATATCGACTTAGTGCCTCACACGGCTCGTAAAGTTGATATGGAATATGCACTATGTAACTCTTTTGGCTTTGGTGGTACAAACGGATCGCTTATCTTTAAGAAGATCTAATCACCGCGTTAAAAAGTCACTTGTATTCAAACGGCTTGATGCTTTAGCATTAAGCCGTTTGTTTATTTAAGGAAGAAACATGTTCTGGCGAGATGGACAGCTCATCGACAACGTATCAGTACGGGACAGAAGTTTTCAGTACGGTGACGGTTGCTTTACAACGATACTGACAAAATGTGGCAATCTAGAATTGTGGCCTCAACATATTGCTAGAATGAACACGGCGCTCGACACATTACAAATACCGCACCCTGATTGGTCTGCTGTTCATGACAATTTGTCATCTATTGCACTCAAGGCACCACTTGCTGGACTGAAAGTTCATGTGAGTCGAGGTGAAGGCGGACGAGGGTATAGTACATTGGTGGGTGATGGACCGATTACCACTATAAGTCGATTCGATTACCCTTCCCATTATGGTTTGCTTAAATCACGCGGACTATCGTTGATGTTATGTGATACTCGACTCGGACTTAATCCATTGTTAGCCGGGATTAAACACAACAATCGATTGGAGCAGGTGCTGGTCAAAGCGGAAATAGAGAAAACAAATTTTGATGATGGCCTTGCTCTTGATCTCAATGGCAATGTTATAGAAACGAGCATGGCAAATGTATTCTGGGTCCACCGCGGTGCGGTTTATACACCTTCACTCGTTTATTCTGGCGTAGCCGGTGTCATGAGAGAGCAGATAATTAAAGCACTCGAGGTCTTAGGGATCACGCTGCACATTGGAGAGTTTCCTGTGACTTCGATAATGACAGCAGAAGAAATATTTGTGTCGAATTGTATTCTAGGGGTTGCACCTGTGAACAGAATTCAGGAAGCTTCGTTGCCAATAGGCAGCATTACAAGACGTATTCAGGAGAATCTAGGTCAGTGTTAAAAAAGCTATTAATGTTAATTATTGTGTTAAGTGCAGTGGCACTTGGTGCTCTATTTTACGCTCAGAAAGGTGTTGATGCTTTTCTCGGTCAGACGCTTCGTATTGAATCACCTCAGTTGGTCACGGTTAAACGTGGAAACAACCTCAATACAGTATTTTCTCAATTTGAGGATAATGGTTGGATAGAAGCAAGCCCATTTACCCAATTAGTTCGTCGTTTTCATCCTGAGCTTTCTCAACTTAAAGTTGGAACTTTCCAGCTCAAGCCAGGTATTGATCTCACTCAGGCCATTGACGTGTTAAACGAAGGTACGGAATTTCAGCTTGCGATTACCTTTATTGAAGGCTCTACGTTTAAAGAATGGCGTGAGCAGCTCATTGAAGCGGACCATTTAAACAAAATTACCAGCGAAATGTCTGAGGCTGACATTGCGAAAGCGCTTGATATTTCGCAACATAAACTTGAAGGCTTATTTCTAGCGGAAACTTACCATTATTCTGTTGGTGATACTGACCTTGATATTCTTCGTCGCGCTCATACTAAATTGAATCGAGTGTTAAATAAAAACTGGGATGAGAAGCAGGCAAACCTGCCGCTAAATAATCAATATGAAGCACTCATCTTGGCGTCGATTATTGAGAAAGAGACGGCAGTTGCTTCTGAACGAGAGCGTGTGGCGTCTGTGTTTGTCAATCGCTTGAATCGACCAATGCGCTTACAAACTGATCCTACGGTTATTTACGGCATGGGTGATAGATATGACGGTAATATTCGTAAGAAAGACCTGCGTGAGAAAACGCCTTACAATACCTATGTGATCGATGGCTTGCCGCCAACACCGATCGCTATGCCTGGAGAAGCCTCTATTCATGCTGCGCTCAATCCAGAGAAAAGTAACTATCTCTATTTTGTGGCGAGTGGTAAAGGAGGGCACGTGTTCTCCAAGAACCTCAGAGATCACAATCGCGCCGTGCAACAGTATTTAAGAACGATAAGAAGCCAAAAATGAGTCAAGCCAAATTTATTGTCATCGAAGGATTAGAAGGCGCAGGTAAGAGTACTGCGATTGCAACACTTCGTTCAGAACTAGAAAAAGCAGGTATCAGCCATATTACTAATACCCGTGAGCCGGGAGGGACAACCCTCGCGGAAAAAATGCGGGCATTGGTCAAAGAAGAACAGGCTGATGAAGCGCTGCAAGACCGTTCAGAGCTACTACTTATGTACGCTGCTCGAATTCAACTAGTAGAAACGGTAATTAAGCCTGCATTAGCACAGGGAACATGGGTCATTGGTGATCGTCATGATATGTCATCTCAGGCTTATCAAGGTGGTGGTCGTCAGATAGATCAGGGGACCATGCAGTCTCTCAAGAAGATTGCCCTAGGAGATTTCAAACCAGACTTTACGCTGTATCTGGACATTGACCCAAGGCTGGGGCTTGAGCGTGCGCGTGGGCGTGGCGAACTGGACCGTATTGAAAAAATGGATATTGGTTTTTTTGAACGTACTCGTGCTTCTTATCTTACGATGGCGGAGTCTGACGACAGTGTGGCTATTATCGATGCGAGCCAATCGATTGACGGTGTGCAGAGCAGTATCAAAGAGGCGGTGCAAGCGTGGCTAATAGAGCAGAAGGAGTAAGTAGTGGAAAGCTATCCTTGGCTTCAAAGTCTATGGCTTCAGCTTAAACAGAACCTCGATAATGAGAGAATGCCTGGTGCCTTATTGATTCAAGCACAAAATGGCCTAGCTTCGGATGCTTTAATAGCGAAGTACGTTGCTGGTGTTATGTGTCAGAACGATAATTCAGAAGCGTGTGGTTTTTGCCATTCATGTGATTTATTAAAAAGCGAATCACATCCTGATGTTCATTACTTGCTTCCAGAAAAAGATAAAAAGGCCTTATCGGTTGACCAGATTCGTCAAGCAAACAAGTGGGCTTACGAATCTTCTGCGTTTGGCCGAACCCGTGTCATCATCATTCCAAATGCAGAAACCATGAATATTGCCTCTTCGAATGCTTTGCTCAAAACATTGGAAGAGCCTCCCAAGAACTGCATGTTTTTGTTGTCGGCAGAGAATGCACGGTTATTGCTTCCTACCATTCGGAGCCGTTGCGAAGTATGGCATATCGCTTTACCTAATGCGCAAACGTGCTTGGATTGGGTTAGTGAACAATGGGGTAAGCCAGTGCCTGAGTCTGCGGGTTATCTATGCAGTTATGAACCTCTAACGGTTCTTAACTTTTTAAAAGATAAACAGGATAAGTCTTACGATCAAATCATGGCGTCATTCCTTACTTTTTTGCAGGGTAGTCGACTTGACACCTCTATTGTGTGGAGTGAGATAGCAAAAAGTAAGATAGACTTTTCGGTAGTCCTAGGATGGTATTGGCATCTATTGTGTGCAGCTCAAAAACAATCACTAGGCGTCGATGGTGTGTCGAAGCTTCGAGAAGCAAAAGTATTGAGTCAACTATTTAGCTATGAGTGTTTATTTCAACAAGGGAGTCGAATTCAAGCATTGAGAGAGCAATTACGCATGAGTCCTGGCCTTAACGGCGAAGTTCTTTTCGCAAGTTGGTTGTATCAGTTCGATTCGTAACTTTCTTCGCTGATGTTATTTTTTGTATGTCTCTACCTCGTGGTTTATCGAGATAGAGGTCAAGCGCAGGGCAGCTGTTGATGGTCGTCATCAATTGACGATTGTCACGTGACATTTTTCACCTGTGTCAGCGGCAACCTTTGTAAGCTATAGTGGTTTAGCGGTACCGTGTCAGGCACAAACTGGTTGCCGCGGTGATCGGATTTTTTGTTTAGACAGTATGATCCGTTGTTGTCTTTAATGGCCGTTCATTAGACGTTATCATCTCGTCGTTATTTCTATTCTCAACAGTAAGTACTATTCCTATGTTTGTAGATTCTCATTGTCACCTCGATAAACTCAATTTAGAAGCACACCCTCAGGGTCTTCAAGACATCATTAACAATGCTAAGGCGGCTAACGTTCATAAGCTGTTGTCCGTAGGGGTTACATTGGGGGCATTTCCAGGGATGATGAAGCTAATTGAACCGTATCCGGAGGTGATGGCTTCTTGTGGTGTTCATCCTCTTGATGTAGAAAGTGATTTTTCACTCGCTACCTTCAAAGAATACGTCAATCACCCTAGAGTGGTAGCCGTGGGTGAGACAGGCTTAGATTATCACTACATGCCGGAAACGGCTGATTTACAAAAGCAACGCTTTGAACAACAAGTCGAAGTGGCCGTCGCGGTTGATAAACCATTGATCATTCATACTCGTGATGCGAGAGAAGACACGCTATCGATATTGCGCAACGGTCATGCTGAACGTTGTGGTGGGGTGATTCACTGTTTTACCGAAGACCTTCCTTTTGCAGAAGCCGCGATGGATTTAGGGTTCTATATTTCAATCTCAGGCATTGTTACGTTCAAGCAGGCCAAGGAGTTAAAAGACGTTGTTAGGCATCTACCGATAGAGCGGTTACTTATTGAGACTGATTCGCCTTATTTAGCGCCAGTGCCCCATAGAGGAAAAGAGAACCAACCTGCGTATGTGGTTGAGGTAGCAGCGTATATTGCACAATTAAAAGGCATTTCGCTTAGTGAAGTAGGGAATAGAACGTCAGAAAACTACACCACTCTTTTTTTACGGTGATAATCAAGTTTGCTCGAATTTTGATTAAAAAAGGTGCTCGACGCACCTTTTTTTGTTTTTGCAAGTTTAATGGTTAACAATAAGTTAAGGTTAACTATGGGTTTTGAATGAAAGTCCGATCTGCAACACACACTGTTATTACGTTACGTAAAATAACTTACACGCCTATTTTATTCACCCAGTAAAATTAATTGATAGTATTGTTTAACTCTTTTTATTCAATGAGTTATTTGTGTTTTTGACCTTTATTTACGACGTTTTTGACTGTGATCTACTCATAGTTTTGCAACTTAATATCGTTACACTGTAGAAACTATTAGGGGCAACGAGCTATATTTGTTGGCAGAAAATACAAATCATAATGTGGTTACATTTTCATTGGGTGCTAACATTTAAGGCTGCGGGGGTGTGCCGTTAGTACCCATTAATCTAATAACTTTATCAGGAGCATAAACATGTTTAAGAACCTTTTTGCTAACCTGCAAAAAGTTGGTAAGTCGCTGATGCTACCAGTATCAGTTTTACCAGTTGCAGGTATTCTATTAGGGGTGGGCGCTGCCGACCTTAGCTTTATTCCAGGTGTTGTTTCAAACCTAATGGAACAAGCGGGTGGCTCAGTCTTCGGTCAGATGGCATTGCTATTTGCCGTTGGTGTTGCACTAGGCTTTACGAACAATGACGGTGTTGCGGGTCTTGCGGCTATCGTTGGTTACGGCATCATGACAGCTACGCTGAGCGTTATGGCTGAAATCATGGGCGTTGAAGGCATCGATACTGGTGTTCTAGGTGGCATCCTTGTAGGTGGTGTTGCAGCTTGGGCATTCAACCGTTTCTTCAAAATTCAGCTTCCAGAGTACCTTGGGTTCTTCGCTGGTAAGCGTGCTGTGCCAATTATTACTGGTTTTGCAGCCATTGGTCTTGGTATCGTACTTTCTATCATCTGGCCACCAATTGGCGGCGCAATCAGCGCATTCTCTGACTGGGCTGCACATCAAAACCCAACAGTAGCATTTGGTATCTACGGTATCGTTGAGCGTTCTCTGATTCCATTCGGTCTTCACCACGTTTGGAACGTACCATTCTTCTTCGAAGCAGGTACTTGTATCAATGCAGCTGGCGAAACTCAAAACGGTGTTCTGACTTGTTACCTAGTTGCGGATGACGCTTCTCGTGCAGCAGGCAACGGCTTTGGTCAGCTAGCTGGCGGTTACATGTTCAAGATGTTCGGTCTACCAGCAGCGGCGATTGCTATTGCACATTGTGCTAAGCCTGAAAACCGTGCGAAAGTAATGGGTATCATGGCTTCTGCAGCATTGACTTCATTCCTGACGGGTATCACTGAACCAATCGAATTCTCTTTCCTATTCGTTGCTCCAGTATTGTACGCAATTCACGCTCTTCTAGCGGGTTCTGCATACGTTGTTGCTAACATGCTTGGTTTTGTACACGGTACATCGTTCTCACACGGCCTAATCGACTTCCTAGTACTTTCTGGTAATGCTCAGAAGATGGGGCTGATGGTAGGTGTTGGTCTTTGTTACGCAGCTATCTACTACTTTGTATTCCGCACTGTTATCACAGCGATGGACCTTAAAACTCCAGGCCGTGAAGACGAGTCAGAAGATGAAGTAACAGTTCAGTCTGGTACAGAAATGGCGGGTGAGTTGGTTGCAGCATTTGGCGGCAAAGCAAACATCACGGGTTTAGACGCTTGTATTACTCGTCTACGTGTTGCAGTAGCAGATGTAGAAAAAGTAGACCAAGATAAACTTAAAAAGCTAGGCGCAGCAGGTGTTGTTGTTGTTGCTGGTGGTGTACAAGCTATCTTCGGTACAAAATCTGATAACCTTAAAACAGATATGGATGAGTGGATTCGTAACCACGGTTAATATCTGATGAGTTAACTCATAATCTAAAAGGGAAGCGGATGCTTCCCTTTTTTGATCTCGCTTGAAAGCTTTCTTGTCTCTTTCCTTTCCATGACATAACAACCACGCCATTCACTAAAATCTCTGCAATTTTGTCGTATCCAATATTAGCGCTCGTTATATAGAAGAGTCATGAACCATGCAGGGAACCTATACATGAAATCAAATACTATTCAATGCATCACTTTTTTAAGTTTGATGCTCTTTTCTTCAGTGACGCTAGCGGCGGCTAATACTGCAGGTGGTGAAGAAGAGTGGCAGATTGTAGAAGAAGGTAGCACAACAAGCTCGGCAGCCGCCCCAGCGCCGGCTAAGGCATCAACGAGTACTCGTTCATCGAATAATACTCAATCGGCGAATAAGCCACGCAGTTCGAGCCGCAGTAGTGGCAATAGCTCTGGCGGTTTTAAAATCGGTATGGGTTTAGATCAAGGATTGAGTGTGGTTGGCCAGATTAATAACACGGTTAACTTTGCAATAGGGAATGACGGTATTGCGGCAGATTACATTTTTAATCGTGGGCGTTTTGGTGGGGATGTTCCGTTTACGTGGTTTGCTGGTGTTGGTGGTCAGATTAAGCGCTCTGATAATTTTGGCCCAAGGATTGCTCTTGGGGTGGAATTGGATATCTCGAATGGTTGGGATGCGTACGCGCAACTTACGCCAAACATGATGTTCCACAAAAGCGACCTGAAATTGGGCATCGGCGCGGGTATCGGTATTCGTTACAGCTTTTAAGCACCTCACTTTTTCTGACGAATTAGTCCCAAGAAAAAAGCCAGCATCAAATGCTGGCTTTTTCTATTTTAGTTGTTTTTACTTGTGGTTCTTGTCCATGGCTTTTTTGATACAGTAAGACGCGCCGCCCCATGTAATGCCTAAACCCAAAACCATCATTATAATCGCACTTGTTGTCATATTAAGCGTCCTTTTTACTTGTTATATTTATCGCAACACCAACGACGACGAGTAGACCCATTAGTCCCCAGCCTAGCAGCATCAAATCAAACTGAGCGTAACCGCCATAGCCTTCGGTGATCAGTGTTTGGAATTTAGTGGCGACGATAACCGCGAGGATAATCGGTGTGATAAAGCGTAAGCAGATATCGAACCAAGCGCCGATAGTGAAATCAGACACTTTATTGACGTAATCGCGCACATCAGCAATTTTTAGCAACCAAGCCATCAGAATAATCTCAATGAAGCAACTGACAACGATACCGACGTTGTTGGCGAAGTGGTCAACAAGATCAAGCAAGAGTAGACCGCCATTAGTTGCGAACGCCATCGAAATCACTAGACCCGATCCGCAAATAATGGTCGCGGCTTTCTTACGTGTCCAGTTCAGCTTATCAATCACGGCTGAAGTCACTGCTTCCATAATGGAAATGTGTGAGCTTAGACCTGCAATCACAAGTGCGAAGAAAAATAGTGGTCCCAAAATGTAAGGCGCTGGCAGCAAGTTGATTGCCGCTGGCAGCGTTACAAATGCTAAACCTACGCCCGCCGTGACGACTTCGGTAAGGGGTTTGCCTTGTTCCTGAGCCATGTAACCCAGAACAGAGAAAATCATAATACCGGCAAGAATTGAAAAACCACAGTTAATCAATACGGTCATGAAGGCGTTATTGGTAATATCCGATTTCTCAGGTAGGTAGCTCGAGTAAGCTAGCATGATAGCGAAACCAATACTTAGAGTGAAAAAGATCTGACCGTAAGCTGCCGCCCACACTTTCATATCTAATATCTTGGAGAAATCAGGTTCGAATAGATAGTTGATTCCGTTAAGAGCACCTGGAAGGAATACCATGCGTCCGATAAGTAGCAAAACCATGACAAATAGCACAGGCATCATGATTTTTGCTGCGCGTTCTATACCTGCTTTTACACCACCGGCAATGGCTGAATAGGTGATACCCCAAGCAAGAAGCATCGCTCCGGCGATTTTCCACTGAATCGACCCTAGACTAGTCGGTGAATTGTCACCAAGTTGTAGGTATTCGCTGAAGAAAAATGCATTAGTGTCTGTGCCCCAGCTTTGGGTGAATGACATGCCGAAATAAGAGATAGCCCAACCGATTACCGCGACATAATAGACAGCGATTGTGGCCGCTACCCCTACCTGAAACCAACCAAGCCATTCAAATTTAGAATTTATTTTACTCAGTGTTTTAGGCGCTGAGCCGCGATATTTTTGTCCCATACTGAATTCAAGAATCATGAAAGGGATACCAGCGGTAATCATGGCGAATAGATAAGGAATAAAGAAAGCTCCGCCGCCATTCTCATAAGCCATGTAAGGGAATCGCCAGATGTTACCAAGTCCGATTGCTGATCCTACTGCGGCTAGAATGAATCCAGCTCGAGATCCCCATTGTTCGCGCTTCATAGTTAACTCCTTTTATACATTGTCTGCGACATAAAATGCTATTCAATGAATAGAGTGCTATACCAATAATTGAATGACTATTTACTTGGTAAGCATAATGTTCGATTGTGTAATGTGAAATTTATGGTTTTTAATTCTGTTTTAAGTTGTAAAGCACGCCGATTCCACCTGAATTATTAAACCACCAGTGGTCAATACTGAAACTTTCGACTATGCATTAAAATAAGGTTACCCATCTTATAGTTGATTAGCAATAGATTACGTCTGGGTAGGCTTACTTGCTGTTTGGCGGTAAACACTCATTTTTATCTAATTTATGGTTTAATTAACTTAATGTGAGGTGTGTTGCAATTATAAGTGATGAGGTAGAGTTTAAAGTTAGTCTAAACAACTTTTAGGTTTTTTAGATGGAGTCACTAAATAATGTGCTACTCACCAATATAAATTCCGGGAGGAAGTCGTGGATAGAGGTTGGCACTAAAATTTTGCTGAAATGCCAATATTTGTTTGGAATTGGTTCATCCACTGGGTATTGAAACCGATGAGGCAGCTGGCCTCTGTTGTCGGTAAGTTGCATACGGATACCGTTTCGTTGTCGACAACAGTGCCTTGCCAGCGTGCTTGTCCATTGATAAATAAACGCTGAGTGAGTTGATATTCCACGCCACCGTAAATACTGGCTGCAAAACCTGTTTGAGAGCGAGTCCATTGTGCTGATATATGAGAGGCGCCGATCCCAGCGCCGATATAAGTGATGGTTTTGTTTGCAACAAGGTATTCAGCGCTACTCTGAAATTGAAGGTATTGTATTGTTGTCTCAAGATTTAGGGTATCAAGTGACGAATTTTGGTGAGAATAAAATAGTCCCATTCGACCATTTTTTACCGGAAATTCGATCGCTAAAGCGAGGTGAGTTGAAGCTGATATATCATATTTATTGTTATTTTCGTCCTCAGCGGTCCCCCCAACACTGGTTCCAATAAACGGAGTTAAAATGACACTAGCAAATACAGGATAAGGAAGAATTAAAACAAAAATAAACCGAAATGATTGCAGAATGAGCGATACCATGACATGTCCTTACCGTTGCTGCTATTGGAGCTTGATTGGCTAGCTGTATGAATCAAATTGTACTAACGTTTAAACATAGTGTGACACTAACATCATAATTTTGAAGTTGTTATTTCTGCAATGCCATAGTGTGTCACAATAGTAAATGTAATGTTACATTCTGGAGGTTGTATGGAATTTGATATGAAAATGGCGCTGGGGATTGTTACGGTCGCATTAGGCATTATTTTTGCCTTTGGTTTTACTGCAATTCTGGCCGCTTAATTATAACGATGAAGAATACCGGTGTGGTAACGGATACCCATGCTGCTTGCGATGTCGCGCGTCTTGCCCAATATGTAGCAGGAAAAACAGCGCTGGTTGCGCAAGGTGGTGGACAGCGTGGGATCTTTACCTCAGGGGTGCTCGACTCTTTTTTATTGTCTAATTTTGATCCCTTTGATGAATTTTATGGTACTTCCGCAGGTGCCTTAAACTTGTGTGCATACCTGTCTCGTCAACCTGGATTAGGCCGATCATTTCTTCTGGATCTGACTACGGATCCAAAATTTTTTAATGTATTTAGTTTCATTCGGAAAAAGCAGTCTCTCAATTTGGAGTGGGCACTCGATCAGTTATGTGAGTATCCCTACAAACTCGATATTGATATGGGACGCAGAGTCATTGGTGAGCGGCGTGCTTATGCCGCGGTCACCGATGCCTCTACGCTTAAAGACCATTATTTGCCTATGCTGAAGCAAGACTGGTATTCCGTCATGATGGCAACGAGCGCTATCCCTAATCTCTTTGAAGGCACCGTGGCGATTGATGGACAAGAGTTTATTGATGGGGGAGTATCGGCATCGATCCCAGTGCAAGAGGCATGGCGGCAAGAAAACCGAATGATCGTTGTGATTCGAACAGAGGAAAGTGATAGTGGCGTTGAACCGACTATCGTTGACGAAGAGCGCATCACTGAGTCACCCGCTTGGTTTCGCGAGTCTTTAAACAGTGTGCAACTTCAATGGCAGGATAAACTTGAGCAGTGGTCTAAAGATTGGAATGGTTTTTTTGACCTTCAATTGAGTAAAGCAGTGGCTCAGAAACATTCTCAGCATCTAAATATGATCAATGGTGGGCGCTGGTTGTTTGGTGGCGCTGATATTTATCGGTTAAGTCATCTCTTTGGTGAAAAATTTGATGCAGGCTTGGCTGATATGTTGATGGTGCACTATCAAACTTATTCACTTACCAACACGTTCTTGTCACTTCCACCGGATGACTGCTTTATTGTTCAGATTGCACCAAGTCAACCGTTAAAAACATCGTCGCTAATGAGTGATAAAGATGATATTTTGCATGATTATCAGCTGGGTTTAAAAGCGGGTTTTCGATTTATTGAGCAGTATCAAGGTGTGACTAAAGGTAAGAAAGCCTCTGATTTATTCAGTGATGATCGAATATAATACTAAGCGTGCATTGCGCTTATTAATCGAAGTAAAAAAAGTGGTTCATCAATTGCAATTCTCCTCGTTTTGACCTTGTGAAATGTAGTAAACTTTCATGTTTCTAGTCCCAATGATGGCGTGTAACATGACTTGCACCCCAAAGTTCACCCTATATGCGTGATGTTTGTCACGGCGATTCATTAAACTACTTCACAATTACTTCGCAAAGTAAAAAAATTGCTAGGTTGTTGTTTTTTGGAGTGCAAAATGTACATGGCTCAACCTGGGCATATCGACCATATCAAGCAGGTCAATGCTGGTCGTGTGTATAAATTAATAGACCAATATGGGCCTATTTCGCGTATCGATTTGTCGAAGCTAAGCGGTTTAGCGCCGGCAAGTATTACGAAAATTACGCGAGAACTTATCGCTGCACACCTCATTCATGAAACCGTGGTTCAGGAAGCGATCAGTCGTGGTCGCCCTGCTGTTGGTTTACAGACCAATAATCAAGGTTGGCAATTTTTATCGATGCGTCTCGGACGTGGGTACCTCTCGATTGCTCTTCATGAGTTAGGAGGAGATGTGCTTATCGATACCAAAATAGAAATTCATGAAGTTGATCAAGAAGATGTCGCTGCTCGCCTTCTGTATGAAATTGAGGAGTTTTTTGAAACTTATAACGATCAACTCGATAGAGTCACCAGTATCGCGTTGACGCTCCCGGGATTAGTGAACACTGAGCAAGGCATTGTTTTGCAGATGCCGCATTATAACGTTGCTAACTTTCCGATTGGCTCTGAGATATTTAACGCTACAGGATTGCCTGTCTTCGTAGCCAACGATACGCGTGCCTGGGCGTTAGCTGAAAATCTCTTCGGTCATTCTCAAGATTGTGATAACTCGGTACTCATTTCTATTCACCATGGTGTTGGCGCAGGGATTATTCTCGATGGCCGGGTGCTGCAAGGAAGACATGGTAATATTGGTGAGCTGGGACATATTCAGGTTGATCGTAATGGAATGGAATGCCATTGCGGCAACAAAGGATGCCTGGAAACGGTGGCAAGTTCTCAAGCTATTCGCCGTGAAGTGATACAAAGAATTGCCAATGGAGAAGCGTCGAGTTTGGTTGAGGCGTTAAATGATGATGAAGATGTGAGTGTTGAAGCAATCTGTGAAGCGGCCGCAAATGGTGACCCTTTAGCGGTTAATGTTATTGAAAAATTAGGCGATCACCTCGGATCGGCGATTGCTATTGTGATCAATCTGTTTAACCCTGAAAAAGTATTGATTGGTGGCGTGATTAACCAGGCTAAAGACATCTTGTATCCTGCGATTCAGCGCTGTATTGAGCAGCAAAGCCTTCCTGCTTACACTAAGAATCTCAAAATAGTGGAATCTCGTTTTTATAAACAAGCTACCATGCCTGGAGCTGCACTTGTCAAACAAGCGCTTTATGACGGTGTACTACTTATGAAAGTTATTGAAGGCTAACCACTTTACCGTCTTTGCGATGCATCATAGTTTTCTACCTTTCGTCGCTAAACTTCTTGTCCATGGTGCCAATTACATGAGATAAGAATCTTCGTATGTGTTTTGCCAAGGAAGTCTCATGTCGAGCGTATTAAGTTCAGTTGATCAAAGAACGCAATTGGTGGGAGAAAACAGGTTAGAACTTTTATTGTTCAACCTGAACAGCCGTCAGACTTTTGCTATAAATGTATTCAAGGTAAAGGAAGTGATTAAGCTTCCTGTGCTTACTCAACTTCCCGGCTCTCACCCTAGTATCTGTGGTGTGGCATCACTACGTGGTGTCTCTGTGCCAGTTATTGACCTTCGTCGAGCTGTGGGTTTTCCTAGACCTGCGGAAGGGGGGGACCATAATCTTATTATTACTGAGTATAATCGTACGGTTCAGGGGTTTCTTGTCGGTGAGGTTCGAAACATTGTTAATACAACTTGGACGGAAATTCAACCACCGCCTCGTACGGTTGGACGTGCCAATTATCTCACAGCGATTACCAAAGTTGAACAAGACCAATTAATCGAATTGGTTGAAATTATTGATGTCGAGAAAGTACTTGCTGAGATCATTGATTATGATGTGAGTATCTCAGAAGAGACACTGGATAAGGCCCTCTTGCCTCATCTTGCTGGGAAAAAAATATTAATTGTTGATGATTCATCAACTGCTAGGAGCCAAGTAAAAGGCACTTTATCTCAACTCGGTGTCGAAATTATCGAGTGTTTTGATGGCGCGATGGCCCTTAGATTACTTAAACAGTGGTGCGACGAAGGTATTGATGTTTGCTCCGAACTGTTAATGATGATCACGGATGCAGAAATGCCGGAAATGGACGGATATAAACTTACTCACGAAGTTCGAAGCGACCCGAGAATGAGTCAGTTGTATATTACGCTCAATACTTCTCTTAGCGGTAGCTTCAATGACGCAATGGTTGAGAAAGTTGGTTGTGACCGGTTTATTTCGAAATTCCAGCCTGATCTGTTAGTCGACGTTGTACAGCAGCGGATGGGTCAAATATTATAATTTAGACTTTTTGCTCTATTTGCTTTGTTACGGATGAATTAATGTCATGTTATCATTCTTGTGTATTTATTGTGCTATTGCGAATTGTGCTATTACGATAAGTACCGCAGATTATAAAACTACTGACTAAGGTTGTTCCATCAGAATGATTTGGCTAACTTCAAAAGTCATCATGACTTTAAGTTTACTGGTCTTCAAGGAATGGAAGAAAAGACGTACGGAAGCGGCAGTTGAAATAGATCGATAATTCAATGCTTGAAGCGTAGTGATAGCTTGGATTGAAAAGGGAGCATTTGCTCCCTTTTTTATTGTTTCTAGTTTACGTCCAGTCTAGTTTAAGGCTAGTGAAACTGCCGCGATTGAATGGTGAGTTTGGACAGTTCATGTGTCATGTCGGTGAGCCTACCAGCAATGATATGTGTGACGTCTCCCTCTCTTTCTAAAATCCCACTTATTTTTAAAATCTTAGCCGTTAAGTAAGCCTTTTTTTGTGCTTTCGCGGTAGCGCTCCAAACCACAATATTAATATTGCCAGTATCATCTTCCAAGGTAATGAATGTGGCCCCAGCAGCCGTGCCAGGCGATTGCTTCCCCGTCACTAGTCCAACGACATTGACCATCGATTTATGCGCGTGCTGATGCAGTTCCTGCATACGTGTAAAGCGGCCTAGCGTACCTGCTCTATCAAGTAACGTAATTGGGTGTTGTCGTAATGAGACGTTTGTCGATGAAAAATCTTCAAGAACGTTATCTATTTCTGTTGGCGTATTGGGAAGCGCTTTGGATTCGTAAGGGAGCGATTGAAATAGCGGGAGATCATGTGCATTGTCCATCATGGCCCAGCGTGTCGAATAACGATCGCCTGAAATCGATTGTAAAGCGTCCGCTGATGCCAATTGTTCCAGCTCTTTCTTGTTGAGTCCCAATTGCTTAATTTGTGTTGGTGTAGTGAATCCTTCTTTAGGACGATGTTGAAGAATTCTCTTTACGCTTTCTTGGCTCAATCCCTTAATCTGTGTGAAGCCAAGGCGGATTGACAAGACGGTGTCTTGATGGTGAACGTTTTCGACTAAATAGTGGTGGTATTGCGAATGGTTGATGCATATCGGCAAAATGCTGACACCATGACGCTTGGCGTCTTGTAGTAGTTGAGAAGCACTGTAGAAACCCATCGGTAAACTATTGAGCAAGGAGGTATAAAAGACTTCAGGGTAGTAGTATTTCAGCCAAGCAGAACAATACGCTAATACGGCAAATGAGGCGGAGTGGCTTTCAGGGAATCCGTACTCACCAAAGCCACAAATCTGTTCAAATAAGCGTTCCGCAAAATCACGTTCATAGCCTCTTTCTAGCATGCCGTTGATGAGCTTGGAACGAAACGTAAAGATGCTACCGTTTTTTTTCCAAGCCGCCATTGCTCGGCGCAGTTTATCGGCTTCCCCGCCGCTAAAGCCTGCGGCAACCATGGCGAGTTTGATGACTTGTTCTTGGAAAATGGGCACACCAAGTGTGCGAGATAATACCTCTTCGACTTCCTTTGAGGGATAAGAGATGGCTTCTTCACCGTTTCTACGCTTTAGAAAAGGGTGCACCATATCCCCCTGGATAGGACCAGGACGAACAATGGCAATTTGGATCACGAGGTCGTAATACGTCGCTGGTTTTAGGCGCGGCAACATACTCATCTGTGCTCTCGATTCAATCTGGAATACGCCGACAGTATCGGCTTGTTGTAACATGCGATAGACATTCGCATCATCTTTTCGTCGAGTGATGCTGGCAATACTAAGGTCATGGCCATAATGTTGTTTGACTAATTGAAAGCACTTTCGAATGGCGGTCAGCATGCCAAGGGCAAGTACATCCACTTTGAGTAACCCTAAGCTTTCTAAATCATCCTTATCCCATTGAATAACCGTTCGTTCATTCATCGCAGCATTTTCAATCGGTACGAGTTCATACAACGGCCCGGATGAGATAATAAACCCACCGACGTGTTGAGAGAGGTGCCTCGGAAACCCCATGATATCATTGACTAGCTCAATAAAGTGTTGGCCTTTTAAGGAATCAGGTTGTAGCCCAAGTTCGATGATCTGGGCCTGCCATCCTGTACTATGGTCGCGACGATTGATATTTTTGATAAAGTAATCAAGCTGAACCTCCCTGACGCCAAGCGCCTTTCCTACGTCTCTTACTGCGCTTTTAAATCGATAAGAAATGACCGTTGCCGCCAGTGCAGCACGTTCTCTGCCATATTTTTGGTAAAGGTATTGAATGACTTCTTCACGTCTCTCATGCTCAAAGTCAACATCGATATCTGGTGGCTCATTACGTTCTTTACTAATGAAGCGTTCAAATAAAACTGAAATCTGTCGAGGATCCACGGAGGTAATATACAAGCAATAGCAGACGATGGAATTCGCGGCGGAGCCCCGGCCTTGATAGAGGATGCCTTGTCGCTTGGCAAACATAACAACGTCATGAATGGTGAGAAAGAAAAAGGGGTAGTTGAGTTCATCAATTAACCTTAATTCCTTCTCTATGATGTCTTCAATTTCATTAGATATTCCTTCAGGAAAGCGAGTGTGTTTACCATGCTCAACCAACTTTCGTAAATACGTCATTGGCGTTTCGCCGTTTGGGACTAATTCACTTGGGTATTCGTAGCGAAGCTCTCCGAGGGAAAACTTACATCGTTGCGCGATATGAACACTTTCGTCTATCCACTCTTGAGAGTAGAGCTTTTCGAGCTTAGTTTTTGACCGTAAGCAACGCTCAGCATTGACGAGCAGTTGGCCACAGACGTTATCAATAGAAGTGTTTAAGCGTATGGCCGTTAATGTGTGCTGGAGAGGAAGGCGAGTTGCGGTGTGCATGAGTACCCCGCCACAAGCCGTAATCGTGATGTCGAGATATTTTGATAGTGACTGGCAATGTTGCAAATAACGATGCTCATGAGACGTCAGATGTCGCTGGAGGCCAATCCAAACCCTTTGCTTATGGTGCTTACATAACCATTGTCCCCATTTCCGATCATGTTCGTCACCGGTGGGTAGCCAAATAATAAAGCAATGGCGTAATGACATAATGTCCCATTCTGATAGTTGATAATCCCCCTTTTTACAGCGGCGCCTTGCGTTGGTAATGACTCGACATAGTTCTGCATAGGCGTCGCGATTTGGGCTAATGAGAATGAATTGACATTCAGCATTGAGCCAAAACATGCTGCCAACGATTTGTTGAATCGTGAGATTATGCTGTTTGATGGCTGTGTGAGCGCGCACCACCCCGGCGACGGAGCATTCATCGGTGATGGCCAGCGCAGCATATTGCAGAAAATCGGCTTGTAACATCAGTTCTTCTGCATGCGAAGCCCCAGTGAGAAACGAAAAGTTGCTTTGACAAAATAATTCAGCGTACTTCATATTATTCCTTAACTGAATTGGCCGTGTACGAACCAGTGATAGTCCTCGGTTCTAAAGATCCACAACCATTGACCAAAAGCGTTGCGCGCAATGAAATAGTCTCGTTTTACTTGATAACCATCCCACCAACCACTAATGACGCGTTCTGGGCCTAATGTGATGGATACTTTGTCGGTTAACGGGAAGGGGTGGGGGTATAACAAGCTGGGTCTTAATTTTTGACAGGTCTTGCTAAAAGGTGCTTTTGGCCCATGTGTAGTCTGAGAAAAGGCGATAGGCTGGGTGGCCATTTCGGGCCTAGGATCATCCGTAAAATGTAAAGATGTCACGGCCTGTTTGCCGAGCTTTGCTTGCAAAATAGAAACGAGTTCTAGTGGCGTTTGATTACTCGTTATGCCTTCGAATAAGTCATATTCATTGATTTGATGCTCTCCCATTCTGATCACAGAGAGCGTGAGCCCATTAATGGCCGCGTCTATTTGCAGGTTTTCGAGTGTCAGTGTTGATAAAGACTGCCATTTAGCCACTAGATAATCGCCTTGAGCGGAATGAAGTTGGATATGACTATCATCATGATCTCGCTGGTGGAGGGTTAGATTAAGCTCGTAGGCAACTTTGTCACGTAATCTCAAAAATACTTCCAGCTGCTGGAATAAGCGCGTAAGTGGGTTGTGCAGCCATGCAACATTCTCAATATCAAACAACAGCTCTAGGTAATGAGAGAACTGCTCAGGTGGATGATAAAAATTGATAGGATGCTTGAATTGCCCAGTGAGCCTACCGACGTAATTAACTAACTCGATATCAAATCGTTTGGCGACTTCAGGTAAAGAAAGTGCCAATAAATCGGAAAGATTTTGGATTCCTACTCGCTGCAATTTCTCTACTTGTTTTGTCTCCAACTCAGTTAAGGAAAGTGAGTAACCACTCATCCTCTTTTTAAGCTGCTGCGGATTCGTTTCTATCCAGTTGCACTTTTGCTTTGCCATGATCATCGCCGCGTAAGGAGATTGGCCTGTAGAGTAATATGTGTTGATATGCAAATGTGCTAGATGCTGTGACAGTGCGCGCCAGTAGTTTTCGATGTTGTCATATAGGGACAACATATTTGTGACCTTAATAAGAATGCCATTAGGCGGGAACAAGGTGATATCTGACGTAATCAGGTAAAGCCATTGAGCGATGTCCGCGAGTCGCTGATTTTCTAACTTGGCATCATAAGGGTGAACTTGTAAGTCTTGACAAAGCGCAGCGGCGCTACCAAGTCCCATCCCTAACTGTAAGCCTTGTTTTTGTGCCTCGGTGTTAAGTTGGATAATATCGTGTTGATGCCCATCAACGATCGCTAAAGCGACATCGTCATCATCTTGACGGAATAAGGTGTCCAGTTGCAAGGTAGGGAAGTGCAGATATAACCACAATAACATAATACTTTTTACCCTTGCTGTTGCTGTCGAATTGATGGGACGATAACAAGAGGTGTTTTGATGGTTAGCTCAGGCCAATACGATGCCATATTGATAATAAAAGGTGCTCGAGGAAAATCACCTTTTTGTTTAGTAATAGTCACTTCAAGCCCTGACTCATGAGGGGCTAAAAGTAAACCTAATGACACAGGGAGAGAGAAGCGATGTGACTGCATTGGTCTAAATAAAACTTGCAGGCACTGGCCGGTTTCACTCGCGACTTGAAGACGCTTTGCATGATGAATCTCAATGTCACTTTGCCACAAACACACACAACTACTCGCGCCACTTTTTAAGCTTTGCTCCGCGGCCCATAGGGCGTCTGCTGTTGATGTTGGATAAATCAACAACACCTGTGAAGGGCTAATATTTTGGTTTAAGAGGTACTCAGCACAGACATAACCAGGTGGGTTGATTAATACCAAAAGCCGTTCTTCTGTGTGAGTTGCTATGTAAGGGCTGAGAAGTCTTAGTTCACCAATGCCAGTGGCGGATTGAATGTCAATGACCCCGTGGCTAGGGAACCCACCATTGAGTGATTGATCCAGTTTGCTAAAACCAGTGGAATGATGGTTGTTTGAAGCGGTTAAGGGGTGACTTCCTTTCCAGATCAATTGCTTATGTTGTAGTTCAGTGATTAAATCATGCATAATGAATACCTGTATATTCATACAGTATAAATGAGAATCGACTGACTGCAAATGGTATTCAATGTGAATGGGACTAAAATTATGGGTCAAGCTGATAATCAAGAAGTTAGTGAGAAGGTGTCACCAGTTTTGATGCATTATCTTGAAAAATGATGTTCAGGCTAGAGTAATTATTTTAATCTCAAGAAAGAATAAAAAAATGTGAGGAGAGCTGTGTGTTCACGAAGGATCAACAATATTCTTTGATCGTCCAAGGTGGCGGACAAAAAGGGGCGTTTGCCGCGGGTGTTTTAGATAAATTTATTGATGCTAAATTCGATCCGTTTTCCTTATATATTGGTACCTCAGCTGGGGCGCTCAATGTGTCTTCTTTTGTCACTCAGCAAAAAGGGCTCGGGTTAGATTTTATTCTCAATTATACGACGCGAGGACGTTTTTTTGACGTCAATAAACTGCTTCAAAAGCAGCAGCCTATGGATCTAGACTGGGCTTTTGAGTTTGTGAATACAGGCGAGTTCCCACTAAATATCCCTAAAGGAAAGATTCAACTCGGTGACAACAAGGTGGCGCTGGCCTGTATTACTGATGTAGAAGATCTACAAGATTATTACTATCCGATTTTTGCGGATAATTGGTTTGATGTACTTAGGGCAACCTGTGCGATCCCGATGCTTTATTATCATGATATTGAGTTTGATGGCAAAAAATGGGTAGATGGAGGGGTGTCTGCAACGATCCCTGTGCAGGAGTCTTGTCGTCGAGGTATTAACAATATGGTGGTGATCAGCACTATCCCAGAAGGCAATCGAAAAGAGCTAACGCCGTCTCCTGCCATGGAGTCGTTGGAGCGCTGGAAAAAAGAATTGGAAGCGGGGCTAGATACGCATTTAAATCATCTCAAAGTTTCGGGTACGAAAGAAAAGTTGACCGAATTCCATAAGCAATTTTCAGAAAAGCTTCACAGTATCAAAATGGATTATAAGCAATTTACTGCAAACCAAGCCGAATTGTACAAAATCCCTCAGAGTGAAAAAAGTAAGCTGTCGACTTGGATTAACGACAATGAAAAGCTATCTCGCTTGATTGATATTCAGAACAAGCGTGTGCCTTTTAGCCGAAATGGTACGAGCCATTTAGACATGCTGGTGGCGCATTACAATAACCATAGTCAGGTTGAGCAATTTCTACTATCCCCTCCGGAAGAGGTGAAATTGTGGCATATACAGCCGAAACATGAGTTGACGTCCAAAGGATTAATGAGCCATAAGGATCAGATTTTAGAGGACTACCAGCATGGCAGCGCAGTGGCTGGGGAGTTTTTGAGGCAACACTTAGGGTAGTGGGCTAAATAAGTGAGTGCTTTGGCACTCACTTATCGTTAAAGCTTAAAGCGGTTAGCCATTGATCTGTGAATAACTAGGCGTTGCTAACGCTTAGGTTGAGCGTCTATACATTGCCCGTTGATATCAGATACTGAAGGGTCCATTAGGTGCAGGTATAAAGGCATGAGGTCACTTGGCGTTTTCAAGGCATTCGCATCTTCACCAGGATAAGCTTTTGCACGCATACGTGTACGCGTTGCTCCTGGGTTTATCGCATTGACACGGATGGCAGAATCACTGAGTTCATCGGCTAAGATTTGCATCATACCTTCAGTCGCAAACTTGGAGATCGCGTACGTTCCCCAGAATGTGCGGCCGATATGCCCAACAGTTGAAGAAGTAAAAATAATTCGACCTGCTTGTGATTTTTTCAAAATAGGCAATAAGGCTTGTGTCATAAGAAACTCAGCTTTGACATTGATCTGCATAACATCATCAAACGTTTCTTCATCAATTTGATCGAATGGGCTTAGCGTGCCTAAGACGCCTGCATTATGAACCAGCCCATCTAGGTGTCCAAATTGACCTTCGATAGTCTCGGCCATATCAATGTAATTCTGTTTTGTCGCGCCCTTGAGGTCGAGTGGGATGATAGCAGGTTGCGGGTAACCAGCTTTTTCAATTTCATCGTAAATTAGCTCTAAGTTCGCCACATTACGGCCGAGTAAAATGACAGTAGCGCCATGTTTGGCGTAGCTAAGTGCCGCTTGACGGCCGATGCCAGCCCCAGCGCCAGTAATGAGGATAACTTTACCTTTTAGCGCCTCAGGAGCGGTTGAATATTCCACAGAACACTTCCTTAGTTTTGAATAATTCTTGGTAATCGTGACAAGTTGGTTACAATACACTAATTCGTAGGATTGGGGATAAGACATTGGAATTTTTATTAGATTACGGGCTTTTTCTAGCTAAAATCGTGACGGTATTGGCGGCCATCTTGGCACTCATTGTGGTGGCGAAATCAGTAGGTGGTCGTTCAGGTGGTGCTAAAGGTGCGCTTGAAGTGACTAACTTGACTGAACAAAGAAAACAAACGGTTGAGCAGTTAGAGCACCATTTACATGATGAGTCATTCATAAAAGCACGAGATAAGGCTGAGAAAAAAGCGGAAAAAGAAAAAAGTAAATCACGTGAAAAAGAAATTAAGAAAGCCTCAAAAAATGGTGACCTTGATAGTAAGCGTGAGCCACATCTTTTTGTTTTAGATTTTAACGGTAGCATTGACGCTAAAGAAGTCGCGTCATTAAGAGAAGAAGTGAGTGCTATTTTAGCTGTCGCACGTGTTGGCGATGAGGTGTTAGTGCGCTTGGAATCGGGCGGCGGTATGGTACATGCTTACGGCCTTGCTTCTTCACAACTCGACAGAATCAAAGGGGCAAACCTGCCACTCACTATCTCGGTTGACAAGGTAGCAGCGAGTGGTGGTTACATGATGGCATGCATTGCAGATAAGATCGTGTCGGCACCTTTTGCTGTCGTTGGTTCTATTGGTGTTATTGCACAGTTGCCAAACTTCCATAAGCTGCTGAAAAAGAATGATATCGAATTTGAACAGCTCACGGCAGGTGAATACAAACGTACGCTGACGATGTTTGGTGAAAATACCGATAAAGCACGTGATAAATTCAAAGAAGAGCTGGAAGAGACCCACGGCTTGTTCAAAGACTTTATTAGGGAGCACCGTCCTGCACTTGATCTGGAAAAAGTGGCAACGGGTGAACATTGGTTTGGAACACAAGCCAAAACCCTCGGCTTAGTTGATGCAATTCAAACATCAGATGATGTGGTGACGGCGGCTTGCAAAGAAAAAACCGTACTTGCGATTCACTATGTTCAAAAGAAGAAGCTTGCGGATAAATTTTCAGGTGCGGCTGGGCAAGCGGCTGATAACGTATTGATGAAATGGATTAGCCGTGGTCAGCGGCCAATAGTGTAAGTATTTTATATTGTTAAAGTACTTCGAATCATGACAATGCATTTGATAAAAAAGGACTCAACACAAAGTGTTGGGTCCTTTTAAATTTGGGCTCAATTAACACCTAACGGTTATTGATCCAGCTCTAACTGGTAGAAGCTCGCTTGTGTATAGTCGCCGGCTTCCATACCACGCCATTGACAATCGGAGCTGCTCTTTTTGGTATTGCACTGGTTGTATACGCCGGCTTTGTAATACATCCAGTCACTACCGTAACCCTGGTCGACCTCGTTACCTTGGTAATTTCCTTTTGCTAGGTCGACATCAAATGTTTTCACAATCGCATCAGACGTACCTGGATTCTTAGTAAACGTTAGGTGCATGATGTCGCCATCGACGTTAACTTCGTAAGAAAAAATCTCTCCGAGTTTAATGCCATCTTGCGGATCAGCAGCCCCTTTACGCAGGTTGTGCTTACCAAAGACGTCGTGACGAATATCCTTACGAAGTTTTTTGCCGTTTTCATCTTTGGCGTTTTGTAAATCCTTAGTCGGATTCAATTCGTAGTTCCAAGCCAATGAGCCGTGTTCATGATCGGGAAGTTTACGATAAGAAATCTTTAATGGTTCGTTTTTAGAACCATGGATCTGACCAATGACAACGGCGAAAGCGCCATTTTTTTTGTAGTTACCGCTTTCACT
The DNA here is from genome assembly GCF_041471725.1 of Vibrio sp. 10N.261.51.F12. Classification (NCBI taxonomy): domain Bacteria; kingdom Pseudomonadati; phylum Pseudomonadota; class Gammaproteobacteria; order Vibrionales; family Vibrionaceae; genus Vibrio; species Vibrio sp. 10N.261.51.F12. Next base: position 471,375 of record NZ_JBFROV010000014.1, on the reverse strand, counting down.
CACTTGATCCACTGATAATGTTGCTTTCAGTGTGCCACCGATAGCGCCATATTCGGATGCATTTGGGTGTGAGGCTATAACGAAGTTATTCTTTGGTTCACCATAAGTTTTCGCTAGCATGCCACGCAGCTCACTACGGGTATTTTTGCTGTTTGGTGTGGTTGGTGCTTCATTTGGTGCAACAAATACAAGGGCACCAGTTTCTTTGTTTGTATAGAACCACTCTGGGTGGACATAAGGTGTTGTGGTATTGCCAAGTTCATCTTTAGCAATTTCTAATGCTTTCCCTTTACGAGACCCTTCTGTTGTTAACTCTGGAAGGGTGATTTTCCAATTGGTTAAATCAAAGTTTTGTGCTGGTGCTTTTTGAGGGTCAAGATTAAACGATGTCATATCTAGAGTGTCAGAAGACGCAGCGATGGCTGACCCTGCAATGATGCTAAGCGTAAGTAAACTTAATTGAACCTTTTTCATTGTTATTTTCCTTGGTGTCGATGTTCTGGAGATAACATTACCTTACAATATTATTGTATGACAATAATGTGACCCATTCTAAAAAATGAAGTAAAGATAGAACAAAAGCACGTCAGAAATGAATCCCAAAGAAAATGGTATGTTGAATGGATTGGGTATATAATTTTGCGCCGTAAAAATGAAGAATAATAAAGATATTTAGCCAAATTAAACAACGTGGAGTAAAACATGTCCTCAATGACACCCGTAATTACCGTAGATGGACCAAGTGGCGCAGGTAAAGGCACGCTGTGTATGTTACTGGCTGATAAACTAGGCTTTCATTTACTCGATTCAGGTGCTATTTATCGCGTATTAGCATTGGCGGCTATTCATCATGGCGTTGACCTCGAATCAGAAGACGTATTGGTACCCATTGCTGTCCATCTTGACGTTCAATTCATTGCGGAAGGCGATCTTGTTAAGGTGATTCTGGAAGGTGAAGATGTGTCTGGTGAACTTCGTAAAGAAGAAACGGGCAATGCGGCATCAAAAATAGCGGCTCTACCTCGAGTGCGAGAAGCATTATTACGCCGTCAACGTGCTTTTAATATCGCACCAGGCTTAGTTGCCGATGGCCGTGACATGGGTACGGTTGTTTTCCCACAAGCGCCTGTGAAAATTTTCTTAGATGCAAGTGCAGAAGAAAGGGCGCATCGCCGCTTTAAGCAGTTGCAACTAAAGGGTTTAGATGTTAAATTTGACGACCTTTTGAGCGAGATCGAAGAGCGAGACTTCAGAGATCGCAACCGAGCGGTTGCCCCTCTACGTCCAGCTGATGACGCTCTAGTGCTTGATTCTACCTCGTTAAATATTACGCAGGTTGTCGAAAAAGCGCTAAAATATATCGAATCTAATCTCACTAAGTAGAAGTACATTAGTACTAGGCTTGGTGGGTTTCGAACGTTGGTCGCAAGGATGATGACTGGCGAAATTATCAACCCCATGCGGTAGGATACCCGTGGACGTTTACTAATTGAAGATTAAATAATGACTGAATCTTTTGCTCAACTCTTTGAAGAGTTTCTGAATGAAACTGAATTCCAACAAGGTAGTATCGTTAAAGGTACTGTAGTAGCTATCGAGAACGGTTTCGTTCTTGTTGATGCTGGCCTTAAGTCTGAGTCTGCTATCCCTGCTGAACAATTCAAGAATGCTGCTGGCGAACTTGAAGTTGAAGTTGGTGCTGAAGTAGACGTTGCTCTAGACGCTGTTGAAGATGGTTTCGGTGAAACTCAACTTTCTCGTGAGAAAGCGAAGCGTCATGAAGCTTGGATCGTTCTTGAGAAAGCTTACGAAGAAGCTGAAACTGTTGTTGGTATCATCAACGGTAAAGTTAAAGGCGGTTTCACTGTTGAACTTAACGGTATCCGTGCTTTCCTTCCTGGTTCTCTTGTTGACGTACGTCCAATCCGTGACACTGCTCACCTAGAAAACAAAGAGCTAGAGTTCAAAGTTATCAAGCTAGACCAGAAGCGTAACAACGTTGTTGTTTCTCGTCGTGCTGTTATCGAATCTGAAAACAGTGTTGAGCGTGACGAACTTCTTGAAACTCTACAAGAAGGTACTGAAGTTAAAGGTATCGTTAAGAACCTTACTGACTACGGTGCATTCGTTGATCTTGGCGGTGTTGACGGTCTTCTACACATCACTGATATGGCTTGGAAGCGTGTTAAGCACCCATCTGAGATCGTTAACGTTGGTGACGAAATCCTAGTTAAAGTTCTTAAGTTCGATCGTGACCGCACTCGCGTTTCACTAGGTCTTAAGCAACTAGGCGAAGATCCATGGGTAGCAATCGCTAAGCGTTACCCAGAAGGTCACAAGCTAACTGGTCGTGTTACTAACCTAACTGACTACGGCTGCTTCGTTGAAATCGAAGAAGGCGTTGAAGGTCTAGTACACGTTTCAGAAATGGATTGGACTAACAAGAACATCCACCCTTCTAAAGTTGTTAATGTTGGCGACGAAGTTGAGGTTATGGTTCTTGATATCGACGAAGAACGTCGTCGTATCTCTCTAGGTCTGAAACAGTGTAAAGCGAACCCATGGCAGTCATTTGCAGAAATGCAAGCTAAGGGCGACAAAGTTACTGGTAAGATCAAGTCTATTACTGACTTTGGTATCTTCATCGGTCTAGAAGGCGGCATCGACGGTCTAGTACACCTATCTGATATTTCTTGGAACGCAACTGGCGAAGATGCTGTTCGTGAATACAAGAAAGGTGACGAGATCTCAGCTGTAGTTCTAGCTGTAGATGCAGAGCGCGAGCGTATCTCTCTAGGCGTTAAGCAAATGGAAAATGACCCATTCAATGCTTACGTTGCTGATAACAAGAAAGGCACGCTAGTTAACGGTACTGTTACTGCAGTAGACGCGAAAGGCGCTACTATTGAACTTGAAGAAGGCGTAGAAGGTTACATCCGCGCATCTGAAGTTTCACGTGACCGTATTGAAGACGCATCTCTAATCCTAAGCGTTGGCGACAGCGTTGAAACGAAGTTCACTGGTGTAGACCGTAAGAACCGCGTAATCAACCTATCTATCAAAGCTAAAGATGAAGCTGATGAGCAAGAAGCAATGGCTTCACTGAACAAGCAAGAAGACGGCGGGTTCGGTAGTGCTATGGCAGACGCATTTAAAGCTGCTAAAGGCGAGTAATATACTCTGCTAAGAGAAAAGGAGCCGAAAGGCTCCTTTTTTTTGTTTTTAACTTTGCGAATTATAGACTATTATCTGTTTATACAGGCAGTTAGTGAACTGATGTTATATAATGATAAAAACCAGTTTCAACTGAACATGAAGAGTAATGAGGATAACCACCTATGACTAAGTCTGAATTAATTGAAAGACTCTGCGCAGAGCAAACTCACTTATCAGCAAAAGAAATTGAAGATGCGGTAAAAGACATTTTAGAACATATGGCGAACACGCTTGAAAGCGGTGACCGTATTGAAATTCGTGGGTTTGGTAGCTTCTCACTTCATTTCCGTGAGCCACGTGTAGGACGTAACCCTAAAACAGGTGACAAAGTGGAATTAGAAGGCAAGTATGTCCCTCACTTTAAGCCAGGCAAAGAATTACGTGAACGAGTAAACGAAAGTCTATAAGTCTTCTCTTTAGTTCGGTCAACGGAACGGCATACAGATAGTGTGCCGTTTTTACATTCCTGAATTTAATTAAAGCGTTTCGTTTACGCCAATCTAGAAACGTGTGGGTTGTGCGTTATACAAGGCTAATTATGAAGAAGATTATTAAGATTATGATGAACAAACATGGTGTGCGAACGCTATTTGCTGCATAATCTTAGCTATCCAATGACTGCGGTGAAAACACATGAAGATTATAAAAATAATTTTACTAATTGTACTTTTCTTAGTTACTCTGGCACTTGGTTCACAGAACCAAGAAGTCGTGACATTTAACTACTTGCTAGCGCAAGGAGAGTTTCATTTATCTACGCTACTTGGTGTGGTTTTTGTTGTTGGTTTCGTCATTTCATGGATTATCTTCGGAAGTCTTCATCTTAAGTCCCAATTAACGGTTCGGAAACTAAGAAAAAAACTAGCAAAGCAAACGCCATCCCAGTCAAAAGACGTGGCGACGACCAGTCCTAGCAGCTGATTACGACTAGGGCCTATTTAGTACATGCTTGAGCTACTATTTCTACTTTTACCTATCGCTGCTGCCTATGGTTGGTATATGGGGCAGCGAAGTGTAAAACATGACAGACAAGAGCAGTCACATCAAATATCTCGTCAGTATATGACGGGTCTTAACCTGTTGCTTTCCGAACAGTCAGACAAAGCGGTAGACCATTTTATTGAGTTGCTTCAAGTCGATGATGAAACGATAGATACCCACCTAGCATTAGGTAATTTGTTTCGTTCCCGGGGCGAAGTCGACCGTGCGATACGCATCCACCAAAATCTAATCTCTCGCTCTGGCCTCACCATTGAGCAAAAAAACCTTGCCTTACAGCAGCTTGCTAAAGACTATATGGTGTCGGGCTTTCTCGACCGTGCGGAAAAAATATTCGTCCAACTTGTTGAAGAACCAGAACACCGAGAAGGGGCGCTGGTTCAATTAGTCTCTATCTATGAGCAAACTCAAGAGTGGCATAAAGCCATTGAGTATGCATCAGCCTTATTAAAAATGGGTAAAAAGAGAGTTAGAAATAACATCGCTCATTTTTGGTGTGAACTTGCAATGGTTGAGCAGTCAGACAGCAACACACAAAAAGCGATTCAACATTTTCGTAAAGCGTTAGCGGTTGATCCTAGGTGTGCACGTGCCAATATTGCACTAGGTCGCCTGTACCTTGAAAATGAAGACTACCTAAAAACGATAGAGCATCTTGAAGCGGTACTGGAACAAGACAAAGACTTTGTCAGTGAAGTGCTACCGACACTGGCAGAGTGTTACCACCATTTAGGGCAAGAGCAGGATTTAGTCGAGTTTTTGCGCGCGAGTATTGAAAAAGGTGCGGGTGTTTCTGCTGAGTTAATGCTTGCTCAATTGGTAGCACATCATGAAGGGACGGCGTCAGCGCAAGCATTGCTGACTCGTCAGTTAGTCAAGAGCCCAACAATGAAAGGGTTCTATCGATTGATGGATTATCACCTTGCTAATGCAGAAGAGGGCAGAGCGAAAGAGAGTTTAACGACTTTGCAATCTTTGGTTGGCGAGCAATTAAAAGTTAAACCTCATTATCGCTGCCGAAAATGTGGTTTTTCAACCCACTCACTATATTGGCACTGCCCTTCTTGTAAAGGATGGGGTACGATCAAACCAATTCGAGGGTTAGACGGCGAGTAATTCGTTGTTCGATATTTAGATGCAGCACTTGAGGTGCTGCTTTTTTTGAGTAAGAAATCAGTATATTTGTAAGGAGCAAGAATGATTGACCAAAAAGTGATAGTTGCACTGGATTATGACAACCAAGCCGATGCGCTAGCTTTTGTTGATAGAATTGACCCAAGCTCTTGCCGCCTGAAAGTCGGTAAGGAGATGTTTACACTATTTGGTCCTGACTTTGTTCGTGAGCTGCATAAACGTGGCTTCTCAGTGTTTCTAGATTTAAAGTTTCATGATATCCCTAATACATGCTCGAAAGCTGTGCGTGCAGCCGCGGAACTGGGTGTATGGATGGTTAATGTACACGCCGGCGGTGGCGAACGCATGATGACGGCATCGCGTGAAATATTGGAACCATACGGAAAGGATCGCCCGTTACTCATTGGTGTGACTGTACTGACAAGTATGGAGCAATCTGATTTGGCGGGTATTGGCATTGATGTCACGCCTCAAGAGCAGGTCTTGCGCTTAGCAAACCTAACCAAACGCTCTGGATTGGATGGCGTGGTATGCTCTGCTCAAGAGTCAAGTATGCTTAAGGCGGAATTGGGTAAAGAGTTTAAGCTCATCACCCCTGGTATTCGTCCAGCGGGCGCCGCGGTGGGCGATCAAAAACGCATTATGACCCCAGACATGGCTATTCAAGCTGGGTCTGATTACTTGGTGATTGGCCGTCCCATAACACAAGCCTCTAACCCATCTCAGGTTTTAGCTGAGATTAACGCGACATTGATCTAACCCGACATTGGTCTAGCGTGACATGGGCTTTACATCGCCCGCTAAGAGTTGAATTGACAAGGCACTGTCTCAAATTGAGGTAGTGCCTTTTTATTCGTTATTTAGTTAAGGAGCACTGAGCGCCTAATTAACAGGGTTGGAGGGCAAATAAACGGGTTATAAAGATGTAAGAGAGCCTGAATAACAGCGTGGTACTATGCAGGAGCACCACTATGAAACTTGAAGTCACTGTCAGGTGCGGTAATTAAATTCGCTTCTATTTTTCCAAAAAACTCCACTCTTTCACTAATATCACCGCCAGCGACTTGCTCAGCAAGTGTCAGGTAATCTTGATAATGTCGAGCTTCAGAGCGCAGTAAAGACACATAAAACTTAGCAATGTCTTCATCTAGATGCGGGACTAACTTGGCAAAGCGTTCACAAGATCTGGCTTCGATATAAGCGCCAATGATCAATTTATCGATCAAGGTATTTGGCTCATGCGTTGTTGCGTTAGACAATAAGCCCTTCGCATATCGACCTGCTGGGATTGGATGGTAGGGGATCTTCCTATCTTCCAGGATCTCTAATACCTGATAAAAATGATGCAACTCTTCTTTGATCAATAACACCATCTTATCGATCAAATCTTGGCTATAGGGTGAGACCGATTTCGCCATAATGGATTTGGAGATATTACTTTTACCGCGTAATGAAGCCATATCCCCTTGCTTGCGATAGGCAAACTCTTCATAAGGCTTGAACCACTCCTGCAATAACGCCGTACTCGCAGAGTCTACCGCATACTTACGAAGCAAATACATGGCTGACTGCCCAGCTTTCAATTCACATAATAAGTGGTCGATAAGAATAACAGATAAGTTCTCTGGTTTCTTCGCTTCGGTTACCCACTCGTCGGGGGTGGCACAATGAAGAAACGTATTGATAGGCGCTAAAATTTGTTCAATTTGAGTTGGATTCATTATGGTATGACTTCGTTGATCGATTGAAAAAGGTCGCCTTAGCGACCTTTGGTTTGAATACTATTATTGACACGCTAACAAATGTAGCTAAAGAATGATGCTACCACTTTTTCTTTTCACCAAACAGGGCGTCAATATCGTCATCTCTTTCGCGGCTAGCTTGTTGCTGTTGCTCATCGGCTTTTGCTTGTCTTGAGTTTTGCAGCTGATCCAGTATATCGGTCAGTTTTTGCTTTGCCTGAATAGAGTAATTATCATTTTTTGAACTTAAGGCATCGATGCCTTTCTTCAACAGCTGTATTGCCGTTCCGGGTTGTCCTTTTGCTATGGACTCATGGGCGCGTTTAACCACGTTTTCGATATTGATTCTAATCTGAATGGTTTCTAAGCGGCCGTTTTCAACCATATAGGATTGAGTATCGATTCGGCCCTTGTTGTGTTCGGTTCGAATGGTATCACGAAGGCGCTTGACAAGTTTCAACATAACAATGGCTTGTTTATCACTGGTAGGAACCTTAAATGCCGTTGCCTCGTTGCCCTCGTAGTTTTCATTTAATTGTTGAATCTGAACCTGCGCCGATTCGACACGTTGAGCGAGGTGTTTGTTTTTCGGGTCGAGTTCATGCATATTTTTCAAGGCATCTAAAATTCGATTGTGTAAGCAAGTCATGAGCTCTTTGCTGTACGGTAGGTAGCTCGCACCACCGATAAGCTCTTCAGTGGCGTCAATAAGCGCGACATAGCGAGCAGACTCTTGTCTGCGCGTCGCCTCAGCTTTCAGTTTGTACTGCAACATGGTGTTGTAACCGAGAACGAGGACAAGCAAGAGTGCGACAAGCGCGATGATCAAACCAATATTCATAACGTTTTGTATCTACAGTGAGTTTCCCTACAACAAGAAAATCAGAATACACCAAAGCGAAAGTCATCAACACCGCTAAGTTGTCGTTTGGGTCATAAACCGAACAAAATAGTTGATTATTCACTCACTTTTAGAAATGTGAGCAATAGATGTGCAAAATACTGTTAATCTTTCTAGTAATTCGTTATAACTAATAATTATATGCTTTGCTGTTGGGATTTATCGGATGAACAGCATCAAATGACAAGGATGACGAGGGCGCAATGAAGTTACAGCAGTTGAGATATATCGTTGAAGTATTGAACCATAATCTAAATGTTTCGGCGACTGCAGAAAGCTTATACACATCCCAACCTGGTATTAGTAAGCAGGTTCGGTTACTGGAAGATGAGCTTGGCATTCAAATATTTGAGCGAAGCGGAAAACATCTAACGCAAGTGACACCAGCGGGTAAAGATATCATCCGTATTTCGCAAGAGATACTGTCGCGTGTTGAAAGCATAAAAGCGGTAGCCGGTGAGCATACTCACCCTGAAATGGGCACGCTAAATATATCAACGACACATACGCAAGCTCGTTACGCTTTGCCAGAAGTGATTAAAGGCTTTACGACTCGTTATCCCAAAGTCTCGCTGCACATGCACCAAGGTACGCCGTCACAAATGTCGGAAGCCATCGCGAAAGGGACGGCAAACTTTGCAATCGCCACCGAAGCGCTTCATCTTTATCAAGACGCGATCATGCTGCCTTGTTACCATTGGAATCGCTCGATAGTGGTACGTAAAGATCACCCGCTGGCACAAAAAGCACGAGTGACGATCGAAGACCTTGCCGCGTACTCACTGGTGACTTATGTATTTGGCTTTACTGGCCGTTCTGAGTTAGACACCGCATTTAATAAAGTTGGCCTGACACCTAAAGTCGTCTTTACTGCAACCGATGCCGATGTGATTAAAACTTACGTACGCATGGGTATTGGCGTCGGGGTTATTGCCAGTATGGCAATGGATAATAGCCAAGACACCGACTTAGTCGCGATTGACGCGAGTCATATATTTGAAGCGAGTACAACCAGCATCGGTTTCCGTCGTGGCACGTTCTTACGGACATACATGTACGATTTCATGGAGCGTTTCGCCCCCCACCTGACTAAGCCAGTGGTCGAGCAAGCCATTTCTTTAAAATCCAACGTGGAAATTGAAGAAATGTTTAAAGACATCGATTTGCCGGTTCGCTAACACAAAACACTTCCGTTGTTTCACGCTTCCCCCTACAATCGCACCAGATAGTTAGGGGGAGCATATTATCGTGAATCAGCAACAATTCGAATTGGTCACGCAACTGCTGAAACAGCACCAATGCTATTGGCGTACCGATCCATTCTATCAAGTCATCGATGACCACGTTTCTTGGCAAGACAACAACGCCGATCTTCTTACTTGGCTTTTGTCACTGAGTCATCAACAAATTGCTGAATACAAAAGCGACCCTTTACGGCTTACCGCTGCACTTATTCCATGGCTTCCTGATGCTCATAAGCTGAGCGGACTGACCGTGCCTCATCGTTTGACCCATGCTCGGTGTACCAATTTGCCAAGAGGTTTAGAGGTTGGGATTCCAGGAAGAAAGCTTGACCAAATCACCTCTTTGAGCCAGGTCTGTTTAGCGGATCATCATGGTTCTCAGTGGCTAGAATGGTGCTCTGGAAAAGGATATTTAGGCCGATTGCTGGCTTCACAATCTCGCCAAACGGTCACTAGCTTTGAGTTTCAAAGTGTACTGTGTGAACTGGGCCAAGATGAGGCGAATAAATTGGCATTGCCAATGACGTTTGTGCAAGGGGATGCCTTCCATCCAGACTCAGATAAAGTGTTTGATGGTAAGCAACATGCCGTCGCGTTGCATGCCTGTGGTGATTTACATGTCACTTTGATTGAACATGCCGTTCGACATCACCTTCCTGCTGTCACGTTGTCACCGTGTTGCTATCACCTTATTCGCGATGAGCACTATCGACCTATGTCTCAGCAAGCTCGCCACGATACGTTGCAGCTTAGTAAACAAGAGCTTCGCATCCCACTTCAAGAAACCATTACGGGTGGAGAACGCGTGAGACGCCATCGTGAGCAAGAAATGACGTTTCGTTTAGGGTTTGATGCCCTGTGTCGAGAGCTTGCACTCAGCGAAGGCTATATCTCCATCCCTAGTATTAAAAAATCCATGTTAGCAGAGGGATTTGGAGCGTTTTGTTTATGGGCTGCAAATCAAAAGTCCTTACAACTACCAAGTGTCAATTACGAACATTTTGAACAAATTGGGCATGAGCGTTATTGGAAAATGGAAGCATTGAGTTTGATTCAAGGTATTTTCCGTCGACCGCTTGAACTGTGGTTAGCGTTGGATAAAGCGTTGTACCTTGAAGAGCATGGCTATCAAGCGGAGGTTTTTACATTTTGTGAAGTAACAACAACCCCTAGAAATCTTGTCATACATGGGGTGAAAGAAGATATATCCATAAAAAACACATAAAAAAACGGGCGAATTCGCCCGTTTCTACAATGACGATGTGACTCGTCACTTATCGTCATACGACAGCGTAAATTAGTTGAACATTGCCATCGCGGCAATAGGGTCAACGAATTCTAAATCGAAGCTCTCGGCAACTTCTTTGCATGTCACTTTACCGTGGATAACATTAAGTCCATCCAAAAAGCCTTTATCTTCAGTGAGTGCTTGTTGATAACCTTTGTTTGCGAGCTTGATGATATACGGCAAAGTGGCGTTATTGAGCGCGAAGGTAGACGTACGCGCAACGGCACCAGGCATGTTTGCCACACAGTAGTGGACCACATCATCAACAATGTATGTTGGATCGGCGTGTGTAGTCGCATGTGATGTTTCGAAGCAGCCACCTTGGTCAATGGCCACATCAACAACAGCCGCGCCAGGTTTCATTTTCGCAATGTGCTCTTTTGTGACCAGCTTCGGTGCTGCCGCGCCTGGGATCAACACTGCACCAATCACAAGGTCAGCATCTAGAATATGCTTCTCTAACGCATCTTCTGTAGAATAAACCACTTTTGCGCGGCCCTGGAATTCTTCATCTAAAGCACGTAGTGTATCAATACTACGGTCTAAGATTGTGACATCAGCACGCATACCCACCGCCATACGAGCAGCGTTTGAACCAACAACACCGCCGCCAATGACGACAACTTTAGCAGGTTCTACTCCAGGAACGCCACCGAGTAGCAGACCACGTCCGCCGTTCGACTTTTCGAGTGTTTGAGCACCAGCTTGTATAGACATTCGCCCAGCAACTTCTGACATTGGTGCTAATAGTGGTAAGCGACCCATATTATCTGTTACAGTCTCATAGGCAATGCAGACAGCTTTGCTTTTAATTAGCTCTTCAGTTTGTGGAAAATCTGGTGCTAGGTGAAGATAAGTAAATAATACTTGGCCTTCACGTAACATAGCACGCTCGACAGCTTGGGGTTCTTTGACCTTTACAATCATCTCTGCTTGCGCAAAAACGTTAGCGGCGGTAGGAAGAATGGATGCGCCTACAGCGATGTAATCATCGTCTGAAAAACCAACACCAGTGCCAGCATTAGTTTCAACGAAAACTTGATGGCCGTGTGAGACTAGTTCTCGCACGCTTGCTGGGATCATACCAACACGGTATTCATGGTTTTTTATCTCTTTAGGTACGCCAATGATCATCCTGACTCCTCATTATTATATGGTTGTATTAACTGTTTGTAGGGTGTTATTGTCGAATTACTGACTAGTATAGAAGCTAATTAACAAAATTTGATACTGAATATTACAGAGTTGTAGTATATTTTTTTGCAAGGAAGTAACAAGGTGGAATAAAAAATGGCAGACAACTATAAGAAGCCGTCCAAGGAACTAGACCGTATTGATCGCAACATTCTTAATGAATTGCAGAAAGACGGTAGGATCTCAAATGTCGAATTGTCAAAACGCGTAGGTCTTTCGCCTACACCGTGTTTAGAACGTGTTCGTCGACTTGAGCGTCAGGGATATATTACGGGCTATACAGCTCTACTTAATCCGCAATACTTAGATGCGTCATTACTAGTATTTGTGGAAATTACGCTAAATCGTGGTGCACCAGATGTGTTTGAGCAATTTAACTCAGCAGTGCAACGATTGGATGACATCCAAGAATGTCACCTCGTTTCTGGAGATTTCGACTATCTTTTGAAAACAAGGGTGTCGGATATGGGTGCTTATCGTAAATTGCTTGGGGATACTTTACTGCGTTTACCGGGTGTCAATGACACACGAACTTACGTTGTAATGGAAGAAGTTAAGCAATCTAACCAATTGGTGATTAAGACCAGATAAGTCTATTCTAACAAGGAGTTGACTAATGCCATGAAAATCCATGCTTTATTCATCTCCTCGATTGGGTTTTTATCCCTGATGTGGTTAAATTAATAAATACTCCGAGCGGCTTATGCCGCTCGGGCTGTTTCTACTAAGTTAGATGTTGGATATGTTCAAACAGGACAAAAAAAGAGTCGAAACGATCATTAAGACGAGCGAAGAGCAAGAAGCTTCTCGCCTCAATGGATTTCAGCGATTGAGGGAGTGCTGCTTTATCTTGGCTGTGCTGACGTCAATTATCTTGGCCGTTGCATTATTTACGTTCAACCCCGCCGACCCGTCTTGGTCGCAAACTTCTTGGGGTGGCGACATTCAAAACGCAGGTGGCATCGTTGGAGCCTGGCTTGCCGATACACTATTTTTCGTTTTTGGCTCTTTGGCATACCCCATCCCGTTTGTTGTTGCATTCAGCGCTTGGGTCTTCTTCAGAACCCGAGACAAAGATGATGAAATAGATTTGATGATCTGGGGGACTCGTACGCTTGGTCTCACCATTATTATCCTCACTAGCTGCGGGCTTGCCGACATTAACTTTGATGATATTTGGTATTTTTCATCAGGCGGCGTGATTGGTGATGTATTAACGAGCTTAGCATTGCCGACATTGAATGTGCTGGGCACCACCATCGTCTTGCTGTTTTTGTGGGGGGCAGGCTTTACCCTATTAACTGGTGTCTCTTGGCTCAGTATTGTTGAGTGGCTTGGTAACGGCGTTCTTACTATGCTGGCGGCAATGACGAATAAAGTTCGTGGCAGTAAAGAGCAGGTTTACGAACCGGTTCTGTCTCAGCCAGAGAGAATGGATGAAGATGAAAGGTTGCCGCATTTTTCTGCAAAGCAAGCGCCGTTGTCACTTAGCGAGCCGTCTACTGATTCAATCGATCTCTCACCGACATCGTCAAAGCGTCGTCATTACAATATTCATATGCCAGACGCTAACGCAGAATCTGTGGATCGTCAGTCAGAAGAGTATGACCCATTGTTTGCCAAGGCAGCACCTTCTCCGACATTGAATGAAACGACGATTCAGCCTGATATAGAGACGACCTCTGCACCAGAAGCAACGTTTAATGCTGAGCCTACAGTCTACGCGTCAGAATCTAGCGCATACTCAACAGAACCTACTGCGAACATGTCAGAGCCTGCCGCGCGTACTGAGCCTGTCATCGGTGAATCGTTTATTGAATTGCAGGAAGCATCATCGCCTCATGAGCATTTCAATGTAATGGATGCCTTAGATGAGCAGCTAAGTACGGCAGATGATCGAACGCATCAGTTAGGCGCGACGATCGAGGATCTTGAAATGGCAGCCAGAACGTCTGATGATTTTGCTGACCAGTCACCACAAGAGTCTGTGCCTGAAAAATACCAAGCAAGCGAATCAATCAACCTTTCAGGAGCGACGGCTGCCGTTGCAACGACCGCCGCATCGGCGGTATCTGCACCATCTGAGGCGACTCAACTCAACGATACTCCATGGAATATAGACGCACCTCAACCACTGCCAGAAAGTGAATCATGGATGGATAGCAGTAGTGACGGAACCGATCGGAGTCACACTCATACTCCAGAACATTTAAGTGAACCTGACTCTACTCTCCAATCAGTGGTAGGCAATAGTGACTCACCTGTGGCGAGCCAACACATTGAAGAGGCGGCTTGGAATCAAGAGGCTATTTGGACTCAGGAGCCTACTGGGGTTCAAGAGTCAAGCGTACCGCCACAAGAAATACCATCTGATAGGCCGCAGTTAGGGCAGCCTGAGAAGGTAGAACACGCTGATGCCGAGTATGTAGATGCGGACTCAGAGGCCTTTCAATCTCTTGTTGCGGAAGCTCAGAAAACCGCTGTGGCGCAAATGAACCCGTTCTTGGTGCAAAAAGATGCGAATCTGCCAAAACCGACAGAGCCGATGCCAACATTAGAACTCCTGTATCATCCAGAAAAACGTGAAAACTTTATTGATAAGGAAGCGTTAGAAAATATTGCTCGATTGGTTGAATCTAAGTTAGCAGATTACAAAATTAAGGCTGAAGTGGTCGATATTTTCCCTGGGCCTGTGATTACTCGCTTTGAACTCGACCTTGCACCCGGTGTTAAGGTCAGCCGGATTTCTGGATTGTCGATGGATTTAGCTCGGTCGCTTTCGGCAATGGCGGTTCGTGTTGTGGAAGTGATCCCCGGTAAGCCTTATGTGGGTTTAGAGCTTCCTAATATGACGCGCCAGACCGTGTACTTTTCAGATGTCATTGGCAGCCCTGCCTTTACTGAGTCTAAATCACCAACTACAGTCGTGTTGGGTCAAGATATAGCGGGTGAAGCGGTTGTCGCGGACTTGTCTAAAATGCCGCATGTACTGGTAGCGGGTACAACGGGCTCCGGTAAATCGGTTGGCGTTAACGTCATGATTCTGAGTATGCTCTACAAAGCAACGCCGGAAGAAGTCCGCTTTATCATGATTGACCCTAAAATGTTGGAGCTTTCAATTTACGAAGGGATCCCGCATCTACTATCGGAAGTAGTGACTGACATGAAGGATGCCTCTAACGCGCTACGATGGTGTGTTGGAGAGATGGAGCGTCGTTATAAACTTATGTCCGCGTTGGGTGTTCGTAATATTAAGGGCTTTAATGACAAGCTGAAGATGGCGGCTGCGGCTGGACACCCTATCCATGATCCTTTGTGGAAAGAAGGGGACAGCATGGAGCCAGAAGCTCCACTGCTTGAGAACCTACCGTACATCGTTGTGGTCGTTGATGAGTTCGCTGACTTGATCATGGTCGTGGGTAAGAAGGTCGAAGAATTGATTGCGCGTTTGGCACAAAAAGCGCGTGCCGCCGGTGTTCATCTGATTCTTGCGACGCAGCGACCATCTGTTGATGTTATTACCGGTCTTATTAAAGCCAATATTCCAACTCGTGTGGCATTTACTGTATCAACTAAAACGGATTCTAGAACGATATTGGACCAAGGTGGCGCTGAGTCGTTACTTGGCATGGGTGATATGTTGTATCTCCCTCCCGGCTCTAGTCATACGACGCGAGTCCATGGTGCGTTTGCTTCCGATGATGATGTGCATGCGGTTGTAAACAACTGGAAGGCCAGAGGAAAACCAAATTACATTGAAGAGATCACCAATGGCGATCAAAGCCCAGAGACCTTGTTACCCGGCGAAAAAATGGAAGGGGACGAGGAAATGGATCCCTTGTTTGATCAAGTAGTAGAGCATGTAGTGCACTCTCGTCGTGGTTCCGTTTCAGGGGTGCAACGACGATTTAAAATTGGTTACAACCGAGCCGCTCGTATCGTCGAACAACTCGAGGTTCAAGGTATCGTTAGTGCACCGGGCCACAATGGCAATCGTGAAGTGCTAGCCCCACCTCCTATTAAAGAATAATGCAGTAAGGAATTAACATGAAAACATGGTTCTCGCTCGTTTTTATTACGCTATCGACATTGAGTTTTTCGGCGTTAGCGACCCCACAACAAGAGCTCAGCGAACGGTTACAACTCAATGACGGGTTTAGTGCAAGTTTCAAACAAACCGTTACTAGCCCGGACGGTGAAGTGGTGATGGAAGGGGAGGGCAATGTTGAAATCGCCCGCCCTAGCATGTTTCGTTGGGTAACCACGTTTCCGGATGAAAACGTATTGGTTTCCGACGGCAGCAATCTTTGGTACTACAGCCCATTTATTGAACAAGTGAGTATTTATAACCAAGAGCAAGCGACTGAACAAACACCTTTTGTTTTGTTAACACGTAATCGAGCCACCGATTGGGACCATTACAGTATTGAGCAAAGTGGTGACATGTTTACCCTAACACCTACGGCTGTGGATTCTACACAAGGTCAGTTCCAAATTAACATTGACCCAAAAGGGATCGTTCATGGTTTCAATGTGATTGAACAAGATGGTCAGCAAGGTCGATTTGTCTTTGATGCGGTTAAAGTTGGCAAACCATCAGAGGACAGATTCACATTTGTTGTGCCTGAAGGTGTTGAAATTGATGATCAAAGAAACTAGGGGATTACGTGAGTAATTTTAGTTTTGATTTTTCAGGGGATGAAGATTTTCGTCCCCTGGCTGCTAGAATGCGCCCAGAAACGGTGGAGCAATACATTGGCCAGCAACATATTCTTGGTGTTGGTAAGCCGCTTCGTCGTGCCCTAGAAGCGGGTCAGCTTCACTCGATGATACTATGGGGACCGCCGGGTACAGGGAAGACGACCCTTGCAGAAGTGGCGGCAAACTACGCGGACGCCGAGGTCGAACGTGTATCGGCGGTGACCTCCGGAGTGAAAGATATTCGTGCGGCCATTGAGCGCGCACGAGAAAATAAGCTTGCAGGAAAGCGCACTATTTTATTTGTTGATGAGGTGCATCGCTTCAACAAAAGCCAACAAGATGCCTTCTTGCCTCACATAGAAGATGGCACGGTAACCTTTATCGGCGCAACCACCGAGAATCCGTCCTTCGAACTCAATAACGCTTTGCTATCGAGAGCTCGAGTCTACAAACTCACCTCTCTCGATAAAGCCGATATTTTATTGGTACTCGAACAAGCAATAAACGATGACGCTCGAGGTTTGGGGCAGATTGCGGCGCAGTTTCAAGATAATGCCTTGGATAGGCTCGCTGAACTGGTGAATGGCGACGCTCGTATGTCGTTGAATTACCTTGAGCTACTCTATGACATGGCTGAGGATGATTCGGACGGTAATAAACAGATTACCTTGCCATTATTAGCCGAAGTTGCAGGCGAGAAAGTGAATCGCTTTGATAACAAGGGCGATATTTGGTACGACTTAATTTCAGCGGTACATAAATCAATACGGGGTTCGAATCCGGACGCCGCTCTGTATTGGTCGGCGCGAATGATCGCAGCAGGTTGTGACCCATTGTATATTGCTAGGCGGTTACTCGCGATCGCATCGGAAGATATTGGCAATGCTGACCCTCGCGCAATGCAAGTAGCCATGTCCGCGTGGGATTGTTTCACTCGAATTGGTCCTGCAGAAGGGGAACGAGCAATTGCTCAAGCTGTTGTGTACCTGGCTTGCGCGCCCAAAAGCAACGCTGTCTATACCGCTTGGAAGCAGGCATTAACCGATGCACACCAATTACCGGAATATGAAGTGCCCCATCATTTACGTAACGCCCCAACATCTTTGATGAAAGACATGGGCTATGGTGAGGAATATCGTTATGCTCATGATGAGCCGGGTGCGTACGCCGCCGGTGAACGATATTTGCCACCAGAAATGAGTGGCACGCGCTACTACCAGCCAACAAATCGTGGTCTTGAAACCAAAATTGGTGAAAAGTTAGATTATCTGGCCGATTTAGACGCAAAAAGCCCACAAAAGCGCTATGAAAAGTAGTGGCTTTTCGTTATCGTTATCCGGTTCAATTATCAAGATTTATCAGTGGTGAGAAAGTAATCGCTGATAGACGTTTTCATAACCTAAAGCATAGGATTGGCAATGCTGGATTCTAAATTACTTCGTACAGAGCTGGATGAAACAGCTGCAAAATTGGCACGTCGCGGCTTCACGCTAGACGTAGAAACTATTCGTAAACTTGAAGAGCAACGTAAGTCGATTCAAGTCGAAGTAGAAAATTTACAATCCACGCGCAATTCCATCTCCAAGCAAATTGGTCAGAAAATGGCGGCTGGTGATAAAGAAGGCGCTGAAGAGATTAAAAAACAAATCGGTACCTTAGGTAGCGATTTAGAAGCAAAAAAAGTTGAGTTAGCGGCGTTAATGACCCAACTTGACGACATTACGTTGTCTGTTCCAAACCTTCCGTCTGATGATGTGCCTGATGGTAAAGACGAAGATGACAACGTCGAGGTTTCTCGTTGGGGTCAGCCTAAATCATACGATTTTGAAGTGAAAGACCACGTTGATCTAGGTGAGATCGCGGGCGGATTAGATTTTGCCAGCGCGACCAAAATTACGGGCGCACGTTTTATCGTAATGAAAGGCCAATTTGCTCGTCTTCATCGTGCGATTGCGCAGTTTATGCTTGACCTGCACACTGAAGAGCATGGTTATACAGAGATGTATGTCCCTTACTTGGTTAATGCAGACAGCCTTTACGGTACTGGTCAGCTACCAAAGTTTGGTAAAGACCTGTTCCATACCGAGCCACTGGTAGAAAAAGTCAGCGATGAAGAGCCGCGTAAACTGTCACTTATCCCAACAGCAGAAGTGCCGGTTACGAACATGGTTCGTGACACGATTACTGATGAAGCCGATCTACCGCTTAAAATGACAGCGCACACACCGTGTTTCCGTTCAGAAGCCGGTTCTTACGGTCGTGACACGCGTGGTTTGATCCGTATGCACCAGTTCGATAAAGTCGAGTTGGTACAGATCACTAAACCAGAAGATTCAATGGAAGCGCTTGAAGCTCTGACTGGTCACGCTGAGAAAGTTCTTCAGTTACTCGAACTGCCTTACCGTAAAGTGGTTTTGTGTACGGGTGATATGGGCTTTGGCGCGCGTAAAACTTATGATCTTGAAGTCTGGGTTCCGGCTCAAGAAACATATCGTGAGATCTCTTCTTGCTCGAACATGTGGGATTTCCAAGCTCGACGCATGCAAGCTCGCTTCCGTCGTAAAGGCGAAAAGAAGCCAGAACTTGTGCACACACTTAATGGTTCCGGTTTAGCCGTTGGTCGTACTATGGTGGCGATTCTTGAGAACAACCAAGAAGCCGATGGCCGAATCGCTATCCCAACCGTGCTGCAACCATATATGCGTGGCACCACCCATATTGGTTAATCTTGGCATGCCTCAATAGTCGTACGTTAAAATAACAGTACGCTAAAAATAATAAAGGCCCAGCATGATGATGCTGGGCCTTTTTTATACCCGTCGTTTTGTCTTATCCGTGTTGAATTGCCGTCTAGCAGATAGCGCGGACAATTTTCTCGGCCACCCAATCAACGACGACTCCCTGATTGGCGGTCGGTCATTATTTAACTATCAGTCTGTAAGAAGCATGCCGCGGTGTTGAGGGCACTCGATATCGCATTGACTAACTTTTCGATATGCTCTGGTTGGCTAATAAATGGTGGCATCATATAAATAAGCCGTCCAAATGGTCGAATCCATACACCACAATCGACAAAATGCTGTTGAATGACCTCCATATTGACAGCGCGGTCGACTTCTACAACGCCAATGGCGCCTAGCCAACGTACATCTTTAACGCGTTGATGGGATAGTAGCGAAGGAAGTGTACGTGCAAAAAGCGCTTCAATTTGACTCACTTGTTGTTGCCATTCGCCAGACTCAATCAACGATAGGCTTGCTGAGGCGACCGCACACGCCAATGGGTTACCCATAAAGGTCGGTCCATGCATGAAACATCCTGCATCCCCTCCACAAACCGTATCTGCCACGTGTTTTGAGGTTAAGGTGGCAGAGAGCGTCATATAGCCACCTGTTAACGCCTTGCCGACACACATGATGTCAGGCTGGATATCGGCGTGCTCAGAGGCAAAAAGTTTGCCCGTACGGCCAAATCCTGTTGCGATTTCATCAATGATTAAGAGCACCCCATATTTATCACAGAGTTGGCGAACCCGCTTGAGAAACGTTGGGTGATAAATCCGCATTCCTCCCGCACCTTGCACAATAGGCTCGAGAATGACGGCTGCCACTTCTCTATGGTGTGTGTCGAGTTTATTCGCGAAGTCTTCAATATCGTCTTCGTTCCACTCTTGGTGAAAACCGATGGTTGGAGACTGGGCAAAGATATGTTCGGGTAAAAAACCCTTATACAAATTGTGCATTGAGTTATTAGGGTCGGTGACCGACATCGCAGCAAAAGTATCACCGTGGTAGCCATGACTTAATGTGAGAAATTTAGGGCGACTTTCGCCTTTTGCATGCCAGTATTGCAGTGCCATTTTTAAGCTGACTTCAACGGCAACTGACCCTGAATCAGCAAGAAAGACGTGCTCAAGACTTGCAGGCGACAGCGACACTAATTTCTTGCAGACATTGATCGCCGGTTCATGGGTGATACCGCCGAACATCACATGTGCCATTTTGTCGGCTTGTTCGGTCAGTGCTCGGTTCAATACGGGATGGCTGTAACCATGAATCGTTGACCACCACGATGACATACCATCGACGAGTTTTTTGCCATTTTCCAGTTCAATTTCTACACCAGATGCAGAAACAACAGGGTAACAAGTGAGCGGGTTTAACGTGGAAGTATAAGGGTGCCAGATATGTTGGCGGTCAAATTCGAGATCCATCATAAATTCTCTGGTTATATTTTAATCACATGTAAACATGTTTGCGTGGTCGGTGTTGACAGTGTAACGGCTGTGGGTACACTAGCCAAGACTAATAATAATGTGAGCAAAGGAATTTTCAGTGGAAGTAAGACACAACTGGACTCTAACCGAAGTCAGCGCCTTAATGGATAAACCTTTTATGGATTTACTCTTTGATGCGCAAACGTTACATAGGCAGCATCAGCAAACGAACCATGTGCAAGTGAGCACCTTGCTGTCTATTAAGACAGGAGCCTGTCCAGAAGATTGTAAATACTGCCCACAGAGTGCTCGTTACCGAACGGATGTAGAAGCAGAGCGCCTCATGGAAGTTGACCGAGTGCTTGATGCCGCGCAAAAAGCGAAAGCGGCTGGCTCAACACGTTTTTGTATGGGAGCGGCTTGGAAGAACCCAAAAGAGCGCGATATGCCGTTGTTGACCGATATGATTAAAGGTGTCAAAGACATGGGCTTAGAAACTTGCATGACATTGGGAATGTTGACGCCTGACCAAGCCGATCACTTGGCCGATGCTGGACTTGATTACTACAACCATAATCTGGATACCTCGCCTGAATTTTACGGCAACATTATTACGACTCGAACTTATCAAGATAGGTTAGATACGTTGGGTCATGTCCGTGATGCAGGAATGAAAATTTGCTCTGGTGGCATTATCGGTATGGGTGAAAGCGCAAGCGATCGCGCGGGTTTATTGATGGAGTTGGCGAATCTACCCGTGCAGCCGGAAAGTGTGCCAATCAATATGCTGGTCAAAGTGAAAGGCACGCCACTTGAAGAAGTGGATGATGTTGAGCCATTCGATTTTATACGACTCATTGCCATTGCCCGAATCATGATGCCAAAGTCGGCGGTCCGTTTGTCGGCAGGGCGAGAGGATATGAACGAACAAATGCAAGCGCTGTGCTTTATGGCTGGCGCGAATTCGATTTTCTATGGGTGTAAATTATTGACTACCCCTAATCCAGATGAAGATACGGATTTACAATTATTTCAAAAACTGGGCATAAATCGTCAAGAAACCTCGCAAAAGCCCGATGAAATCCAAGAAAGTGATTTGTTGGATCAAGTGGCTATGCGTGTCGCTGCAAGACCAGAAAAAGACGATATCTTTTACGATGCCAGCGTTTGATTCTCGTATTGAAAAGGCTATTGCGCAGCGAGACAGTCAGGGTTTACTGAGAAAAACACAAGCCATCTTCTCGGGAAATCGTCGCCGATTTGAGTTGGATGGCACCTGCTATCTTAATTTTTCTTCGAATGACTACCTTGGGTTAGCCGCCAGTGATGAACTCGGTTTTGCTTACCAACAAGCGATTGCGAAACATGGTGTGGGAAGTGGTGCATCGCCATTAGTGACGGGGTACTCAAGTGCTCATGCCAGCTTGGCCTCTGCGTTAACACAGTGGTTAGGCTTTGAGAGCGCGTTGTTTTTTTCATCGGGGTTTTCAGCCAATCAAGCTGTGTTGTTTGCTCTGTTGGAAAAAGGAGACATGTTGCTCCAAGATCGTCTGAACCATGCGTCATTGATGGAGGCCGGTCTATTAAGTCCAGCAACGATGAAGCGCTATCGCCATACCGACATGACACACCTGAGTGCACAATTGTCGACTGCACAACCAACATTGGCAGTGACGGAGAGCGTGTTTAGCATGGATGGCGATGTCTCCCCTCTCGATGAGTTTTTGCAGCGATGCCAGCAATCTGATGCGTTGACGATGATTGACGATGCACATGGGATTGGGGTTCTAGGGGAAGACGGAAAGGGGGCGATGTCTGAAACCCGTTTACAACCAGATATTTTGGTTGTGACGTTTGGTAAAGCCTTTGGGTTGAATGGAGCGGCCGTTTTGTGCTCCAAAGCCATGGGGGAATACTTAACGCAATTTGCTCGTCATT
The DNA here is from genome assembly GCF_041471725.1 of Vibrio sp. 10N.261.51.F12. Taxonomy (NCBI): domain Bacteria; kingdom Pseudomonadati; phylum Pseudomonadota; class Gammaproteobacteria; order Vibrionales; family Vibrionaceae; genus Vibrio; species Vibrio sp. 10N.261.51.F12. The sequence continues at coordinate 448,802 of NZ_JBFROV010000014.1, read as the reverse complement.
ATGTCTATTCCACCTCATTTTCAGCCGCACACGCCAGTGCGTTACTGACCGCTTTAACGATGATCCAGACTCAACACTGGCGACGAGAGAAGCTGAATGAATTGAATGGCCTGTTTGCTGAAAATGTAGGTGATTTACCACCTTATGTCGCCACCAACACGCCGATAAAACCTTGGCTTGTTGGCGAAGAGCAGAAGACATTAACACTGTGTTCGCAATTGAAAACTAAGCGTATCTGGACAACGGCCATCAGACCGCCCACCGTTGCGAAAGGCAGCGCCCGATTGCGACTGACTTTGTCAGCCACCCACAGTTCCAACGATGTCCTGACTTTGGTGGATGCTTTAAAGGCATCAATAAAGGAATAATTATGTCTGCAGTATTATCAATATCTGACAACGTGAATGATAAAGAGGCGATTTCCATTGCCTTTGGGCGAGCAGCAGAGCGTTATGATCGCCATGCCGAATTTCAACGCAAGGTTGCTGACCAACTCTTAGCTCTTCTGCCTGAGCGTTTAGATGGCAAGGTAGTATTAGATCTTGGATGTGGTACAGGTTATTGCGCACAAGCGTTGTTGCTAAGAGGTGCTACGCTTGTCTGTGCAGACCTCTCTAGGGCGATGCTAGATAAGGCCCGAGAGAGGTGCGGGAACAAAAAAGTGACCTATCATCTCGAGGATGCAGAGGCCCTGACCTTTGCTGATGCAAGTTTTGATTATGTTGTTTCTAGCTTAGCCTTGCAGTGGTGCGATGATTTAGCGCTGCCTTTGAAAGAGATGAAGCGTGTGACAAAGCATCGTGGTCAATGTGTATTCTCGACGCTTGTCGAAGGTTCGCTTGAAGAGTTAAGTACCGCTTGGCGTAAAATTGATGAATATCAACATGTAAATCAATTTGTATCGCTAAATCAGATAAAAATTGCGTTGGCGCAATCTGGTTGTGTTGAGTATCAACTAGACTGCCCAAAAATAGTTATGTGGTATCAAACCGCACTCGATTTGATGAAGGACTTGAAAGGGATAGGCGCGACGCATGTCAAGGGACGCTCTCGTGGTTTTACGGGTAAGCACACGTTGAACGCGTTAGAAATGGAATACCGAAAGTTCTCAAATCCAGTGGGTTTATTACCAGCGAGTTATCAAGTTTGTTTGGGGACAGTGACATTATGATGAAAGCGTTATTTATTGCCGGTACGGATACCGAGGTTGGAAAAACGGTTGTATCGAAAGCGATATTAAGTGCAGTAGGATCGCAAGGGCATTCGACCATCGGTTACAAACCGGTGGCGGCTGGCTGCGAGAAAACAGCCGAAGGATGGCGTAATTCGGATGCTTTGCACCTGCAAGAGGCGGCCACCGTTGATGTGGATTATGATCTCGTTAACCCTTACGCAATGTCTCTGCCTGCTTCCCCGCATATTGCCGCCTTGGCGGATGGTGTCACGGTTGACTATGAAACGTTGTCTTCGGTGTTACAGCAACATCAAGACAATAGTGACTTTGTTCTAGTGGAAGGTGCCGGTGGTTGGCGAGTCCCTATTTCAGAAAGTGATTGCCTCTCAACATGGGTCAAACAAGAGGCGTTGCCCGTGGTATTGGTTGTTGGTATTAAGCTTGGATGTTTAAGTCATGCAATGCTGACAGCAGAAGCAATAAAAGCCGATGGTTTAGAGCTTGTCGGTTGGGTGGCAAACCGCATTAACCCTGGGGTTGAACATTATTCCGATATTATTAAGATGCTGGAGCAAAAAATGGGGGCGCCCAAGCTTGGCGAAATCCCTTATGTGCCTAGTTGTAAAAAGAAGAATATAGGGAAGTATATCAACCTCGATGTTCTGAACTTGATTTAAAAAAGAAGGGCCGCTCAAAGAGAGCGGCCCTTCTTTTTAGTTAACGATTTTATTAGTAGCTGACCAAGTATTATTTTTCACCAGACAAACCGACGAGCGCCGATTGAGTTTCTAAAATGTGCGCATCAAGTTCACTGGCCTCACCAATGCCCAATTGATCTCTTGCTTCATCTTCAGTGATACCTAGGTGACAACACAGCAAGTCAATTGCCATTTGAAAGTTGTTGTTTTCGACCATGAGATTTCCTTTTTAGGCATGGGTTATTTAGACACTGCAGACTTTATCGATATGGAAACGAAGACTCAATACGACCAAAGTCTAAGTGAAGTGAAAGTTGAGGTGCCAAATGGGGGAAAAAAATCATGAGTAACCAGTTGCACACCTTGGCACGCCTGTGGCTGTGTACAAGTATTTCAATTACTTATCGCTTTGTTTATGATCAATAAATTAACGGTTTGTTGCAATTTTCTGCTTAACCTTGTTTTTCAAATCTAAGACACTATGTATATAGTGAAGTCGAAAAATGTTACCTTGCTCTCAAAGTACTCATGATGGCAAGAGCCCTTTGAGTCATTATAAAAGTACCAAAAACTTTTGGTCATAATAAAAGCTTCTTACTCTGGAGAAATTTGAATGAAGCGTGTCTTACTCTTTTTAGCAACTAACTTGGCTGTTGTTTTAGTCTTAAGCGTTGTACTTAATATTGTTTACGCTGTGACAGGCATGCAGCCTGGAAGTCTTTCTGGCTTGTTAGTGATGGCGGCCGTATTTGGTTTCGGTGGGTCTTTAATTTCATTAATGATGTCGAAAAAGATGGCCTTACGTGCGGTAGGTGGGATGACGATTGAAACTCCACGTAATGAAACCGAACATTGGTTGCTTGAGACGGTAAGTCGTCAGGCACAAACTGCGGGCATAGGTATGCCGACGGTTGCTATCTATGATTCAGCAGACATTAATGCTTTTGCTACAGGAGCAAAACGCGATGACTCTTTGGTCGCCGTATCGTCAGGTTTACTGCACAATATGACGCGAGACGAAGCAGAAGCAGTATTGGCTCATGAAGTAAGCCATATCTCTAACGGTGACATGGTCACCATGACTCTAATGCAAGGTGTGGTGAATACCTTTGTTATTTTCTTGTCGCGTTTTATTGCCAATATTGTTGCATCGAATAATAACAGCGATGAAGGGGAAGGCGGCTCGAATATGATGGTGTATTTCGGCGTCTCGATGGTTCTGGAGCTGGTCTTTGGTTTCTTGGCGAGCTTTATTACGATGTGGTATAGCCGCCATCGCGAATTCTATGCTGATGCTGGTGCCGCCAAGCTTGTTGGTAAACACAAGATGATAGCAGCGTTAGAGCGCCTTAAAATGAGCCAAGAGTCTCAGCTTGAAGGGTCTATGATGGCATTTGGAATCAATGGTAAGCGTTCGATCACAGAACTGTTAATGAGCCACCCACCACTAGACAAACGTATTGATGCTCTTCGCCAAGAAAACTACTAGGCGCGGAATGTGTTCGTTAATAGCATAGCTCGCTGACGACACTCACTATCATATAATCGATTAATAACTCATTAAAAAGCTTGGCGAATTCGCCAAGCTTTTTTTTTTGATCTTTTCTAACTGGCGTTCGTAGTACTTATACAAAAACTTAACAAACAAAATATTGTATAACTTTTAGGGTGTACTAAATTGTACATTAAAGGATTTTGTACAATGCAGGGAGTGGATGTGGATACCAAAGCCGTAAGCGAAGTTTATCAGCAGTTAGATAAGCAGAATCTCCATCTCTTGGAGGCTGTGTATCATCAAGACGTGGTATTTGAGGACCCAGCTCATCGGGTCGAGGGTTATGCCGCACTGCTGGCTTACTTTGGCGAGCTGTACGCGAATGTCATTCGTTGTGATTTTAACATTGAGCATCATCAACAGCTCGCAGACAAGGGCTTTATTACCTGGACCATGAGCCTACAGCATCCCAAACTCAATTCTGGTCAGCCTGTTGAGGTGAAGGGAGTCAGTCACCTAATCTTCCGAGACGATCTTGTCATTTACCATAGAGATTATTTCGATTTGGGGCAGATGCTGTACGAACAAGTCGTTTTACTCGGTCCTGTGATTAAACACATCAAACAAAGGTTGGGAAGCTAATGGAAACCAACACTAAAGCCGTATTTATTACTGGTGCCTCGTCTGGCATAGGTAGGCAGCTAGCCGAAGACTATGCGACGCAAGGTTATGATGTGTTCGCTTGTGGGCGCTCTATACTCAAACTAGAAGAACTTAAAGCGAGTAGGGATAATATTCATTTGTTGTCATTTGATGTGACGAATAAAGACGACGTTGATTTGGCGATTCGAAGCCTGCCAACAATGCCTGCATTGTGGATTATCAACGCAGGGGATTGTGAATACGTTGATGACGGACAACTTGATTCTAACGTGTTGAAGCGAGTGTTTGATGTCAATGTGTTTGGCGTGGTTCACGTCTTAGAGTCTATACAATCGCACCTTACCCCAGAGCATCACATCGTTGTTGTTGGTTCTATTGCGAGTGAATTGGCATTACCGAGAGCAGAAGCCTACGGCGCGTCTAAAGCGGCAGTGAGTTATCTAGTCCGCACACTTCAGTTGGATTGGCAAGCTAACGGGGCACTTGTGACATGTGTATACCCAGGCTTTGTTCGAACCCCTCTTACCGATAAAAATGATTTCGATATGCCAATGATGATTGAAGTCGAAGAGGCTTCTAATTCCATTAGAAAGGGAATTGAGGCTAAGCAATCACATATCTATTTCCCAACTAAGTTTGTTTCCATTATTCGGCTCATAGCATTGCTACCTTATCGGTGGCAACGCTACCTGGTGAATAAGATGGTTAACCGCTAAAAAATAAGTAAAAAGGAATTCAATGATGAAAATTGCCATTATAGGGACAGGGATATCAGGGCTAACATGCGGATACCATCTTCACAAGTCTCATGATATTACCCTGTTTGAGGCGAACGATTATATTGGTGGCCATACTGCGACGGTCGATGTTGATGTTGACGGAGAGACGCTTGCCGTTGATACCGGGTTTATCGTATTCAATGACCGGACTTACCCAAATTTTATCAAAATGATGGACGAAATTGTTGTAGCAAGAACGGCGACTCAAATGAGCTTTAGTGTCAAAAACAAAGCGAGTGGGCTCGAATATAATGGCCATACCATTGCGACTCTTTTTGCCCAAAAAAGTAATTGGTTGAGCCCTCAATTTTACCGTTTCGTATTCGAAATTTTGAGATTTAACAAGCTGGCTAAAGAGTTTGCTGACCAAGACCATTTATCGGAGACGACATTAGGTTCGTTTTTGACTCAGCATGAGTTCAGTGACTATTTCTGCACCAACTACATCCTGCCTATGGGGGCGGCGATTTGGTCTTCGACCTTGGCCGACATGCGTGCATTCCCGCTAGGTTTCTTTTTGAGGTTCTTTCTCAACCATGGGTTACTTGACGTTGTCAACCGACCGCAATGGTACGTTATTGACGGGGGTTCTCGGGCCTACATTGAGCCATTAACTCGCGGTTTTGCAGACAGGATTCAATTGAAGGCAAAAGTGACAGCAGTAAAACGCTATGACCAAGCGGTCGAAATTATTGTTAACGGTGAGTCGACATGGTTTGATCAAGTTATTTTTGCTTGCCACAGCGACCAAGCCTTAGCCATGATTGATGCTCCGTCTGATACGGAACAGGCGATTTTAGGGGACATGAAATATCAGTCCAATGAGGTGGTCCTTCATACTGACACCCGTTTACTTCCCAATGAGCGAAAAGCCTGGGCTTCTTGGAACTATGCGCTCAACGAAGACACAGAAAGCGGGTTACCTACGCTAACTTATAACATGAACATTTTGCAGCATCTCCAGTCATCAAGCACAGTGTGTGTATCATTAAACTCATCCCATTTAGTCGATAGCGACAAAATACTGCGTACCTTCCATTACACCCATCCCATGTTTACGTCCCAATCCATTGAGGCGCAGAAGCGTCGTGAAGAGCTCTTCGGAGCAAATGAAACATGGTTTTGTGGGGCGTATTGGTACAACGGCTTTCATGAAGATGGAGTACGCAGTGCGCTTGATGTGGTTAGGGGTATTCAAGCAATGGACGTTGCAACCAAGGCCCCTGTTAAGGGGGTAGCATGAGTGCCTCGTGTTTGAATAGCCAATTGATGGTTGGCATCGTCGATCATCGACGTTTTACGCCCAAAAAACACGAGTTGCGCTACCCATTATTTATGCCAGCGATTGATCTCGATGAACTCGTTCAACTCAAAAATCAGGTCTGGGGGTTTGGTGACCGATGGTGGCACTGGGCGAGGTTTCGCAGAGAAGACTACGTCGGAAGCGGTGATCTGAAGACCGCAGTGCAAGACAAAATATTGGAACTCACGGATGAAAAGCTGACAGGCAAGGTCGTTGCAGTTTGCCATTTGCGATATCTGGGGCTGTATTTTAGCCCAGTCAATTTCTATTACGTTTATGACGATAATGATGAGTGGCGATATCTATTGGCGGAAGTCAGTAATACGCCTTGGAATGAACGTCATTACTATGCATTAAAAGCGAACAAAGGGGATCACGGAGAGAATTGGGAGCATGATAAGGCGTTTCATGTTTCTCCATTCAACCCTATTGAACAGCGCTACAAATGGAAACTCAAACCGCTTGGGAAAAGACTGTTTGTCCACCTAGCGTGTCATCGTGGTCACAAGGAGTTTGATGCCACTGTCAACATGCAGGGTAAACCATTCAGTAGCCAAGAACTTTTGTGGCTACTCGTTAAAACCCCAGTCATGGCGATAAAGGTAGTGTTTGGCATCTATTGGCATGCATTTAAGCTCTGGTGTAAAGGGATGCCCATTTACGACCATCCAGAAAACAATCGTTCGCTTGAAACGTCACCAACACAAAAAAAATCAAAGAAATAGGGAGCCGTATTATGTTAGAAACCACCACGCTGGTCAGTCCTCAGACACTAACAACCATGCAGAAAACCGCGAGAAATATTGCTTTTAATTGTCTGTACAAACTTGATATCGGTTGCTTGACCATCATCGAGAGCTTCGAAAAAGAGGGGCTTGGTTCTAAACAGATAGGTGAACGTTTCGGCAGCCCACAGAGAGGCCAACCAAACGCAGTCATTGAGGTAAAACACCCAGACTTTTATCGTCGTTTATTAAAAGGCGGAAGTATAGCAGCAGGTGAAGCATATATGGATGGCTGGTGGGAAAGTCCAGATTTGACTTGTGTTATGGAGTTAATGGCTCGAAATATGGCTGCTCTTGATACCATTGAAGCGAAGTCTACACCATTAACTCGTATCCTGTACTGGCTTGGGCATTGGGGTAAAAGAAATACATTGGACAACTCGCGTGAGAATATCCATGCCCATTATGATCTGGGTAATTCCCTCTATGAAACCTTTTTAGACGAACGCATGCTTTATTCATCCGCCATCTACAACAGTCCATCAGACTCGTTAGAGACGGCTCAGCTAAACAAAATGGAGCGCTTGTGCCAACAGCTTCAACTGACCAGTGATGATCATGTGGTGGAGATCGGAACAGGGTGGGGGGCAATGGCCATATACATGGCGCAGGAATATGGCTGTCAGGTGACCACGACGACGATTTCTGATGAGCAATTTGACTACGCACAAAACAGAATCAATCAACTTGGGCTTAACGAGAAGATCACGCTCCTAAAGGAAGATTATCGATTATTGGAAGGGCAGTACGATAAATTAGTATCTATTGAGATGATAGAAGCCGTTGGCAAGCAGTTTCTGACGTCTTATCTTCAAAAGTGCCAGTCGTTACTAAAACCAAATGGGTTAATGGCTATTCAAGCGATTACGATCGCCGATCAACGTTATGACAGCTACTCGAAAAACGTCGATTTTATTCAAAAGTACATATTCCCAGGTGGTTTCCTCCCTTCAGTCACTGCGCTAACAACAGCGTGTACCAAGCACACTGATTTGGTAACGAGAAACTTATTTGATATCGGTTTGGATTACGCTGAAACACTATCCGACTGGCGAGAGCGCTTTGAACAAGCGTTGCCAACGGTCAGAAAGCTTGGCTATGACGAGCGCTTTATACGGATGTGGCGGTATTATTTTTGTTATTGCGAGGGCGGATTTCGGGCCAAAAGTACTAGTACTGTGCACATGACGTTTCAGCGTAGTTAGTCATCGTTGAAGATAACGATAACGATAACGATAACGATAACGATAAAGACAGAATAGTGTTGGATTTTTGCCATTAATCACCAGCGAGAACTAGACGATGTCACATGGATGGAAAGTAGTTTGTGTTAGCACTTGGTTTCAATGCCTCTGGTTCTTGTCTGTTGTCGGCCAAGCGCCGTTCCAGTGGCTCGGCATTTCGCTTGCGGTGCTGACAGTGTTGGCTACTTTCAAACCGTTAGGCATCAACTTAAGGGATATTGTCTTTATCACCCTTGCGGGTTTGAGTATTGATAGCATCAACGTGGCTAGTGGAGTCTTAATATTTTCAGTGCCAGTCGTACCAGTTTGGCTGGTAACGCTCTGGTTAGCTTTTTCTTGGTACGCAAATTTTTTACGATCAACGTTGATTCAATATCCGATTTTCCTCGTATCTACTATTGGGGGTATCGGTGGTTCGCTGAGTTATCTAGCGGGTATTAAGCTAGAAGCGGTCAACATTGGTTACCCTATACCCCTCACATTAGCCATTTTGTTTGTTGAGTGGTGGGCGATCATTTGGTTCGTTGTCCGTTACAAGCGCTTAGTTGAAGGAGTATTAAAGCATGATTCGTAATATTGCAATAACCGCGTTAATGTCTATGGCTCTGGCGTTGCCTGTGAGTGCGGCGGGCGACAAAACCGTTAGCTATGAAGCATGGAAACATTGGAAAGTCGTGGGGGAGGCTCAACTATCTTGGCTATTTTTTGATGTCTATCGTTCTGAGTTGCTTGCGCCACAAGGCACGTATCAATTGTCGGACGATGTGTCTCCGCATCCCGTCGCTTTACGAATACAGTACCAAAGAGACATCAGCCGATCGCAGTTACTCGAAGCGACTCTGGACCAATGGGAAAAAATGGGCGTGGAGAAAAGCACTAGAAGCGAGTGGATCGCGAGATTATATGACGTGTTCCCAGACATAAAAGAGGGTCAACAACTCATCTATGTTACCGATGGGTCTCAAGGTTCCTTTTATTATCTAAACAACGACGCGCCGCTGCAAAGTGTTGGGAAAATTACCGATGAATCGTTAAACGATGGATTCTTGGGGATTTGGCTAGCTTCTAACAGTCAGTACCCTAAATTAAGAGCCCAGCTGATAGGAATGAATTGATGAAGAAATGCGTAAGAGCCCTATTTGCTTCTCTTTTATTATTCATCACGGCGTGCAGTGCTGATTTAAGTGAGTATCAAGGAACGACTCCAGAATTTGATCTATTTGGCTACTTTGATGGCCGTTCAACGGCGTGGGGAATGGTTCAGGATTACAGTGACAAGCAAACCCGTCGCTTTGAAGTGGAGATTGCTGGCGTGGTGGTTGGGGATACGCTGACGCTGACGGAAGACTTCGTCTTTGACGATGGGGAAATTGACCAACGAGTTTGGACCATTAAGCGATTAGCCGATGGTACCTACGAAGGAACGGCTGATGACATCATCGGGAAGGCGATCGGGCAAGCAGAAGGCAACGCCCTGCGTTGGCAGTATGACTTTGAGTTAGAAGTTGACGGGTCAACGTACACCGTCGCTTTTGATGACTGGTTATACCGGCAAGATGATAAGCACCTTTTTAACCTGACGAGCATTCAGAAGTTTGGTAAAGAAGTGGGGACCATAACCCTGTTTTTCCAAAAAAAGTAGGACGGTTGTGAGCGGGGCGGCTTAAAGTGTCAACCTTATTTAGGGTGGAACAAGGTAAATAAAGAAAGGGCTGCATTTACTGCAGCCCTTTCTTATTACGTGTCGAGAACCTGAGCCGTTTGCCCAAATTAATCAATCAGACGAAAAGCTTACAGCTTGTCTGTGAGCTCAATAGCTTGACCAATATAGTTCGCTGGTGTCATTAGCTTAAGGCGAGCTTTCTCGTCTTCTGGTAGCTCTAGACCATCGATGAAGGCACGCATAGCGTCACCATCGATACGCTTACCGCGAGTCAGTTCTTTTAGCTTTTCGTACGGCTTTTCGATACCGTAACGACGCATGACCGTTTGAACAGGTTCCGCCAATACTTCCCAGTTCTTGTCTAACTCTGCCAATAGTGCCTCACGGTTGACTTCTAGCTTGCTGATGCCTTTTAGCGTCGACGTGTAAGCGATGATGGCGTAGCCACAACCAACGCCAAGGTTACGAAGAACCGTTGAGTCCGTTAGGTCACGTTGCCAGCGAGAAACAGGCAGTTTTTGTGCAAGGTGCGAGAATACCGCGTTAGCAAGACCAAGGTTGCCTTCTGAGTTTTCGAAGTCAATTGGGTTTACTTTGTGTGGCATTGTCGAGGAACCGATTTCACCAGCAATGGTTCTTTGCTTGAAGTGACCGAGTGCGATGTAGCCCCAAACGTCACGATCGAAGTCGATAAGAATAGTGTTGAAACGAGCAATCGCATCGAATAATTCTGCAATGTAATCGTGTGGTTCAATTTGAGTCGTGAACGGGTTCCACGTTACGCCAAGTGATTCAGTGATAAATTCTTCACTAAACTGATGCCAATCGATGTCAGGGTAAGCAGAAAGGTGAGCGTTGTAGTTACCCACAGCGCCGTTGACTTTACCAAGAATTTCAACCGCTTCGATTTGCTTGTATTGACGTTCCATACGATACGCCACGTTTGCCATTTCTTTACCCATCGTTGATGGGGAAGCAGGTTGACCGTGTGTACGAGAAAGTAATGGAATATCGCGATACTCGACAGCTAGGTTGCTGATAGCATCGATGATATTACGAAGTTCAGGAAGAATAACCGTCTCGCGCGCTTCTTTTAGCATTAGCGCGTGAGAGGTATTGTTGATGTCTTCAGAAGTACAAGCGAAGTGGATAAACTCGTTGACCGCGTGAAGCTCTGGAATGTCCGCTACTTTTTCTTTCAGGAAATACTCAACCGCTTTAACATCGTGGTTCGTCGTGCGCTCGATATCTTTAATACGTTGTGCATCGGCTTCACTGAAGTTTGCCGCCAATTCATTTAAAAACTGATTTGCTTCTGCACTGAATGCTGGAACTTCTGTAATGGCATCCGTTGCTGCAAGCTTTTGTAACCAACGAATTTCAACGATAGAGCGGTACTTTAGTAAACCAAACTCACTAAAGATGCTACGTAATGCCGCTGTTTTACTTCCGTAACGGCCGTCTACTGGTGAAACAGCCGTCAGTGCTGACAGTTCCATGGTGTTCTCCTGAATTGAGTGTCTAAATTTCGTGAGCTTTATACCAATAATCGAAGCAATTGTCACGAATATTGCGCAAACGTTTGCGCGAAAGTTATTTTGCTTAAAAAATAGCTCGCGTATTATCGCGAGCTATTGGGTTACATTCTTGCCAATAGGATCTTGGCTTGTTCAATCATCTTCTTACGGCCAAAGACAAGATGACGGCGCTTACCGCCTACTTGACGCCAAAGTACTGCGCTGCGAATCCCCGATAGAAGTAAGGCGCGAACCTTATGTTGTGTGCCGGTTTGTTGCAGCACAGAAGGGGTACCTGTGACTTGAATTCTAGGGCCAATTGGACTGACGACATCAAGGTAAACGCTGGCGAGATTACTGATCATTTGTTCGTCGAGCAGTTCATAATGTTCGAGTTGACGCTCAACCATTTGAATACGGTCACCAAGCTGAGACATCGCATCATTTCGGCTGCTAAGTTTACGCTCAAGTGCCATTAAACTGATAATGTATCGCGTGATTTCACTTCCAGCTGGAGTGCTATCGATGCCATTTACTAGGCATTCGAGTCCAACCTTAAGATCGGCTTCGCTACCAAATACACCAATGGTGTTGGCTGGACTGGTGTTTGTGATGGCTTTAAGTGAAGTTTCGAACGCGTCTGAATCACAGTAACCGTCTTTTGCCATGTTTTGCACGAGTGCAACTGCTTGGCAAAGTCCAGCAAATGCAACAGTACGGTCATAAAGTGTATTAGCCACGTAGTTCTCCTAAAAAATTAAATGCGCTCTTCAATGATACCGCCACCAAGGCAGACGTTGTCTTGATAAAAGACAGCCGATTGTCCAGGTGTAACAGCAACTTGTGGTTCGTCAAAGATCACTTTTATATTGCTGTCGTCAATCGGTATGATTGTACATGGTATATCTTGCTGACGATAACGTGTTTTTACCGTGCATGTGAATGGTGCCTTCACCACTTCACGATCAACCCAATGCAATTGAGATGCACGTAAACCATTCGACTTAAGAAGTGGATGGTCTGCGCCTTGTACGGCGATCAATACATTACGCTTGAGGTCTTTTTCTGCGACATACCATGGGTCTTCGTTACCACCGCCGCCTTTTTGACCACCGATGTGAAGACCTTTACGTTGTCCAAGAGTATGGTACATAAGCCCTTGATGTTCACCGATGACATCGCCTTCAGGTGTTTCAATTTTACCCGGTTGAGCGGGCAAATAGCGAGACAAGAAATCGGTAAATTTGCGCTCGCCTATAAAACAGATACCCGTTGAGTCTTTTTTCTTGGCAGTAATGAGGTCTTGTTCTTCAGCGATGCGTCGAACCTCAGGCTTTTCCAGTTCACCAACAGGAAATAAGCTTCGAGCAACTTGTTCATGGCTTAGCGTATAAAGGAAGTAACTCTGGTCTTTATTACCGTCTAAACCGCGTAACATTTGTGGTTTACCGCCGTTTTCCGGGAAGGTTCGGTCAACATAGTGACCCATAGCAATAAAGTCAGCATCTAGTACTTCATCAGCGAACTCTAAGAAGGCTTTGAACTTGATTTCTTTGTTACAAAGAATGTCCGGGTTGGGCGTTCGACCCGCTTTGTACTCGGCTAGGAAGTACTCAAAGACATTATCCCAATATTCAGCCGCAAAGTTTATGGTATGTAGGTGGATACCAAGCTTGTCGCAAACAGCTTGTGCGTCTGCAAGATCTTCAGCAGCCGTACAATATTCCTCATTGTCATCTTCTTCCCAGTTCTTCATAAACAGGCCTTCTACTTGATAGCCCTGTTGTTTGAGAAGATAGGCAGAAACGGAGGAATCCACACCGCCGGACATACCGACGATCACTTTCTTTTGGCTGTTATCAGACATGTTTAAATACCACCTATAGTAATTGGACGCAGATTTTAGCAGAAACAAAACGTGCAATACAGTTCCGCGAACCAAATCACACTTTCTTAAGGACGTTATGTGTGTCCTATTGAGGAGGATTACAAGGGCAATAATAAAAAAATCGAATACGGTATCGTTTGCTTTAATTGCGCATGTTGCTCTGATGATCTATACAGAGTTAGAATTGCCGACGTCTTTTTCCTTACGTAGATACTGTTATGAAATTCCCTGGCCAAAGAAAATCTAAGCATTACTTTCCTGTTCATGCTCGTGACCCATTGGTGAGCCAAACACAAACCAATAAAAAAATGTCGAAAACTCATATTGTTGGTATTGATCAAACCTTGGTTGATATTGAAGCGAAAGTGGACAGCAGTTTGATTGAAAAATATGGCTTGAGTAAGGGACATTCACTGGTCATTGATGATAAAGCAGCGGAAGCGTTATATACCGAGTTAAAGGAAAAAGAACTCATCACTAACGAGTTTGCTGGTGGAACGATTGGGAATACGTTGCACAACTTCTCGGTATTAGCCGACGATAAATCGGTATTACTGGGGGTTATGAGCTCAGATATTAAAATTGGCAGTTACGGCTACCGTTACCTGTGTAATACGTCGAGTCGAATGGATCTCAACTACTTACAAGGTGTTGAAGGTGCGATTGGGCGTTGTTTTACCTTAATTACCGAAGATGGCGAACGTACGTTTGCTATTAGTGAAGGTAAAATGAATCAATTACAGCCAGAAAGTATCCCAGAAAAAATATTCAAGAAAGCATCGGCATTGGTACTGACTGCTTATTTAGTTCGTTGCAAACCTGGTGATCCAATGCCGGCGGCAACCATGCAAGCAATAGAATACGCAAAGAAATACGATGTACCAGTCGTTTTAACCCTGGGTACACGTTTTGTTATTCAAGGTGATCCGAAATACTGGCAGGACTTTTTACAGCAACACGTGACAGTGGTTGCCATGAATGAAGATGAAGCGGAAGCATTAACAGGGGAAAGTGATCCTTTGGCCGCATCAAACATCGCGCTTGATTGGGTGGATTTGGTATTGTGTACTGCAGGCCCTATCGGTTTATTTATGGCTGGCTACACTGAAGACAGTGCGAAACGCGAAACGTCACTGCCACTGTTGCCAGGGAGTATTGCAGAGTTTAATCGCTATGAATTTAGCCGCCCAGCAATCAAGCAAGAATGCATCACTCCAACGAAAATTTACTCTCATATTGCACCTTATATGGGCGGACCAGAGAAAATTAAAAATACCAATGGTGCGGGTGATGCTGCGCTTTCAGCCCTACTGCATGACATGGCAGCAAATAAACACCATAAAGAAAACGTGCCTAATTCAAGCAAGCATCAGCATCAATTTTTAACGTACTCTTCTTTTTCTCAGGTATGCAAATACTCTAATAGAGCAAGCTATGAAGTATTGGTTCAGCATTCACCACGCTTATCACGAGGTTTGCCGGAAAGAGAAGATAGCTTAGAAGAAGCATACTGGGAAAGATAATAAAAAAGCGCCGTAAAGGCGCTTTTTTTTATATGTCTTTAAACACAATAGAATACGTGATTAAAGCTCAAATTCTTCTAGAGATTTACCTGCATCTAACGCGGCTTGGATTATTGATGGAGTACGGCCTTGGCCTGTCCATGTTTTTTCTGCGCCGTTGTCATCAAGGTATTTGTATTTAGCAGGACGCGGTGCACGTTTGCTTTTGTTTTTCGCTTTAGATTCACCAGATAATGCAGCGATTAGGTCTTCAACATCGATACCATCTTTAGCAATCATCTGTGCGTATTCGCTCAGTTTAGCTTCACGAGCTTCTCTTTCTGCTCGTTCTTCTTCATCAGACTCTCGTCTTTCAGTGACAACAATAGTAAGTTTTTCTAGTGCTTCTTCTAATTGCTCAACCGTTAGTTCACGAGCAAATGCACGTAGGCTACGAATATTAAGCAATGTTTTTGTTAATTCAGACATGACAATTCCCATGATTTTGTTTCGTTCGGCTTTAATAATAAACTTCATCGGCCATATTGACAATGAATTAGGTGTAACAAAAGTGAAAATATAATAATCTTTACACAAAATTGATAAAACTAAGAAAGATTACTTTAAGTGTTACTAATGATTACAGATGAATTTATTTAGAGACTGATGTTCACGGTATGACATTCATTAGAATGGGTTATTGATGTTTGGTTTTGTTGCATATTAATTGCAAAAAATCTTTAGTTATAAAGTTTAGTTTATAAATCTAAGTCGCTAACGGAACTTATTTGAAACGCAAATGTCCATCGCAGATATCGAAAATGTAATGGAATACCTATTATATTGATAGCCCAAAGCACAATACTAACTGCGCTCGCGCGATTAAGTCATGCTATAAGTTCACTATTAAAGTGGTATCGACATATAAAGAGGCATCAACATCGTTATTAACGTTGTTATCTTTTGCTCAATTGCCGGTCTTTTATTCCGCGAAAAACTTTCCTCCAACCTAGGCGAATGATGCCTGAATTAGCCTAGGTAATAAGGCGTAACAACCTCTTCACAACATTGATGTTGCAATTAACAGTTCGATAAGTACAATGGCGCGCACCTAATGCAAAAGTAAGAACATTCCTCTAACTGTGAGCTTATAAGTTAGTCGATGATTTTGCTTTTGATGTAGAGGTGCGACTGCGAAAAGTACTTGTCGTTGGGGTGATGCCAATGAACGACAACAAAAGGCGCGGTCGCCGAAGTGAGAATAGAAGATCAAACTATCTTGCTGGTGTTGTCTCTGAAAGGAACAACACTGCCATAGTCTATTATTTGTTAAACTATGGAGCGCTACTGTGGGGGTTGGAAAAGCAATCGCTTTTCTTTCGCTTATTCAACATTATGTTGAAATCTATGTGTTACACGCATGTCTGCAGTAGATCTCTGACCATAATTAAAACTGGTTTCTGAAGATCATGAACTTAATCGATTTTGCTTCCTCACCATTGTCATTGCTACCGCCGCTCGTAGCTTTGAGTTTGGCTATCATCACACGTCGTGTTTTACTCTCATTAGGAGTAGGTATTGTTTTAGGTGCCTTCCTTCTAAATGATTACTCTGTTGCCAATGCTGCAGGCTATGTCTTTGATACTGTTTCTGGTGTCGTAATAGAAGACGGCAGCCTGAATATCTGGAATATGAGTATTGTTGGTTTCTTGCTGCTGTTGGGCATGATGACTGCACTATTAACCTTATCCGGCGGAACTAAAGCGTTTGCCGAATGGGCTCAGTCTCGAGTTAAAAGTAAACGCGGTTCAAAACTGCTTGCCGCTTGCCTTGGTGTGTTTATTTTTGTCGATGACTATTTTAATAGTCTAGCGGTGGGAGCTATCTCCCGCCCTGTGACAGACCGCTTTTATGTGTCTCGTGCTAAGTTGGCGTACATTCTTGATTCAACGGCCGCACCAATGTGTGTATTGATGCCCGCTTCAAGTTGGGGTGCATACATCATGACGATTGTCAGTGGTATCTTAATTAGTCATGGTATTACTGAGTATTCCGCAATTGGTGCTTATGTTCGTTTAATACCGATGAACTTTTATGCCGTCTTTGCGCTGTTAATGGTATTCGCCGTCGCCTGGTTCCAACTGGACGTTGGCCCAATGCGTAAGCATGAGTTACGAGCGAAGCAGGGCATTGGCTTTGATCACGACAAAGACAATGACACAAAAGAAGCACATGAATTAAATGAAGAACTCGACATCAAAGAGAGTGATTTTGGTTCGGTGTCGGATCTTGTGCTACCTATCCTTGTTTTAATCTTTGCCATGATAGGTGCAATGTTATTTACCGGCAGTCAAGCACTCGCTTCTGATGGTTTACCATTTAACTTACTTGGTGCGTTTGAAAACACTGATGTAGGCATGTCGTTGATTTATGGCGGCAGTGCCGGTCTTGCAACAGCCGTGTTTACTGTGGTTAAGCAAAAATTAGCCTTTAAAGATATCGCGATAACCATGTGGATCGGTGCTAAATCGATGTTCGGTGCGATTCTCATTTTGTTCTTTGCTTGGTCCATTGGTTCAGTCATTGGTGATATGAAAACGGGTGCTTACCTGTCATCAACGGTTCAAGGCAGTATCGATGTTCATTGGTTACCTGTCATTTTGTTCTTATTGGCTGGCTTGATGGCATTCTCGACAGGAACGTCATGGGGCACATTTGGCATTATGCTGCCTATCGCAGGTGATATGGCTGGTGCGACGGATATCACGATGATGCTACCGATGTTAGGTGCAGTGCTTGCGGGCTCTGTATTTGGAGACCACTGTTCACCAATTTCCGACACAACGATTCTGTCATCAACCGGAGCACGTTGTAATCATATTGATCACGTATCCACTCAGTTGCCTTATGCATTGTCGGTAGCCGTCGTATCTTGTGTTGGCTTTATCGCGCTTGGCATGACCAATTCAGTTTGGATCTCATTCGCAGCTGCGAGTGTTACCTTTGTATTGGTATGCTTCGTGCTGTCAGCGTTATCACGTGCTCGAATGTCACAAGATATCAAAGCGTAATCACGCCGTGCCTATTGGCACCGTTATGTGAATATTAGGAGCCTTTATGGCTCCTTTTTTGTGCGAATTTTTTATACTAATCCGACGCGCAGGGGTTAAAAGCAGAATTCTTATTCTGTCAGCAAGATTATTTTTGAAAAACTGTAAATTAGTGGTTGAAAATTTAGCTGAGCTTAGTTAGTGTGAAGTCACAGCTTAAAAGGAATCGCCAAATAATTATGCGCTTAAACGATATGAACATTCATCATCACCATCATCACCCAATCTAGTCTTTCGGGAGATGCGCGCATATCCGAGAGCTAACTAAACTCTCGGAGGTTCGAAGCAAGATTTAAGAATTAACCCTCGGGAGACCAAAACTCTCGAGGGTTTTTTCGTTTTATAATTTTGAAATTAATCTTTTGCACAGGGATACAGCAATGCAAACACAACGTCTAAGAATCGCAATCCAAAAGAAAGGCCGCCTCAGCCGAGATAGCCAAGACCTCCTAAAGAAATGTGGAGTGAAATTTAATGTGATGGGTGAGCGTCTCGTCGTTCACTCACTCAACATGCCAATTGATTTACTACTCGTGCGTGATGACGATATCCCTGGTTTGATTATGGATGGTGTCGTTGACCTTGGGTTCATCGGTGAAAATGAACTGGAAGAAGTGCGTTTAGATCGTATTGCTTTGGGCGAGCCAAATGAATTCCACACGTTGCGCCGTTTAGATTTTGGTGGCTGTCGTTTGTCTATCGCTATTGATAAAGATGTGACGTACAACGGACCTCAAGATCTTGCTGGTAAGCGTATTGCTACCACTTATCCTCAGTTGTTAAAATCTTACATGGACGAGCAAGGTGTCGACTTTAGTGCTTGTATGCTAACAGGATCGGTTGAGGTTGCGCCTCGTGCTGGTCTTGCCGATGCGATTGCTGATTTGGTGTCAACGGGTGCGACCTTAGAAGCCAATGGTTTAAAAGAAGCCGAAGTAATTTTCCGCTCTAAGGCGACATTAATCCAGCGTCAGGGTGAATTTGATGCCGATAAGTTAGCGTTGATTGAGAAATTGTTGACTCGCATGCAAGGTGTACAACAAGCCAAAGAGTCTAAGTACATCATGTTACACGCGCCGATTGCGAAGTTAGAACAGATTAAAGCACTACTTCCAGGAGCTGAAGATCCTACCGTACTGCCACTTTCAACAGATAAAGAACGAGTAGCGGTTCACCTGGTGAGCACAGAAAATCTTTTCTGGGAAACGATGGAAGGTTTAAAAGAACTCGGTGCGAGTTCCATCCTTGTGCTACCAATTGAAAAAATGATGGGGTAGAGACTATGAGAACCGTTGTTTGGCGCTCACTGAGCCAACCCCAACAAGAGTCAATCTTGGAACGACCAGCGATAGCAGATGGTGCGAATATTACCGCTGCTGTGTCCTCTGTTATTGAACAAGTGCGCCAAGGCGGAGACAGCGCTTTGTTTGCGTTGACTGAAAAGTTTGATAACGTGCGCCCGGATTCAATTCGGGTGACGAATGAAGAAATTGAAGCCGCGTCTAACCGCCTGACGGATAAGATGAAGCAAGCCCTTGAGCAAGCGTATGCGAATATTTCGAAGTTTCATAAAGCGCAACGCCCTCAGCCATTAAAAGTTGAGACTCAGCCCGGTGTCGTGTGTGAACAAGTGACTAGGCCAATCAATAATGTTGGTTTGTATATACCGGGGGGAAGCGCTCCGCTACCGTCTACGGTACTCATGCTTGGTGTCCCTTCTCAAATCGCAGGGTGCCGTAAGGTTGTCTTGTGTTCACCACCACCGATTGCTGATGAAATCTTGTATGTAGCAAAGTTGTGTAACATCGATGAGGTATACAACGTGGGAGGGGGTCAAGCCATCGCTGCGATGGCTTACGGTACCGAGACCGTCTCTAAGGTCGATAAAATATTCGGGCCGGGCAACGCGTACGTAACAGAAGCAAAACGTCAAGTGAGTAACGATTTCCGCGGGGCGGCTATCGATATGCCCGCTGGCCCATCAGAAGTGCTAGTGATTGCCGACGACAGTGCAGATCCTGATTTTGTAGCAGCAGACTTATTGAGCCAAGCAGAACACGGTCCTGACTCTCAGGTTGTATTGGTGACACCGTCGGCTGTGGTGGCCGATCAGGTAACAGAAGCGGTTAAAAAACAGCTTCAAGTGCTGACGCGAGCGGATATTGCGCAAAAAGCATTAGGTTCGAGCCTTGTGATAATTGCCGAGTCGTTGACACAATGTGTCTCGATTTCTAATTACTATGGCCCTGAGCACCTAATTGTCCAGACGAAGAATCCGCGGGAACTCTTACCATTGCTCGATAACGCGGGCTCCATTTTTCTAGGAGATTGGTCTCCGGAGTCAGTGGGGGATTATGCATCAGGCACGAATCACGTCTTGCCTACCTACGGTTATACAAGAACGCACTCTAGCTTGGGCCTTGCTGATTTTTCAAAGAGAATGACGGTACAAGAGTTATCAAAAGATGGCTTAAAGTTACTGGCGCCAACGGTGGTGACAATGGCGGAAGCTGAAGGGTTAGATGCGCACAAGCGAGCGGTTACCATCCGTGTTGAGAAGCTAGCGCAGGAGCAAAAATAATGGAAAAATTAGCGCGTAAGCAAGTGCAAGCACTTACTCCTTATATGTCGGCTCGACGTATCGGCGGTTCTGGCGACATTTGGCTGAATGCGAATGAATCCCCATTTGATAATGAATATAAAACAGACTTTTCTCGTTTAAATCGTTATAGCGAATGTCAACCGAAAGCACTAATAGAAGCGTACGCTGCCTACGCAGGTATAGCACCTGGTCAAACATTGACATCTCGAGGCGCTGATGAAGGCATTGAACTGCTGATTCGTGCTTTTTGTGAGCCTGGTGAAGACAGTATTTTATTTTGCCCGCCTACCTACGGTATGTATGCCATCAGCGCTGAGACGATTGGCGTAGCAAGAAAAGTCGTGCCTTTGACATCTGACTGGCAATTGGATCTTCCTGCAATAGAAGCAAGTTTAGAGTCAGTGAAACTCGTGTTTGTGTGCAGCCCTAACAACCCAACCGGTAATTTAGTCAATCGTGACGACATTATTGCTTTGCTGGAAATGACAAAAGATAAAGCCATTGTGGTTATGGATGAGGCATACATCGACTTTTGTCCTGAAGCCTCTACGGTTGATTTATTAGCGGAGTACGACAATCTCGCGATTCTGAGAACATTATCCAAAGCCTTTGCTTTGGCTGGCTTACGTTGCGGTTTTACCCTTGCTAACGAGCCGCTGATTAATGTTCTGCTTAAGGTGATTGCGCCATATCCAGTACCCGTGCCCGTAGCAGATATTGCTATTCAAGCGTTATCCGAGCATGGTTTAGCGCGAACGAAGTACCAAGTGCTCGATCTTAATGCCAACCGTGCTTATCTACAGGCTGGGTTGACTATGTTGCCGGGTGTTGTGGTTCATGAAGGGTGGGGTAACTATCTATTAGTTGAATTTACTAATGGGGATGAGCTGTTTAAAGCCACGTGGGATAACGGCATTATCTTGCGTAACTCCCCAATAGAGAACTGTGTCCGCATCAGTGTCGGTAATCGGGATGAATGCGAAAAAACGCTCGCATTTATCCGCAATAAAATAAATCAAAGCGCTGCCTAAACGACGCATACAGACAAGGAATTTTATAGTGAGCAACCAACAAAAAATCTTATTTATCGACCGTGATGGCACGCTGATCGTTGAACCACCAATTGATTTTCAAGTCGATCGCCTAGACAAACTGAAGCTTGAACCTTTTGTGATTCCAAGCTTGTTAGCACTTCAAAATGCCGGTTATCGATTGGTCATGGTGACCAATCAAGATGGTCTGGGTACAGACAGCTATCCGCAAGCAGATTTTGATGCGCCCCAAGATATGATGATGGAAATTTTCGAATCTCAAGGCGTGCTGTTTGATGATGTACTCATCTGCCCACACTTTGACGAAGATAACTGTTCGTGCCGTAAGCCAAAACTAGGCATGGTGAAAGAGTATCTGCAAAGTGGAAAAGTAGACTTTAAAACATCAGTCGTCATCGGTGACCGTGCGACCGATCTACAACTGGCAGAGAATATGGCAATACGTGGTATTCAATATCACCCTGAGACAATGGGTTGGCGTGATATTTTAAAAGATCTCACTGTAAATGCTCGAACAGCAGAGGTCATCAGAACGACAAAAGAAACGGATATTAAGGTTTTCGTCAATCTCGACGAGGCGGGTGGCAATGAGATTTCGACGGGGATGGGCTTTTTCGACCACATGCTTGATCAGATCGCGACCCATGGCGGTTTCCAAATGAAAATCGATGTGAAGGGTGATTTGCACATCGATGATCACCATACGATTGAAGACACGGCACTTGCACTCGGACAAGCTTTAAAAGAAGCGCTGGGTGATAAACGTGGTATTGGTCGTTTTGGCTTTAGCCTACCAATGGATGAGTGTCTTGCACAATGTGGACTAGATTTGTCCGGTCGACCTTATCTTAAATTTGAAGCAGAGTTTTCTCGCGAGCAGGTTGGCGACCTATCGACAGAAATGGTGGTGCATTTCTTCCGTTCATTAACGGATACGCTAGCGTGTACATTGCATCTTTCTTCATCAGGCCACAACGATCACCACATCATTGAAAGCCTGTTTAAAGCCTTTGGTCGCACGCTGCGTCAGGCGATAAAAGTCGAAGGTAATGAGCTCCCGAGTAGTAAAGGGGTGTTGTAATGGAACGTACAAAACAAAAAGTCGTCATTATTGATACTGGTTGCGCTAACGTTTCGTCAGTGAAGTTTGCTATTGAACGTCTTGGTTACGCCGTCACGATTTCAAAAGATGCGGATATTGTACTTGGCGCTGACAAGCTGTTTCTGCCGGGAGTTGGTACGGCCAGTGAAGCGATGAAAAACCTTGAGCAGAGAAACCTTATTGAGTTGGTGAAACAGGTCGAGCAACCTTTATTAGGAATTTGTTTAGGTATGCAACTTCTCGGTAAGCTATCGCAAGAAAAAGGTCAGAAAGCGGATCAACAAGTCGAATGTCTTGGCTTATGTGATGGTGAAGTGAAAAAGCTTGAAACAGGCTCGCTTCCTTTGCCTCATATGGGGTGGAATACGGTTAAAGCTAATTCTGGGCATCCGCTGTTTTCAGGTATTGAAGATTCAGAATATTTTTACTTTGTGCACAGTTTCGGTATGCAGGTTGGTGATTACACCATTGCACAATGTGACTATGGAACAGCGTTTAGCGCCGCTATCCAAAGTGAAAACTATTACGGGGTACAATTTCACCCTGAACGCTCATCAAAAGCTGGTTCGAAGTTGATCCAAAACTTCCTTGAAATGGTTTAGCAGCCGTGTTCAAAACCAGATGATTTAATAAAGACACAAGGCGTTGTCTTGAGTCCGTGAATAGAGATATTAAAAGGGATTGAAAAGTGATCATTCCAGCACTTGATTTAATAGAAGGACAGGTTGTAAGACTCTACCAAGGAGATTATGGCCAAGTTACAGAATACAAAGTGGACCCTGCGGAGCAGTTTAACCTATACCATCAGGCTGGCGCTAACTGGTTGCACCTTGTGGATCTCACGGGAGCGAAAGATACTACCGCTCGTCAACTCGATTTGATTGCAACATTGCTAGCGAGTACGCCAGCAAGCATACAGATCGGCGGTGGAGTACGCACGGAACAAGACGTCGTGGATTTGCTAGAAGCGGGTGCTCAACGAGTGGTGGTCGGTTCGACAGCCGTCAAACAGCCAGCTTTAGTTAAAGGGTGGATGGAAAAGTATGGTCCTGAAAGAATCGTACTTGCCCTTGATATTAATATTGATGATCAGGGCGTCAGAAAGGTTGCGATCTCGGGTTGGCAAGAGGATTCTGGTGTCACGATTGAGGCACTTATCGACGACTATTTAACGGTCGGACTCAAGCACGTGTTATGCACTGATATTTCTCGTGATGGCACACTACAAGGAAGTAATGTGGAGCTGTATGTGGATTTATGTCGCCAATATCCCCAAGTGCAGTTTCAATCATCGGGTGGCATTGGTAGTTTAGAGGACATTGCTGCGCTAAAAGGCTCAGGTGTTGCAGGCGTTATTGTAGGACGAGCTTTGTTAGATGGTAAATTTAGCGCCGACCAAGCGTTTGAATTGTGGAACAATGGTTAATGGTTAATGGT
>NZ_JBFROV010000014.1:420164-424063 GCF_041471725.1 Vibrio sp. 10N.261.51.F12 | reverse complement strand
TGGTTAATGGTTAATGGTTAGCGAACGGATAATCGCTTTTAAATGAATAAAAAGCACGCTTAGCGTGCTTTTTTACGTTTGGTTACGTAATTGAGAAGACGGATTGCGTCTTGACCCAATCGGCTATTATCAACTCAGCCTCACATGTGATAAGTCCTGCTAATGAGTGATAAGTCAGGCTAATGATCTGGCGATTTGCTTATTCTATAGTTTTAAATTCTATCACTAGTGGTATTTATGTAACATTTGAGAAATATATACAAGGCGTTGAATTGCTGGTTGATTGTTGACTAGTTTTGCATCAAAGTGGTGGTAATATTCATAATTTCGAGTTTAAAGCACTTTAATGTGCATATTATCTCAGTTATAATCGCTGTATTAATCAGTATATTAGGTTAATAATTTGTTGCAAACACCACTTTGTAGTGCTAGCTTGTATCGAATATCAAAAGGTCGGAGTACCTTAGCAGTCCATAAAATACAGGGAGCACAAGCGCATGAATGATGTACCAGCGCTGGACATAAAAGAACTGCATAAGACATTTGGTCAAAATGAAGTTTTAAAGGGGATTTCCCTTACCGCTCATAAAGGCGATGTAGTATCAATTATTGGCTCATCGGGCTCTGGAAAAAGTACCTTCCTTCGTTGCATCAACCTCCTCGAAACTCCTACTTTAGGTGAAATTTGGGTCAATGGTGAATTGATTCAAATGAAAAACAATCGCTCCGGTGAGGCCGTTCCCGTTAATGAAAAGCAAGTTCAACGCATCCGTTCGCGTTTAGCTATGGTTTTTCAGGGTTTCAATCTTTGGTCTCACATGACCGTACTAGAGAATGTAATCGAAGCCCCTGTTCATGTGTTGGGCGTTCCGAAAGCACAAGCGATAGAAAATGCAGAATTGTTACTCAAAAAAGTCGGATTGTATGAGCGTAAAGATTATTACCCTGGCCATTTGTCTGGCGGTCAACAGCAACGAGCGGCAATTGCAAGAGCGCTTGCTGTCGAACCTGAAGTGATGCTATTTGATGAGCCAACGTCTGCTCTCGACCCTGAATTGGTTGGGGAGGTTTTGGGTGTAATGCGTGATTTAGCAGAAGAAGGGCGCACCATGTTGGTGGTGACTCATGAAATGGCGTTTGCCCGTGATGTATCGAATCACGTGATGTTTCTGCATCAAGGCTTGGTTGAAGAGCAGGGGGACCCTGCGCAGTTATTTACATCACCAGAATCAGAACGTTTGAAGCAATTCATTTCGTCTATTTACTAATTATCAAGCGGTTGGCAGTGCTGCTAATCGTTACCGATGCGCAAAACATTGGTACGCGTCTGATACTTGATACGCCAATAGATAAGACGACGCGTCATACAATAATGAATAAAAAGCAACACAACATAAAAGCAACACAACACTAAAATAACGTTAAGTTAAAAATAATGTAAATCACAGGAGTATGGAAATGAAAAAGTGGTTATTAGCAGCGGCAATTATTGCGACAGCAGCAACTGGAGTAGCACAAGCAAAGGAATGGAAAACAGTGCGCTTTGGTATTGAAGGTGCGTATCCTCCATTTAGTTGGACAGAAGCCGATGGCTCCCTAAAAGGTTTTGATGTTGATATGGCTAACGCTCTGTGTGAAGAGCTAAAAGCGAAATGTGTCATCGTTCCTCAAGATTGGGATGGCATTATTCCTTCCCTATTGGCGCGTAAATATGATGCGATTATCGCCGCGATGTCGATTACTGAAGAACGTAAAAAGAAAATTGATTTTACGGGTAAATACGCACTTATTCCGAACAAATTTATTGCGAAAAAAGACGCGGGTATTGATTTCGACAACCTTAATGGTGTGAAAATCGGTGTTCAGCGTGCAACGACCCATGATAAATACTTAACTGATAACTTCGGTGACAGTGTTGAAATCGTACGCTACGGTTCGTTTGATGAAGCTTACCTTGACCTTGGTAACGGTCGTATCGCGGCGGTATTGGGTGATGCCTCTGCTCTTGAAGATGGTGTACTGAAAAAAGAAGGTGGCGATGCCTATGAATTCGTTGGCCCTTCATTAACTGACCCTAAATGGTTTGGTGATGGTTTTGGTATTGCTGTCCGTAAACAAGACAAAGATCTAACTAAACAACTGGATGCGGCTATTTTGTCACTACGCGAGAAGGGTGTTTATCAAGAGATTGCTGCAAAATACTTTAATTATGACGTATACGGTAAGTAACCCGCTTATCTAACCGCTCATTGATAAGGCTTGAGTGTTATCTCAAGCCTTTTTACCAAAATACGAGTCAACGACCCGTATGGTAGAATTATCAATGCTTAAGTTTCGCAGTTGGAAGAAACTATGCTCGATTTACAAGGATATGAAGCCTCCATCCTCAAAGGGGCTGTGCTGACGATAGAAGTGGCCGTGTTGTCATTGATTCTCGCAATGCTTCTAGGCATGTTAGGCGCGCTGGCTAAACTTGCTCCCTATCGGTGGGCTCGTGCGATCGCCACATTATATACCACCATTATCCGTGGGATCCCCGATCTTGTTTTGATGATGTTGATATTCTTTGGTGGGCAAATATTACTCAATAATAGCTTGTATGCTGTTAATGAATGGTTGAATGAGTGGTTTACCTCGAGCAACCCGAACCATGAGTGGACCGCTTACCTACCGGATTATATTGACGTCTCTCCATTTATTGCTGGTGTGCTGACCATTGGTTTCATCTTTGGCGCGTATATGGCAGAAACTTTTCGTGGCGCCATTATGGCCGTCGACAAAGGCGAAATGGAAGCGGCCAAAGCCTATGGAATGAGTGGGCCTATGGCCTTTAGGCGCATCCTTTTGCCACAAATGATCCGACATGCTCTCCCTGGCTTCGGTAATAACTGGCTGGTATTACTCAAGACGACGGCATTGGTTTCGATTATTGGTTTGGAAGATATGGTACGGGTCAGCTCCCTTGCTGCTGGTTCAACCAAAATGCCCTTCACTTTTTATATGTCAGTCGCGATCATTTTCTTGTTTTTCACCGCGGTATCAACAGGTTTATTGAAGCTGGTTGAGCGCAAATTTAGCATTCACGTGAGGTAGATATGGACTTTTCTATTATTATCGATAGTTTTCCGGTTTATCTCGATGGACTGTGGACTACAGCATGGTTGGTGTCATTGTCGCTAGTCATTGGTCTTTGCGTCGCTATCCCCCTTGCCATCGCTCGAAATAGCAATAACTACTTTGCCATCGCGCCATCTTGGGCATTTATTTATTTTTTCCGTGGCACCCCGTTACTGGTGCAACTTTACTTAATTTATTACGGTATGGATCAGTTTTTTCCGGTAAAAGATACCCTTTGGGAAAACGCATGGTTCTGTGCACTTGTCGCGTTTGTTCTCAATACATCAGCGTATACGTCTGAAATTATTCGT
Organism: Vibrio sp. 10N.261.51.F12; assembly: GCF_041471725.1. Classification (NCBI taxonomy): domain Bacteria; kingdom Pseudomonadati; phylum Pseudomonadota; class Gammaproteobacteria; order Vibrionales; family Vibrionaceae; genus Vibrio; species Vibrio sp. 10N.261.51.F12. The sequence goes on along the minus strand of NZ_JBFROV010000014.1, from coordinate 420,635 downwards.
GGCGCAATAAATGGCTTGCCAAAAGGAGAAGTCGAAGCGGCGAAAGCCTACGGTATGGGATACTGGAAAACGTACCGTCGTATTATCTTGCCGAGTGCATTGCGTCGTGCGCTTCCTGCTTACAGTAACGAAGTTATCTTTATGTTACATGGCTCAGCGGTCGCGGGTATTGTCACGATTATGGATTTAACGGGGGCGGCTCGCTTAGTCAATGCCCGTTATTACGCGCCATTTGAATCATTCCTAGCTGCTGGATTGTTCTATATGGCATTGACCTTTATTATCCTAGCGGTTTTTAAATTCGCAGAAAAACGATTCCTTGCATATCTCAGGCCTCTAAGTTGAAGAATGGTCGTCGTTGGATAAGTTCAAAAAATGGCCGCTATAAATATCAATTATTTGTAGCAAGCCGAACTCATATTAAAACGAAGTCGATACTGACGTTAAAAAAGCGCTGAACCTTTTAGGTTC
>NZ_JBFROV010000014.1:255614-419445 GCF_041471725.1 Vibrio sp. 10N.261.51.F12 | reverse complement strand
GAACCTTTTAGGTTCAGCGCTTTTTTTGAAAACGTTACTTGATCTGAAGTGGCTATTTAAAGCTAGACCAAATCGGCGCATGATCTGATGGCTTTTCAATTCCACGCAATTCATAGTCGATGCCTGCTTCAGTGCAATCTTGAGCCAGTCCTTGGGTTGCAAGAACGACATCAATACGTAGACCTCGGTTGTCGACAAAGCCTTTCGAGCGATAATCAAACCAAGAGTATTGGTCATCTACTGTCGGGTGCAATTGACGGAAGGTATCAATGAATCCCCAGTCAAGAAGTCGTTTGAGCCACTCTCTCTCTACCGGTTGGAATGAACATTTTCCTGTTTTTAGCCAGCGCTTTTGGTTGGGTTCACCAATGCCGATATCGAGGTCAATTGGACTGATATTAATGTCGCCCATCACGATGACGTTGTCTTCAGGCGTATGGTGTTCATCAAGGTAAGTCATCAGGTCACTATAGAACTGACGTTTGTATGGGAACTTGGTCTCATGGGCGATGTTGTCCCCTTGAGGGAAGTAACCGTTTAATACCGTGACTTTTTTACCGTTTTCATCGTCGAACGTTGCCATGATCATACGCTTTTGATGATCGTCTGTATCGGTAGGGAATCCGTATTGAACCGAACTTGGTTTTTGTTTACAAAGCATGGCAACCCCATAGTGGGCTTTTTGGCCATGGAAATACACGTGATAGCCCATGGCTTCGACTGCCTCAAGAGGGAAAGCATCATTGTGTACTTTTATCTCTTGTAAGCCGATAACGTCAGGCTGATGTTTGTCAATTAATGCTTGAAGTTGGTGAAGTCTGGCTCTTAGCCCGTTAATGTTGAAGCTGATAACTTTCATTTTGGCGATCCTATAGGTGGTTCGGTCTAATAGGTGATTCGATCTAATAAATTGTTCACGTGAAAGCGAAAGACACAAGCCTGGAATATGAATGCACATAGCACTCTCGGTCAATGTGAAATGAAGCGTCGTAATCCAGTGTTGTTCTATCGCAGTACGCTTTTTGTTATGGAAGAAATACTAGCACTGTCATAGAGATGGGTATACTTCAAATTATTGAGGTATCGTTATAAACATGTTGTAATAAAACACTCAATAAAAAGGATGTTCTGTCGATAACATCTTTATATGCATAACCGTTTGCGAACAAGGAAGTATTATGCGAACTCTCTCCGTACAGTGGAAAATTACCCTTTTAGCTGGCTGCTGTTTATTATTTACGTCGCTTGCACTTATTGGTTTCTCTCTCTATAACGCTACAAATAATCAAAAAGCTACGCAATTACTGAGTTCTCAATCAGTGGTTGAAAAGTCTGAGGCACTATTGGAAGCACGGGCTGAAATAAATGCTCGTGAAGTGAAAGACTATTTTAGCGAGGCCATCTTTCGAGCGGAGATGTTAATTTCCAATGCAACCTTTCAAAAATCGAATGCGGAAGAGAATTTTGTCCCAAGTGAGGACTTGCGTACAGCACTGGATGAGATGCTGCGCCAAGCGGTGATTCAATTTCCTTCGATTGAAGGCGCTTATCTCGTTTTCAAGCCAAATATGCTTGATGGTGAAGATTCTAACTACGAAGGGGCCGATTATGTAGGCTCGAATGAACTCGGTCAGTTTGCGACGTATTGGAAGATCACTGAGTCAGGAGAGAACGCAGTCCGCCAAGTGTTAAGCAAAGCGGACCTGGATAATTTTGATAATGCGGAACGGTTTTATTGTCCTCTTGCATCGGAGTCAGCCTGTGTCAGCACCCCTAAAAGCACTCAAATTGGGGGCAATAACCACCTAAGTTCATCACTTTCTCTGCCGATCAGTGTAGACAACATGGTTATTGGCTTTCTGGGGATCGACCTGCGCTTAACACAACTCGCAGAAACCGTCACAGATTCAGATAGCAGTTTATTTAGCGGTAGCGGTAATATTAATATTGTCAGTTTGGATGAGTCCGTTATCGCGAGTGATGATCCCAATGTAAAAACTGGGACGCCTTTCGTTAGTCACGTATTGTCAAAAGACCAAGTGACGGACCTGATGTTTGGAGAGGAATCTGTTATTCAATGGAGCAAGGATGGCGAGTGGTTGACGGTATTCAATCCCGTCTATATTGCTAATCAGACTTGGGGTGTCTTCTTTGATATGCCTAGAAGTGCCGTTTTGAGTGATGCCATCACCTTAGATCGAACGCTGACTACTCAATTAGAAGAAGGCGTTCTCATTGAGATTTTAGCTGGGTTAGGCTTTGTTATTATCGGGTTGGCGGTGATTGGTGTTGTATCACACAGTCTAGTTAAGCCGATTCGTGAGGTTGTAGCTAGGCTTGAAGATATTGCGACGGGTGAAGGTGATTTAACGCAAAGACTGGAAGTAAAATCAGGGGATGAAATAGGCCAACTCGCCGTGCAGTTTAATGCGTTTTTAGAAAAACTTCAGTCGACTATCTCTCAGGTTGCTGTCACCTCTGAACAAGTGACTCAAACGGCGGCGCAGGCAAAATCAACCGCGGCATCAAGTCGAATTAGCTGTGACGCTCAGTTTAGAGAAGTCGATTTAGTGGCGACCGCTTCAGAAGAAATGACACAGACGGCTTCGCTTGTCGTTCAAAATGCGGAAACGGCGGTTGAAGCGGCAGAATCGGCTAATAATTCCGCAAGTCAAGGACAAGAAGTCGCGGAGTTGTCAGCGGCCGAGATGGTGAGACTTGTTGAACAAATGAAGGCGACCGTGCCTATTGTTGAGGAATTGGCGAACAACAACGCCAATATCACCGCAATTTTAGCGGTCATCGAGGGGATTTCTGAACAGACCAATTTACTCGCTCTCAATGCAGCAATTGAAGCCGCTCGAGCTGGAGAGCAAGGACGAGGGTTTGCGGTGGTGGCAGATGAAGTTCGTAATCTTGCAAGTCGAACGCATGACTCTGTGGGGGAGATTCGCGAGGTGATTGACCGCGTGCAAAAGGGAACCAAAGATGTCGTTCAAGCGATTCAACAAGGTTCTCTGCTTGCCGATTCTACTGCGTCTCATGTGCAACAAGCGGTGACGTCGTTGAGTAGTATCTTTGAATCAATATCGGCGATTAACGATATGAACTCACAAATCGTAAAAGCGGCGGAAGAGCAGCAGTCCGTTTCAAGTGAGGTGAACCAAAACGTCACCAATATACGGGACTTGAGCGCGAAGATCTTAGACCAAGCTGGCGAATCGGAAAGTGTGGGTAATGATATTTACCAGCTATCTTCGGAGCAGCAGCGTTTAATGAATCAATTTAAAGTGTGATTTGTCCCTGATTACAATGGTTGAAAGGATCTGGCATCGATCTTAGAGTGCCTGATCTTTTCAACGTGATAGGGCTACGGTTGATCCCTTGATACCTGTATTCGATAGCGTGGTTATTGTGTGGCAAATTACGAAACTAGCTTACTGCTTACTGCTTACTGCTTACTGCATTCGAGTTGTCGACGAAGATCGGATTGAACGATCTCTATAGCTTTCAATGCTATTTCCGGTGAAATATCATTACTTTCCAACAAATAAATAAGGTCAACGGCCAGTTTTATTTCTTCTGGTGCACTGTCTAAGCTTTGATTGTTTGGCATTATAAAAACTTCTCACTTTCGCTAATCTGATGTTCAATATTGAGTATGGCTGACCGGCAGCGTTGCAAGCGTTGCTCGGCGGTTCGCCATGCTTGTTCTAGCGCCACATTATGTGGGGCTGATTTATACTGGACTTCTTTTTGTCTGACCATATCACACAGTCTGATTTCCCACACTTTGTGCTGCTCAAGGCTGGCATTAAGTTCATTAATAGGCGTAGCATGATTATCTGCGGCTAATGATGAAGAGGCGAGTGCTCGCTCTAAGGCTTCTAACTGTGCGACAAACCGCTCTGACAGGTATTGTGCCTTGTTGGCGTGAAGGTCTGGAGAGGAAAGCTGGCGCAGGTTCTCCTTTGCTTCTTGTACACAGGGTGACAACAGCCGAGATGGCGAATTAAATAACTGCTGATCAAACAAAGCCGGGGCGTGTTTCTGACGCTGTGCATCAAGCGCAGAAGCAGACCGTCGGAGAACATCGAGACGTGCGTGTAGATCGGTTAATCTCATGGTTTCTCCTAAGCGTTTTACTCACATTGGCGAATCAAACAATCAATGTTAACGATCAAAACCACGCATCGTAAGCGAGCTTGATCGCTAGAATACTCACAACAGTCACAAAAATCGGGCGAATGAACTTGCCACCAAACCGAATGGCCGAATGCGCGCCAATGTAAGCCCCAACCATGAGACACACGCCCATCGTTAACCCCAAAACCCAATTAATATGACCGAGAATGGCAAAAGTGATGAGGGACGTGAAATTACTGGTAAAGTTCATTGCCTTAGCCAGACCAGAAGCCAACAAGATATTCAAACGATACAACGCCATTGAACTCACGGTCCAAAATGCGCCCGTACCTGGCCCCGCGACACCGTCGTAAAATCCAAGTGACAAGCCTTGCAAGTATTGTTTACGATTGAATTTTGGGCATCCGCGATTGACGCCATCACCATCCGCGCTTGGTGCTTTGTGAAAAACAGTGTAAAGCGCAGCGGCAAGGATAACGAGCGGAAGCACTTTCTCGAGCCATTGTGTTGAGATCATATCAACGACAAGCGTGCCTAGCGTGGCACCAATCAATGTAGACACGAATGCTCGTTTCCAGCACTCGGGTTTAAACAGTCGTTTACGATAGTAAGTAAAGGCCGCTGTCGAGGAGGCAAAAGTCGCAGCGAGTTTATTGGTACCAAGCGCGATATGCGGCGGCAACCCAAGAGAGAGCAGGGCGGGAACCGTTAGCATTCCGCCGCCACCTGCGACGGCGTCAATAAAACCAGCAGCAAACGCCACTAGCGCAAGAACCACCAACATGCTGGGTTCAATAAATTCCATGGAAACCGATCACCTTACTTTTCTATCGTTCTTTTAAATGGGGGCAGGGAATCGAGAAGAGATTTGCCATACCTTTTGGTTACGATACGCCTGTCGAGAATATACAAGGTTCCGCAATCTCTTTCTTTTCGCAGTAAACGTCCGGCCGATTGTATCAGCTTTTTACTGGCCTCTGGAACTGTAATCTGCAGAAATGGGTTACCGCCGCGGCGCTCAATATATTCGGCATGCGCTTGCTCTATCGGTGAAGTAGGCACGCCAAACGGTATTTTGGTAATAATGAGGTTTTCTAATAACTCCCCTGGAAGATCGAGCCCCTCAGAAAAGCTACCGGTTCCAAAAAGAACGCTGGTTTTACCGCATTGAGTCAGCGTTTTATGTTTATTTAGAATTTCTGTGCGCGAGCGTTCGCCTTGTACTTGCAGGTGCCAGCCTTTTAATGCGAACTTTCCTTTAATGTCATTGGCGACCTGGTTCATCTGCCAATAAGATGAAAATAGCACAAGGTTACTTTTACCATTAGCGATGTATTCCATGAGTTTCTCTTTTAACTCATCAGTAAAAGGCGTGGCTTGTGGCTCGTACTTCATCTTTGGCACAATCAAATCTGCTTGATTCGCATAGTCAAAAGGCGAAGCAAGGGCAAGAAACTGCACACCATCGTCTTCTTTTTGACTAATGCCACTTTGATGGCAGAAAAATGAGAAAGAATTAAGCGCTCTCATGGTGGCGGAGACGAGCACGGCGCCGACACAACGAGACCACAGCTGTTGGTCGAGTTGCCAGCCAACTTCGAGTGGCGATACGCTGACAATGTGGTCATTATCGCGTTCTTTACTTTGCTCAATCCAGCGAGCAAGCGGCGCCCCTTTTTCTTTTTGTGCCTCGCTCATTAAGCGCCAAACTGCCGCCAGATTGTCAAAACGCTGGATGTAGAATCCAAGCTCAGCCAGCGCAGGTTCTGCAATGCGCGTCGCGATCTCTCCATCTTTTAGTCGCTCTGAAATCAGATCGGCTATTTTAGCGGAAGCCTGCGCGCCTTTTTGGGTGATGGATTTAAGATCTTTCGCTTGGGTTTCCAGCCACGTCGGCAGCTCGCCGTTTTCAAATCGACAGTTATTGTCTTCAAAGGTTAGGCTAGAACAAAATGTATTCACTTCGCCTAGTATCGGAATAAGCTGCTGTATCGAGTCTTGAAGTTCATTGCGAAAACGACCGACACGTTTCTCGTCAGCCAGCCCCGAATATTTAGATACCGCTTGGTTTAAGCGCTCTAACCAACTCACTGTCCCTTTTAATGCCGCGGAAGCCGACGCATGATCACGCGCGACTTGTGGCAGGTGATGCGCTTCATCAAAGATAAAAATCGTATTTTCTGGCTCGGGTAGGATGACCCCGCCGCCCAGATCAGCGTCTGCCATGACCAGACTGTGATTAGCAATAATGACGTCGTTTTTATCGAGCTCAGAGCGTGCTTTAGCAAATGGGCACTGCCTATGTGCGGGTAATCCACTATTACAACTGTGCTTTTCACTGACAATAGACTGCCAGATTGAATCGTCAATCGGGTTAGGCCATGAGTCTCGGTCACCATTCCATTTGTTTTGAGACAGCTTCTCATACATATCTTGAAGCTGTGTGATGTCACTTTTCTTTGGTTTAGCATCAAACATGGCGAGCAGGCTGTTGTCATCAGCCTGACCGATACCGCAAGCGACCGCTAGCTTCTCCGCACAGCAATAGCGTTGACGACCTTTGGCAATGACAAAGGAGAAGTTTTGGTCGGTTATTCGTCTATATAGCGGTAAGTCTTTATCGAGCAGCTGCTCTTGAAGCGCTACGGTTGCGGTGGAAATAACAATCTTACGGTTATTTTGCACTGCAATAGGAATCGTGGCCATCAAATAGGCGAGACTTTTCCCAATACCTGTCCCAGCCTCCGCAACAATAATGCGTGTTGATTTGTGATATTGCCCAAGCAATGTCTTGGCAATTTCGGAAACCAGGTAGTTTTGCGCCCGGCGAGGCACAAAGTTATCCAACTGATGTTGCAGGTTTTGATAGCTATTACGAATAGACGTTTGAATTTTACTGGTTGTCATACTGTGATCCAAGTTGCAGTCGGGCGATGATAGCACACTTCGAACCATGGCAATTAAAGATTCTCGACAGGGTATTGCTGTTAGAGTTTTGATCTATATCACAAAAAATGAGTGAACTTTCATGAGTAACCATATAATTCGATCGGTGAAAAATATAAAACGCCAAAAAACATATATTGGTAGCTGATTGTTCTGTTGCTGGGGTGTTTATTGCACTCTTTGTGGAGTTATATGTAATTATTGGCTGTTGGATTTAGTTAAATATTGCAGTTTTGTACCATTAAAAAACTTTGCAGTGCATCACGGAAAGTGCTGTAACTTGCTGTTTTTTATCTGTTTATAATAATTTACCAAACTACTTTAGAGTGTTTGACATTGTCTTATAACTTTTGCATTCTTGATTTCGAGATTTAACGACGCTGAAACGACTTAAGAACAAAAGGTTGTTGTTCTAAAAAATGATTTTGGCGCGATATATATTAAAAAAGGGAACCGAAAGGGAATTCCCATCTAATGAAAAGGCAGTGGATTATCATGAAAAAGACTCTAGTAGCTCTAGCAGTATTTGCAGCAGGTTCTGCGCAAGCAGGTATCGAAATTTATAACCAAGACAAAGTATCTGTTAGTCTTACAGGTGACATTGAAGTTGTTTATCTTCAAGATATTGGCGTAGACCAAAGCACTGAACAGCAAATTCAAGATGCGGATTTCGGATTCGATGTTCGTTACGCAATTAACGACGATCTACAATTTGGTGCGTACTGGGAATTTGACGGTGCGAGTAGCGACGTAACCGGCGGTACTAACGATTTTGCACAAGTTGGTAATACATACGTAGGTCTATATTCTCAAGCTGCAGGTTCGTTGATTGTCGGCCGTCTTGACTCTATCCTAGATGATGCTGGTATCGGTTCAGATTATCAGTTTGGTTTCGATGCATTCTTCTCTAATAACTCACCATTTGGTGCTGACGAATCTATCCGTTATGACATCGATAAAGGCAATTTCTACGCTGGTATCGCATACAAACAAGATAAAAACGACAACGCAGATTTGGGTGAAGACGGCAACATGGTCGACGCTAAACTTGGTTACCGTGTAGCAGACTTTGATTTTACTGGTTTCTACGGCAAAGCAGACTTTAAAGGCGCTACTATTACAAATTCAGGTGATAGTGAAGAACTATACGCTCTAGAAGGCCGCTGGGCTGGTGTTGAAAACCTAAATCTAGAAGCTGGTTATTATCGTATGAATCATACTGAAGCTAATGTAGATAAAAGCATGGATATCTATGGTCTTGCTGCAGATTACACTATTAACAAAGTTATTCTTGCTGCCGGCCTTCAGTACGCAACATTTGACAAAAAAGAACTTCAGAGTGCAAACGGTTCAATACAAGATGTAGACTCAGAAATGGGTTGGTTCGTAAACGCTGGTTATATAGTAGCTCCAGGCGCAACTGTTTACGCTGAACTTGGTGGCAACGATGGTCACGGTCTTGATAACTCTGGAAACTACCAGTCAAATGATATCGGTTTCGCACTTGGTGCAAAAGCTGAATTCTAATCTAGCTTTTAGCTAACAGATTATATTGAAAGCCACCCTTGGGTGGCTTTTTTATGTCTGTTAATTAGTGATTTAGATGTCAATTTATCTAAAAAATCCTTTTTTGCGAGTGACCTCTGTGGCATGCTGTTTGACAAGAAAATAGGCCGTAGTAAAGGAAGCCGATTGTGAAAAATAGTATTGTTATTCTTACCGCGTTGAGCCTTGCATTTAGCGTTAATGCCGCAACACTGGTCCCTATGAAAGGGGTGTCGGTTTACTTTATTAACGGGCAAGAAGCCGAAGAGAAAATTGGCAAGAACCAATTGGTTGAAGGTGAAAATCAAGTTGTTGTGCGTATGGATAAAAAGCTGGGCAAAGGCAGTAGTTCAAATGTTTTTGCTTCTGCGCCATATGTACTAACGCTTAATGTGACAGGCGAAGAGGTGAAAATCAACCATCCAGTCGCGCGCAGTGAGCAAGAAGCTAAGGTTGCATTTCGTGGAGATTCGCCAGAATGGCGAGTGACGCAAGATGGCTACGCGTTAACGTACGAGCAAGAAAAGCTAAAAGGCAAAGATGGTTTCTTGCCTTATATGGCGATGGATGAATTGATCGCTGCACATAATGCTGAGCGTGGTATTACTTTTGCTTCTGGTGATATGGTCGTGGCGAAAGCCGCCACGCCTTCTACCACCGCGGTCGTTGCTACTACTGCTGTCGCGGCGACGACCGTTGCGTCCACAAGTGCCTCAGCGACGCCATCTAATGAAACGGCGGCGGCGCCAGTCGCTTCTGATAATGTCGCGCAGTTGCAAGCATGGTATTTGAAAGCCTCTAAGCAAGAACGTAAAGAATTCCGTAAATGGATGATTGACCAAGAATAGATCAGATTGATCCGATTTAAAAAAGGAGCCTTGGCTCCTTTTTTATTACCTGCACTACCACCTATAGCGCTAAATACAACGACTACCATTGCTGTGTTGCCTCACAGGTCTACCGCGTATTTAACGATACCACTAACAATAAATTGACGAGTAAAACGAATTTTGCGTTAAACTATCGATATTATTGCAATGCATTGTAAGCCTATCGTGAATCAACTTATCGCTCTTATCCAACGTTTTCCAAAAACGATTCTACTTATTGTTCTCATGCTAACCGCCGGCAGTGCCTGGTATGGGCAGCAGCACTTCAAAATGAATGCTGATCTTTCTTCTTTAGTGAAGCAGGAAGGGGGGTGGGTAGACAATCTCGTCCGTCTTGATAGCACCTTTCCTGAAACGGGTAACGTCGTGGTGTTGATCACCAGCGATGATCCCGAACTCGCCAAACAAAGTGTTGACACGTTATATGAGAAACTGGCTAAGACGGTTATCTTCAAAGATGTATTCGCACCTTCATTGCTTTCTTGGTTTCAGCAGTATGCGTTAGGATTTATCTCTGAGGCCGAGTTTAAGACTTTACAAGGTATCACGAGCAAAGAAATGGCGCCGCTAATGGCGGGGGCTCAGTCACAACAGCTTGATGTGTATCTTGGGCAATTGGTCGCCAAAAATTCAACGCATGATGATCCACTTTTAGACGCGCATGTATTGGACCCGCTTTTGGCCGCGATAAGCGGACAAGATATCGATTGGAATCAACGCTTACGTCAAGAGATTACGTCCCCTAATGCCTATGCGATAACGCTAGTCGCACAACCAGACGATAGCGTGAAAGAACCCAACAGAGTCATTATTGAAACGATCCATCAGATCATTAATGAGGCAAACCTGTCGGCAAAAGTGGAGGTCCAGATTACCGGACAAGCGGCATTGGACTTTGATGAGATCGCCGACGCGAACAACAGTATCGCGATAGCTGGGGCGGCGTCGTTGGCAGGTTTGGTATTGATCCTTGCGATTGGTATTCGCTCCGTTCGTGTCATTATTGCTTGTTACCTCACGGTGATCATTGGCTTAACCTGGACGTTTGCCGCCGGACTTTTCGTCGTGGGTTATTACAACACGATATCCATTGTGTTTATGGTCATGTTTATCGGGTTGGCTGTCGATTTCTCAATACATTTATGCCTGCATATTCAAGAGCTGCGAATCAAAGGTGAAGACAATACCCTTAGCCTCACTCATGCAGTTGCGCACTCTTTCAAACCCCTTTCTCTGTGCGCATTGTCATCCGGTATCGGGTTTCTGAGTTTTTATCCCACCGCCTACACTGGTCTCGGCGAACTGGGCATTGTATCGGCGTTAGGTATGCTGCTAGGGCTGACTGCGACCTTTATTGTGATTCCGCTATTTTTTACCTTATTTGGTTACCCAACCGTTAAGCATAAAACCGACACGCGCTTTTTTTCCGCGTTTGGTTCATTGCTAACTACCTATAAGCGTAGTATTTGTCTGTTGATACTTGGTGCCGCTTGCGTGATGGGTTACGGTGCGACTCAGTTTAAGTTTGATTTCTCAACATTGGTTCTAAAGAACCCCGAATCTGAATCGGTACTAGGGCTGCACGCGTTACAGCTGCATGGTTTGGGTTCCAGTTATCAATTGTATGCGATTGCGAGTAACGAACAGGAAGCCAAAGAATGGAAGTCTCAATTGGTGCAGCAAGCCAGCGTGAGTCATGTCCTCATTGCCAGTGACTTTATGCCCAACGATCTTCAGGAACGAACGAAAGCGCTGTCGGATTCTTTGGCTGTAGACTCGACCGTTAGCCCTGTTTCGTTAAGTAATTTTAAGCAACAAGCGATGGCAATGGGCTGGCAGGGAGCTAAAGATATTCCAGACACCATTGATGTCGAAAATACGACTCGTCATTTGTTTAGTGGATTAGATTCGGGATTGTTGTCCGCTATCGGGGCGAATAGCAATGAGTTGGACCTTAAGACCGACCTACCGAAATCGTTGCTGACCCGATATGTTGGTCAAGCCGGGGAATGGTTAGTTACCGTAACCCCAAGCGGCAATATGAGTAATGTTGAGGAGCTGAATCAGTTTATTGGTGATGTGCAGTTTATCGCGCCAAATGCAACAGGTCGGGCGGTGGCTGAAAAAGAGGTCGGCGTTATCGTTGTGGATGCATTTCGCTCGGCGATTCTTATGTCCGTATTTGCCATCGCACTGATTCTTATTTGGACCGTGGATAAGAAACGCGACATTATTCTTATTTTTATTCCATTAGGGCTCGCGACGATCACCACATTAGGAATGATGTACTGGCTGAATTTGTCGATGAATATGGCGAATATTATTGTTGTGCCATTGATCTTTGGCTTGGGTGTCGATAATGGCATTCATATCGTTAAGCGGTTTCGAGCGGTCGGCAGTCTAACGGCATTTTTTACTACCTCAACCCCTAAAGCCTCGTTAATAAGCTGTCTGACAACACTGGCAACCTTTGGTGCCCTGATTATTGCGAAACACCAAGGTATGCACTCGATTGGTTTGGTTCTGACCATTGCGTTATCAAGCATCCTTCTCTTCAGTTTGGTGTTACTGCCAATTATGCTAGAAGCGACAAAGAAAAAGGCCCGTTAAGGGCCTCTTTCAAAAAATGGTTCTATTCTTGGAGGTGTATCTAGAATCTAGAATCTAGCATCTAACGTCATGAAGAAACTTTTTCTTTGTCCGAAACCGATCTCGCTGATCAATACCCAGTTTGGTGTGAATTCATATTGCGCACCAACGAGGGAGTTCCAGTTGTTGGCGAGGCTTTGATTCACGGTGAATTTAGCGTCTTGTATAAACCCTAAGTCGCCAATTGATCCGAGTGGTAAATCTTTCACATTTCCCGTTAAAGTTTGTTCAATATTTTGATATTGCGCGCCAACCCAAGCGCGAAGTGGCCAATCACTGTTTCTTGAAAAATCATAGCCAATACGAGGAGATACTACTATCGAATCGATTTCACCATCAATGACCGTGAGTTTTGTTTTGGTGTAGCTGGCATCGACTAAAGCAAATACACTCTCATATCCACCTGCTATTACTGTTCCCGCCCCATACATATGCCCGTCAAGGTCGAGGCGAAATGGGGCATCAAGATTGTCGATATGGAAATCACGTTCACCTATGATGCCTAAGTCAAGAGTACCGTCTACAGATTTTATTGTGGTTTCCGAATAGCCGTTTAGTTTCCCGCCAATGGCGTAGAAGTTAAGAAATGGTAAAACCCAAACATCTGCTTTCAATGTCAGAACTTCACTTTCTTGATAGCCACCTTCAGTTTTAATGTTCAGCGCTTTGACTATACTCGGTAATCCTGTCAGTGCTATTGAATCGACATTGATACCTTGAGACACGTTCATATAGCCTAAACTAAGCCCAAATGCTTCAGGCAAGGTATAGCCGCGAGCTTCTGCTTCTTCTTTGAAGAGAGGCAGCTCGATAGCACTTAACATAGGTGAGATTGTTGCGCCAACCATAGCGGTAAAGGCAATCGATAGCGAACGAGATGTGACCATGAACCTACTCTTTTTAATGATGATACGTGTCGTATTGATAGCGAGCGCGGATTTTAAAGGATAGCAGTATTATTGGAAAGGGATTATATCGTTTTAAATATGGTTTTTAGTTGCTTATGAATGAATATACCTATTAAAAATGTAACAACTGACAACGAATGTGGGTACTTCGATGGTTTTTTAGTCGTAGGACAGCGTTAGATAGTGCGTTTAAACAAGGCGGCTTCGTTAATGACGAAACCACCTAGTGATGACATTCAGTCGTTCGGCTTTTCTTCGCCGGAAAGCTCAAGCCAGTCAATTTCAACCTCGGCTTGTTCAAACATATCTTGGCTCAGAGAAATCTTGTCACCCCAACGAGAAAGGAAATCCTCAGACTGCGCAGGGCAGTGCACAACAGATATGCCGGTTTGGATGATTTTTGCTGCGCAATTAGGGCAAGGGAAATGAGTGACCCAAATTTCACAGGCATCCAAATCTCGTTTTGCAAAAAGAATGGCATTTTCTTCCGCATGCAGCGTTTTGAGGTACTTAGTTTCTCTTTCGTCACTTTCTGCGCTATCAGAAATACCATGCGGATAACCATTAAAACCGACGGACACAATTCGGTTATTTTTTGTAATGACGGCACCCACTTGAGTTGAAGGATCCTTGCTCCATGATCCGACGAGCTCTGCCATTTGGATAAATCGTTTTGCCCATTTTGAGACCATTTCGACTCCATATTATCGAAAAACATTTGTGGATAAGTTTACAAAAGTTAATAAGGGAACACGAGCGCTAATTGCAAACGATTACATTATATTTATTCGACCCAAGCGACAACGGACCAAAAGGTCGTGACCTCTGATATCAAATAAACATGGCTACGCAGAATGAAATGATTTTTGTGACTCGACCGAAATTCTTTGTCAGAGTATTGCGAATTCTGTATGAAAACGCTAAAACATTAATGATCATGTGGCAGTATTCGGCTTAATCTTCAAGACAGGAAATAATAATGCGAAAAACACTGTTAGCGGTTTCACTATGTAGTCTGTGTTTTAGTGCGGGAAGCCTTGCATTTACAAAGGATTGGTCAGCGTCGAGCGTTAAAGCGGTAACCCAAGGTGCAAAACAAGGCGATTTGTTTGCTCAAATCGAGCTTGGTGATCGTTATGCTGCGGGTAATGGAATCAAAGAAGACGATAGCGTCGCGGTTGACTGGTACGCTAAAGCTGCAAAGCAAGGCAGTGAAACGGCCATGTATAAATTGGGAATGATGTACGATAATGGGCACGGCGTGCACTATGACGCGAAAGAAGCGGCATCGTGGTTTGAAAAAGCTTCTGCTATCGGTCATGACCAAGCGCAATATTATCTTGCTGGCATGTACAAGTGGGGGCGAGGCGTAGAAAAAAGTAATGCTAAAGCGGTGGAATACTATCGCCTAGCGGCAGAGCGTGACTACGATGTTGCTCAAAATAGCTTAGGTGTCATGTACGCAAAAGGCTTAGGGATTGAGCACAACGATACTGAAGCGGTAAAGTGGTATCGAAAGGCGGCTGAAAATGGTTATGCTTACGGTCAAAGAAACCTTGCGTTCAAATACTCGCTAGGCGAGGGCGTTGAGCTTGATAATATTCAAGCATTTGCGTGGGCATCAGTCGCATCTACAAATGGTTACAAGAGTGCAGAGCAATTACGAGATAAATTAGCATTGAAGTTGAATGAAGATGAAACTCAACAAGCGATGGTGTTTGCGAAGCAATATCTAGAGGCTTACTCGTCCCATAAGTAATAGACCTATCCGCGGTCAGTTAGATAGGGAAGCAGTGCTTCCCTTTTTTGTGTCTTGTTTAGTAACACGCGTAGTTCAGGCTCGATGCTACATTTCTTCGATATCTATCTATCTACCAACTCAACACTTTCTTAGATGCCGCTCCGAACTTGCGCTCATATCGAGGGAGCATGGTTTCATTACCCAGTAATCCCCCTTGATGTATATACAGTAATGTCGACTCTTTATTCTCTTCAAGCCATGGTACCAAACATCGCCACATGAGCGGGTCGTACAGTAAATCAAACTCGATATGCGTTTGTTCATTCATGGTTTGCCACATCAAATAATCATCTTCATAGAGCTTTGCAAAGTGATGTTTTTTCTCTAGCTCAAGAATTGTAGGGTGATTGTCATATTCAGCAAGCTCATGGAATTGGCGAATCAAATACTCTTTTCCTCCTACGCAAGGACAAGTGAGGACCTCAATACCTTCGGGTTGTAGCGCTTTTGCTAAGTATAATGCCGTCGTTCCGGTGCCCGACGGCAGAGCTACCTTAAGTGCTGAACTTTTTTCGAATCGTGACCAGGTCAAAATTTCTCTGGCAAGTTGTTGAACGCCCAGTTGTGCCGATTGAAAACGCCCACCTTCAGGTATGATAAGGCACGTTTCGTCATTACCATGGTGTCGTTGAATAAAGTCTGACGGATGCATCTTAGTCTCCGGCATACAATCAGAACCGTTAATGTCAGCTAAGGAGACAATGGTCGCTCCGAGTTCTAGTGCCATGCGATAATTCCCCATTGGTTTTTCATCCAACCAACTGGGTTTGTGGTCAACATAATAGGTTAGAGACCAGCCTTTAATTTTTGCTAGGGCTGCCAGCGTTGTGAGCGAATTAGCCTGAGCTGAACCCCAACCGATCAACCGAGTCACCAGCGGGTATTGTTGTTGCAGTGTATCGGCAAACTTACGTGCTTTATTACCATTAAAATGACTATGCAGTAGGTCATCCCGTTTTAAGTAAAACGTTCGACCATTCAGATTGTGCTGTGTGATGGGGCTGTCTTGTAGTTTCACTGGATACACCGCCTGAAAATTCGGGGAAAGAAGTCTAACGCTAATGGTGCGGTGTGACAAATGGTTGGTGTTACAAATGCATACATTGGCAACCTAGCAGGTATGCGATACTGGCCATTAATTGGTGTGGTGAATTAGAGGCTGAGCCAGAAAAAGGTATCTTTTTTTTTGACAAAAAACTGACGTTCACAGTGGTTGACGAGCAGGTTTCGTGAAAATACCGGTCTCGTGGTTACTCAGTATAATTTAGAGGCCATAAAAGTAGATAATTTGTTAAGTTCTTTTGTCTTCTGTCGATAAAAGAATGCATTTAATGAATGTTTGCTTTAATAGTGTCCTAAAGGTTAATAATTTAGACCTCAGAAGTACAACAGCCCTTTTAATTCTTTGAACGCCCTAGTAAACTTTAATGTTCTTCGTGCTAGCATGCACGGTTATCTGTGAGTTAAATATATGAGCCAGTCATTTCTCCCTTTGTGTCGACCAGCGGTAGATGAAAACGATATTCAAGCTGTCGTTGATGTTCTTCGTTCTGGATGGATTACCACCGGTCCAAAAAACGCGGATTTAGAAAAAAAAATATCAACCTATACTGGCGCACCACAAGCCGTCGCATTGAGTAGTGCGACCGCAGGAATGCATCTAGTGTTGCTAGCGCTGGGCATTGGTCCAGGCGACGAAGTCATCACACCATCATTGACATGGGTATCGACCATTAACATGATTACCTTAGTGGGGGCAAAACCTGTCTTTGTTGACGTTGATGCCGAAACCTTGATGACAGATGCCGAAAAAATTGCCCCTCTAATCACGGATAAAACGAAACTCATTGTCCCAGTGCATTACGCAGGTGCTTCGCTGGATCTTGACCCTATTTATGCACTTGGTGAGCAACATGGTATCCCTGTTGTGGAAGATGCCGCTCATGCACTTGGCGCAGAATACAAAGGCCAACCGATTGGTTCGCGCGGAACTTGTTTGTTCTCCATGCATGCGATTAAGAACGTGACCACTGCAGAAGGCGGTGTCATGACGACCTTCGATTCTGAGCTCGCTGACAAAATTCGTCGTCTTAAATTTCATGGGCTAGGTGTGGATGCGTTTGACCGCGAAACACAAGGTCGAGCGCCGCAAGCAGAGGTTATTGAACCAGGCTTTAAATACAATATGCCAGACATCTGTGCAGTATTGGCTTTAGGGCAAATGGACCGTATCGCCGACATTACGCAAGCGCGTACGGACTTAGCCTTAAATTACCGCGCGAAACTGAGCTCGCTTAAAGGTGTCACGCCACTTGGGTTGGCGAGTCATGATCACAAGCACTGCTGGCATTTGATGATCGTTCGTATCGATCCTGCACAAGCGGGTCTAACGCGTGACGAATTGATTGCTAAATTGAAAGAAAAAGGTATCGGTGCAGGCATCCACTTTAAAGCTTGCCACACACAAAAGTATTATCGTGAGAATTACGCGGACAAGTTCGGTGCCATCACGCCTAACCTAGCGAATACCGAACGTAATAGCGACCAGATTTGTTCACTACCCTTGTTTCCTGATATGACTCAGGAAGACGTAGCGCGTGTAGTGAATGCCGTTTCAGAAATAATTGGGTAACACATGAAACAGAATGACACCATTAATTTCGTATCTATCGTCATACCGGTATACAACGAAGAGAGCTGCTTACAAGAGCTAATTGAACGTACGACGAAAGCGGCAGACAGTTTAGGCAAAGACTACGAGCTTGTGCTTGTTGATGACGGCAGCCGCGACCGTAGTGTCGAGATCATAGAGGCAGCAGCTGCAGAAGAAGGCAGCCATATTGTTGGGGTGATTCTTAATCGCAACTATGGTCAACATAATGCGATTATGGCGGGCTTTGAACAGGTTCGTGGTGATTTAATTATTACACTTGATGCTGACTTACAGAATCCACCTGAAGAAATTCCGAATCTTGTATCAAAGGCGGAAGAGGGCTTTGATTCTGTTGGTACGGTTCGCCAAAACCGCCAAGACAGTGCACTTCGTCGTTACCCATCAAAAGTCATTAATAAGCTAGTGAAACGCTCAACTGGCGTTGAAATGAACGACTATGGTTGCATGTTACGTGCTTATCGCCGTCATGTTGTTGATGCGATGCTAGAATGTCATGAGCGCAGCACATTTATTCCGGTATTAGCGAATGGGTTTTCTCGTCATACGACAGAGATCCCGGTTCATCATGATGAGCGCGCTGACGGAGAATCAAAATACAGTTTCATGAAGCTTATTAGCCTCATGTTTGATTTGATTACGAGTATGACGACCGCACCACTTCGCTTACTTAGTATTTTTGGTGGCATGACAGCAGCCGCAGGTATTGCGTTTGGTATCATACTGATGTTGATGCGCATCATATTCGGTTCTGAATGGGCGGGTGACGGCTTGTTTACGTTATTTGCTATTCTATTTGTATTTGTTGGTGGACAGTTTGTCGGCTTAGGTTTGTTAGGTGAGTACATTGGTCGAATTTATTCTGATGTTCGAGCAAGACCGCGTTATTACGTGCAAGATGTTTTAGTGGGTGAAGCGACTAAAAACGCACGTGAAACAGACGAATCAAAAAATAAATAATAAGATTTATATTAGAGGAAAATTCCATGAAAGTAGTAGTGTTTGCCTACCACAATATCGGTTGTACTGGTGTTCGTAGCTTGCTAGATGCAGGTGTTAAAATCGAAGCGGTATTTACTCATGTTGATGACAGCAACGAAAATGTATTTTTTGAGTCTGTAGCGAAGCTTGCGGCGAAAAACGGTATCCCTGTGTATGCGCCGGAAGATGTGAATCACCCTTTATGGGTTGAGAAGATTCGTCAGATGCAACCGGACGCGTTGTTCTCTTTCTACTACCGCAACATGATCAGCCAAGAAGTATTAGATATTGCCCCTAAAGGTGGTTTCAACCTACATGGTTCTCTACTTCCTACGTATCGTGGTCGCGCTCCAATCAACTGGGCGCTCGTGAATGGCGAAACAGAAACCGGCGTGACGCTGCACAAAATGGTGCAAAAAGCGGACGCAGGTGACATCGTTGGTCAAGAGAAAATTGCTATCACTGACGAAGACTCAGCAGAAACACTACACTCGCGTCTTGCGGTAGCGTCAAGCGATCTTATGTCGAAAGTATTGCCAACCATCGTGGACGGCAGCGCGGTAGCCACAGCACAAGACGAAACGAAAGCGACATGCTTTGGTCGTCGTACGCCTGCTGACGGCGAAATTAAGTGGTCAACCGATTCACGTACTGTATTTAACCTAGTACGTGCAGTAACGGAACCATTCCCTGGCGCGTTTACTTACCTTGGTGAGCGTAAGCTAACGATCTGGAGCGTAACGCCAAGCGATAAAACGTTTGATGCGACACCTGGTTCTATTGTCGCTACGTCTCCTCTTACGATTGCATGTGCTCAAGGCTCTGTGATTGTGAACTCTGGTGAAGCTGAAAACGGCCTATACCTTGGTGGTGAGCAGCTAGCGGCGGAATTGCACCTAATCGAAGGCATGCGTTTTGGTCCTCAAGCAAGTGCAATCATCAATGCGAAGAAACGTCAAAAAGTATTGATTCTTGGCGCGAATGGCTTTATCGGTACGCACCTAACTAAGCGTCTTCTTGATGATGGCGGTTATGAAGTATACGCACTAGATATGAGCTCAAACCAGATTTCTGATCATCTAGGCCACCCAGACTTCCACTTTGTTGAAGGTGATATCACCATTCACAACGAATGGATCGAATACCACATTAAGAAGTGTGACATCGTATTGCCGTTGGTTGCTATCGCAACACCAATTGAATACACGCGTAACCCGCTTAAAGTGTTCGAACTTGATTTCGAAGAAAACCTGAAGATTGTTCGCGGTTGTGTGAAATACAACAAGCGCATCATCTTCCCGTCGACGTCAGAAGTTTACGGTATGTCAACGGACGCTGAGTTTAACGAAGATACATCGCCACTGATTGTAGGTCCTATCAACCGTCAACGCTGGATTTACTCTGTGTCTAAGCAATTGCTTGACCGTGTTATCTGGGCTTACGGTAAAAAAGATGGTCTAGATTTCACTCTATTCCGTCCGTTTAACTGGATGGGTCCACGCCTTGATAGCCTAGATTCTGCACGTGTTGGCTCTAGCCGTGCGATCACTCAGCTTATCTTAAATCTTGTTGAAGGTACGCCAATCAAACTGATTGACGGTGGCGAGCAGAAGCGTTGTTTCACTGATATCTCTGAAGCGATTGAAGCTTTGTTCCGTATCATCGAAAACAAAGATGGCCTATGTGATGGTCAAATCATCAACATTGGTGCACCAGAGAATGAAGCGAGCATCAAAGAGCTGGCTGAAACGTTGGTAGAGAAGTTTGAAAACCACCCACTACGTGGCAATTTCCCTCCATTTGCGGGTTACAACCTCGTAGAGAGTAAAGCGTTTTACGGTGATGGCTACCAAGATGTTCAACATCGTAAGCCAAGCATCGCCAATGCGAAGAAACTTCTTGATTGGGCACCAGAAGTGCACATGAACGATACGATTGAAGAGACACTAGATTTCTTCCTTAAAGGTGCAGTAGCAGAAGATAAGTAATGAATCAGAATGAAGTCACTAAGGTCGGTCTTCGGATCGACGTAGATACTTTTCGAGGAACAAAACTCGGGGTACCTAAGCTGCTCGAAATTTTCGAAAAGCATGGAGTGATGGCTTCATTCTTCTTTACTGTTGGACCTGATAACATGGGGCGCCATATATGGCGCCTTTTGCGTCCTGCATTTTTGAAGAAGATGCTTCGCTCGAAAGCCGCCAGCCTTTATGGCTACGATATCCTTATCCGCGGTACGCTTTGGCCTGGTCCTATTATTGGCAAAAAACTACGCTCGATTATAGAATCCGCTGATGTCGCCGGTCATGAGATTGGGCTTCATGCGTGGGATCATCACAAATGGCAGATGAAGACAGATACGATGTCTGATGCTGAACTTCGCAATCAAATAACGCTAGGTTACAACCTTCTCAAAGACATTACGGGTAAAGACTTGCCTTGTAGTGCAGTGGCCGGATGGCGCTGTACCGATCAAACCTTGATCGAAAAAGATGCCTTTCCTTTTAAGTACAACAGTGATTGCCGTGGCGATTCCATCTTCTCTCCAGGGGAAGGGATGGCACCACAAATCCCTGTGACCTTGCCAACGTATGATGAATTGGTTGGACAAGACGGCGTTGATAACAGCAACTACAATGATGCAATACTGAAGCTGATTAAACGTGATGGTTTGAACGTCTACACCATCCATGCTGAGGTGGAAGGTATTGTTTGTGCAGAAATGTTTGAAGAATTGATTGTCAGAGCTAAGCAACAGAATATAGAATTCGTACCTATGATCGATTTGCTAGGCAGCGTAGAGCAACCACTTCCGCGTGATACCATTAGTAATATTGAAATGGAAGGGCGCGAAGGGTGGTTGACGCATCAAACCTCATTTGTAAAAAAAATGGGATTGTAAACCACGCTAGCTGAACATTAAAAAACATAAGCCCATGAATGTCGTGGGCTTTTATTCAATTGGATGAAGAATGCAACAATCTCGAATTAACTGGGCGGTCTGGGTACCGCTGTTCTTTATAGCCCTCTATATTTTGCCTTTGGATATCCGTCCTTTGTGGTCGCCGGATGAGCTACGTTATGGTGAAATATCACGAGAGATGGTCACATCAGGAAACTGGATTGTACCCACTTTTAATGATTTACGTTATTTCGAAAAGCCTATCATGGGCTATTGGTTTAATGCGATCGCCCAGGTAATTTTTGGCGAAAACAACTTTTCTGTTCGTATCGCTTCAGCGTTGGCAACACTTGGTGTTGCGATGAGCCTAGTGCTATTAGTAGGACGTGTGACGAATCGACGCCAAGGTTGGTTAACTGCCGGTGTCTTCTTGAGCATGTTCATGGTCGCTGCCGTGGGTACTTATAGTGTTCTTGATGGAATGCTCGCATTTTGGTTAACGGGTTGCTATGTCGCGTTCTTCTTTGCGACACAATCTCAAACGACCGCACAGCGTTGGTTTAATTACGGCCTAGCGGGTTTTTTCTGTGGCTGCGCGGTACTAACGAAAGGCTTTCTTGCATTGGCGCTTCCTGTCATTGTGGTAGTGCCTTACATGATCATGCAAAAACAGTTCTTAGAGATCCTTCGTTGGGGCTGGTGGGTCATGCTGGTCGCTCTTGTTACCTGTTTGCCGTGGTCGTTAGCCATTCATGCAGTGGAACCAGACTATTGGAATTACTTCTTCTGGGAAGAGCATATTCATCGCTTTACCGCGGAAGATGCTCAACACGTTGCGCCGATGTGGTACTACATCCCATTCCTATTTTTGGGGACATTGCCTTGGGTTTTCTGGGCACCATCAGCGGTCGCGCAGCTAAAAGGAGAGTTGAGTAAACCTTTGATTCGCTACGCTCTGCTTTGGGCTATTATCCCGTTCCTGTTCTTTTCTTATGCGAGCGGTAAGCTTGCTACGTACATCTTGCCATGTATGGCACCTATTGCGATTTTGCTGACTCACGGCTTAATTAAAGCGGGTGACAAAAAGGTGCGCGGTCTCACAATTGGTTCGTTGCTCAATGGTGCATTCTTCACTGTTGTCGCCATCACATTGCTGGTCATGTTCTTCATGGGCAAGTTGCCTCTAGAGGCTTCTGAGTCTTACCGTCCTTGGGTTGCTGCATTTATTCTAGGCTTCTGGGCGTGTTGCGCATTTTATGCAGTAAAAGCCTCATCTTTTGAGAAAAAATGTGCCGCCTATATGGTGTCCCCTCTCGCCTTGTTCACGCTGTTTACCTTCGCGGTACCAAACACCGCTGTTCATTCGAAAATGCCTGAACAGTTTATGGCAAAACTTGCGCCTATGGTTTCGGATGACATGGTATTGATTGCGGATTATCCAGATACCATGTCAGCATTGAATTGGTACTTGAAGCGCAGCGATGTTTACTTAACCAGCGGTATGGGTGAGGTGGATTATGGTCTCAAGTACGAAGATTCAAAACATCGTTATATTGAATGGAACGTGCTGGGTGAGTTTATAAAAGATAAGCAAGTAACGGGACCGGTTCTTTTACACTTTAGGGACTTACCAACATTACCAGACGGTTTTCCAGAATCCAGCGATCACGTTGATCTTGGTCGTTATCATGCGTTGATCTTTGACAAGAAAGATCAGTAAACGTGACCACTTTTCTTTTTGTGCTCTCGGTTATTGCGAGCTCGTTGAGTCAATATTGGCAAAAGCGAGCCGCGATGCATTTTGAAGAGCATCCCGATCTATCCGCACTAGGAAAGCTATTTAGCTTTCCTATGATGCTAGGCATTGGGTTCCTAGGGACGAGTGCGCTGACGTGGCTTGGTGTTTTGAGTCAGTGGGATGTGTCCATGGCTTATCCATTACTGAGTATTAATTTTGTCATCATGTTATTGGTGTCCAAGTTTGCTTTTGGTGAGGTGATTGTGCCTAAACAGTGGATAGGCGTCATGTTTATCATGGTTGGCGTTGGGATATTGGGAGGCGCGAGTTAATGGTGCTGAAAGACTTAAAGGCTGGCTTACCGGTCGCCTTATTAAGTGTCTCATTAATATCTATTGCTCAGCTCTCAATGAAGTGGGGAATGGGCCATTTATCCGATTCATGGATGACGCTGCAGACAATGTTCGAACAAGCACAATGGCAAGCCGTTTGGATTCAGGTTTGGCCCGCGCTGTTGTGCGTTGGGTTCGGCTTACTTTGCTACGCAATGTCGATGGCATGCTGGGTGATGGCGCTTAAGCATTTGCCTTTGGGTGTTGCCTATCCACTACTGAGTTTAAGCTATGTGGTGGTTTATGCGCTCGCAGTGAGCCTACCTTGGCTAGATGAGCCTTTCGATGGGGTGAAGTTAATTGGCATTGCTTTTATATTGCTCGGACTTGGGCTTATCTTTACCGCTAAAAAATCCAGTTAACACTGGATTTTTTTGTATTACCTACCTAGATATTTAGCTGCCTATCTGCCGTGTCTTCCCACCATGATCTTCAAGGTAAGAATGACGATGTGAACGTCAGTGATTATCCAGGTTTTGAATGATGATAACGACAGAGCATAACTATGGTCAAAACCTACCTTGCGTCTCACGTCGTCAATGCATGTATCATAACCTTGATTGACTTGTGCGAGTCCGGTAATTCCGGGTAAAACGTCATAAGTACGTTCCACAAAATACGGGATATCATTTTCAAGTCTTTGGTAAAAATCCGGGCGTTCGGGTCTCGGTCCAATGAGTGACATTTCGCCTTTTAATACATTGATAAATTGTGGGAGTTCATCGAGTCTTGTTTTTCTTAAAAAACGACCTACAGGTGTAATTCTAGGGTCATCTTCAGTCGCCCAGGTCGCGCCACTGCGAGACTCAGCATCAATGTACATGGTTCGATATTTGATCACATGAATAAAATCCATCTTGGTTGGTGTCCACTTACCGACACGCAACTGCGTATAAAAAATGGGTCCCCGTGATGTTAACTTAATCGCGAGTGCCACAGGAATAAACAAACATGCCAAAATTAGCATACCCACCGATGCTCCGATGACATCAAAGATTCTTTTTGACACTTTAATCGATGGCTTTTCGAATGTGGTAATTTTCATTTCTGGCTCCTAGCGCGTAATGCGTTTCCATTTACCATTCTCCAAACCCAGCAGATAGCGTAGGCCGCCGATCAGATTAGCTGTATGACCAAGAATGACATAAGTGATAAGTTTAATAACTTTAAGTCTTTGTAATGAAGGGATATAAACGCCCAATATCGCAATAATGTAAATCAGTATCTGCGCACTAAAAAGAATCGCAAAAATGGGGTAGTTGGATAGGAAAGCACAAGAAACCAACGCAATAATCATTAAGTACGGCGTTATCAGACGTAATCCTTTCCCCGAGAAAAAGGCAAAAGCAACACCTTTGTAATGGGGTGAGAGCAAGCCGAATAACTGCATTGTTTGTTGCATATTTCCAGCGGAAATACGGACTCTCCGTTTGAAATCATTGTCCAAATTGGTGGATTCAAGCTCAACAGCGTTCATATCCTCTGCATAGGTTGCGCGATACCCCGATTTTATAATTTGCATCGGGATCAAGAAGTCATCATTAATGGCGTTGGCGGGTAATGGATTGAATAATGCCGTGCGGATGAAGTACAAAGCGCCATGACTGCCGATGGTTGAACCTAACGTGGTTTCTCGGTACTTAATTTGATTTTGATACTGCCAGTAAGCTGACTCACCGCTGTCGTTGTCGAGTAGTTGATACGTCGCGTTCACCACACCAACGCTTTGATCTTGAAATTGCTCAGCTGCGATAATCAGGGCATCAATGGAAATGAGAGCCGAGACGTCTGAAATCGCGGCAATATCAGTGCTAATCTTAGGAATATAATGATTGAGAATCGCTACTTTCCCTTGGTTTTCTTCGTTCGCAATGACTTCAAAATGGGTGTCGGCGCAAATCGCTTCCTGAATGGTTGACTCCGCTTCTTGAACCGTATTATCGGTACACCCATCGCAGATAATAAGTACGCGTAGTTTGGTTTTTGGGTAATCTAGATAGGCGAGATTACGAATTTTCTCCGCAATCCAAGCCGCCTCGTTATACGCTGGAATAAGGACCGTAATATTTGGCAAGGCTCTGTCTCTTTTTAGAGTTCGATAGCCTCGGCCTATGTGTGCAACCTGTGTTATTGGGTGCCGACTCGAATACCACCTTAGCAAAAGAGGGTAGCCCACATGATGATAAACAATGAGCGATACGCTGATTGCAAAGGCTCCAACCCATAATCCATCCATAATATACTCCTAACGCTGGTTAACGACGGTACGACGCTATGCTTTAAAAACGAGGTTGCGATACGCTTGACTCATCATTCGCACATCGTTATTTTCGACAACGAAATCTCGTGGGCTAAATAAGTGTTTAGTTCGGATTGTGGCGTCAAGGGCGTTAACGAGAGAAATGACGCTCATTGGACGTGAGACGACACCAGACAAGGGGCATAAGGTCTCTCTTGCCGCACCTACATCGGTAACAACGACCGGAATGTTACAGGCCTGAGCTTCCAAAGGAGACAAAGGGAACCCTTCATGAACGGATGGCAAGCAAAATACGTCAAGGGCTTGATAGAACAATGGCATATCGGTCACCAATCCCATGAAATGGACACGCTCATCAAGCTCAAGTGCCACGGTTAACTGCTTGAGCTCTTGCTCAAGTGAGCCAATTCCTGCCACCGCAAGGTGCACGTGCGATGGCAATCTGACGAGAGTTTTGATCAAAGAAGCCTGACCTTTGACTTGCTCTAAGCGACCCGCTGTGCCGATAATCGTAACGTGTGAAGGGAGATTAAGCCCGTGTCTTGCAGTAGTTTGGTCACCCGGAATAAATCGATTGCAGTCTATGCCATTTTTGATGACGGTTGGCTGCGTTTCGGGAAACCAGGCTATGAGTTGTTGCTGAACGGCGCAGGCATCGGCAACGAGGATAGGTTGGACGAAACGCAGCGCGAGACGTTCTACTTTTCTACGCTTCTCGCAATTGAGATGCCACATATCATGCTCGGTGTGAATTCTTACCGGTACGTTCGCCAATCGAGCGGCAAGGCCTCCATAAATAAGCGGACCGACGTGATGAGTATGGACAACTTGAGGGGAAAGGGCGCGTAAAAGTCGTGACAATGTACGAAACATGGTGATTTGCGTGCCAGACTGCTTGGTGAGAAAAAACAGGTGTGCTCGGTATGGGCGAAGAGTCGGCCAATGGTCGAGCGCCTGCTCAAGATTACCCTCCAAACTGACAATAAAGACTCGTTCGGTGTCACTCGCCTGTTTTAATAACTCCAGTACCATTGTTTCGAGTCCGCCTGGCGCCATATGCTGCACGACATGAACAATTTTGAGGGTTTTCCCTGCGATCTTTTTGGGAATTAAAGGGGACGTGGTCATAATACACTCCGTCGTATTCGTAATGGTTAGATATTGCACGTACTGTGCCATATTTTTATTTTTTAAATTTCAATTGGTTAATGGGGTTTTGAATACCCTTTACTCCGTATTCTCAAATTGAGAATCATTTTTAATCTTGGCGCTTTAAGTTAGTTACATTTCGGTATGGCGGTAACAATAGAAAGTCCCGACACTTGTTTTAGTTGTTGCTTGGTTCTGATAGTGGTATCAAACAGCTCTAATAAAATGGCAGTTCCAACCCCTAACGCAATCCCGCCGATTATTCCTGCTAAGATAAAGAAGAACGTGGGCAGGTTAGTGGGTACGCTGGGGGTAAATGGCCTGTCGATGATCTTTACCCGTTTGTTTTGTTCGAAGACACTGAGTGATCCAGTCAACTGAGCCATCTCATACCGCTGTACTAATTCATCATAAAGCTGGCGTTTCAATCCTACGTCTCGGGTGAGCTCTAGTAGTTGCTTCGCATTGCTCCCGTAGGTTTGTGAGGTTGACGTGAGATCGTCAATCATCGTTGTTAGGCTCGCCGTTTCCTGTTTGAGCGATTCGTATTTTCCCCGAACGAGCTGCAAGCTGTGTAACTGCGTAATTAATAGAGGTTGCAAGTTAGTCCTGTCGTTACCTGATGACGCACTAGCAATTCCCCATAGTTGTTCGCTGTCCAAAGAAGACTGTTCGGAATTGAGAAGTAACGTTCTTTCTTGTTCTAAACGTTGCAGTTCGCGATTTTTAGCCTGAACGGCACTATGATTGCTGGTGTATTTGGCTTTAAGTAAGGTAAGTGCACTGCGTGTTTCAATGATTTGTTCTTCGATTCGCCCGACTATCGGGTTGGTTTTAGAGAGCTGTTGATCGAGTGTACCCAGGCTTTTCTCGACCCCTGAAAGTTCCGCTTCCTTTTCAGCCAGAGTCTGCCTTAGGGAAGCAAGGCGACTAAGGTTTTCGTTTTGCATTTCAGGTGTTGATGATGAGAAACGATTATAATAGTCCGCTAACGCGAGCTCGGCTTCGTTGAGCTCCTTTTTCCTTTTGTCGATGTGAATAGCAAGGAACTCACTGGAATCACGGATGGATGATCGTTCCGGAGCGAGAAGCTCTTCAATGAAGTGGATACTGACCGATTCGAGTAACGCTTCCATGCCGTCAGGGCGGTCAGCGGTGTGCTCAATTTTGATAAAGTCTTTGCTTAACTGCGTCACCTTCAAGCTAACGGCGATCTTGCTGATGATACGTTCGATATCGTCGGGACGCATATTGTCATTGATTAGTCCAAGGTCAAATGCCACGGATCTCAATACATGACGACTATTTAGCAATGTTTTCAGAGCCGTGATTCGGTCTTTTAGCATGGTTGAGACGGCCAAATCTTCAAGGAAAGGGTTCATTTTTGCCGTTTCTTGAATCAACATACTGGTATGCGCTTTATATTTAAGTGGAGTAACACCGCTGATGGCAAACGCAATAATTGGCATTAGTAAGATAGGAATCACGATGGCGTATCGGCGTCGCCAAGCTGCACTGAAAATAATTAAAAGGCGAAATTTTAGTTCATTCATAGTGACTCCAAGTAACGTTCTAATGTTACGACTCGGTTGTCCCAACTTTCGTTATCAACAATCCCTTCTGGCAACAGGTCAGGGTGTGCCTCAAGTTGTCTGAGTGTCGAAATCAACGATGTTTTGTCTTCTACAATATTGATGTGAGTACGATAAGGGTCGAGCGCTGGAAACTCTGTAGTGACAATGGGGCGTCGTGCGGCTAGGTATTCTTTTAGTTTTAAAGGATTGCAGGCTTCTATCTGGGAATTATTTAAAAACGGTAACAAGCTAACCGTCCAGTGTTGACTATAACTAGGCAATTCAGAGTGAGGTCTAGCTCCAAGGACAAAGACGTTATCTGCCTTTATGAGAGGGTTCGACTTCATTTCATTTGGCCCGATGAAGACGAAATCCCAATCAGGCATTTCGACGATAACTTGGTTAAGAAGCTCATAATCGAGCCAACTAGAAAGGCTGCCATAAAAACCAGCGATAGGTCGGTCGCCATCAGGAAGATCGTTCGCTCGTATGCTTGGGGAAGAAAATAATTGGCAGTCAACCCCATGTGTTAATAGGCGCTGTTTATCTGCGGGAAATTTGTGTTGTAGCTTCTCACTGGCCGTGAGAATCATATCAGCTTGTTCAACAAGGCGTCTTTCATGCTCGCGAACCGTGTGGTGGTCTACGCCGGCGAGTGCCGAAAAGTCATCGCCACAATAATACACCACACTTGACTCTCCAAGGGTGCCGCAAAGATCCGCGACTGTTGGAAGGGATGTCCATAAAATGGGGGCATTAAGGTTGAGTTTTCGTATCCATGGCTTTATTTGAGCACGAGTGAGTACCGCTGCTACTATGCGCCCAAACTTCGAACTAGGAGCCGGAATAGTTCGCACGTTGATCACTTGAATCGAAGATGGGATGTCCGAAGATTGCATGCCAACCTGTGCAGACTTTCCCCGACCAAGTAATTTTTGGCCCACTCGTGTTAAGTCTGCTTTGTTGAAGCGAGGCTGGCGTAAGCCTATGGAATTGACCCAAAGCACTTGTCTTGTATTCGCGATGCGGCTGATGAGATGTTGCGTGCTAGAAGGCAGAGCCCCGTAGTCTTCGCCAAAAACGATGAGATCATTCATGGGTATTCTCCTGCTCGTTATTCTCAACATCGTGGTCTTGGTGAATCTTTTGTTCACGGATAACAGAGAGGACGTCTGTGTCTGATGACGCAGTGTCAGCAGTGATAGATTTAATGACTTTCGCCGGAGAGCCTGCGGCGATGACAAAGGGCGGTAAATCGTGGGTAACAACGCTGCCGGCGGCGACAATGGTACCTTGTCCAATGCGCACTCCAGTTTGTACCGTGACATCTGATCCTAACCAAACATCTTGCTCCAAAACTATGCTGCCAACACGATGATCTTCATCGGGTTCACCTTTTGCTCGCTTGACTGCGTCCAGTGGGTGGCCAGAGTAGCCGAAAAGTTGGCAGCGACCCGCGATACGTACATTGTCTTGTAGCTCAATAGTTTGCCCTATTGCCATCGTCACTTGCCAGCCGATGCCGACATTGTTACCAATGATCAGTTGAGGGCCACTAGCGCTGGGTGTGGTAGTCGAACGCCCGCTGAATGTTGTCTGGCCAGAAATTCTACATTGATTGCCCACACTGATGCTCACCGGTCCTGAGATGAATGGCAATCCACCGTAAAGATAGAGCGCCTGCCCACACTGTTGCAGACGCCCCTTAAACGCAGGGGTATAGACAAACACTCGGGTGAGCGTTGCAAACGCATCTCGAGCAGATGTACAAACAATGTAGAGACTTTTGTTGAACCAGCGTGGCGCAGGTAAGCTTGCGTTGCGACACTGTTTTAAGAAGACAAAAAGACGCGGTCCCCAGGGACTAGGATGATTCTTCAACCAATACTTTAAATTGTGCGCTGTGACAAAACTCATTCTGATCGTCCTTTTAGTATCAAGCGTTTGAGTTAACTAAGAGGGTTACAAGAATTGAGCCATAAAATAATTGGCTAATTATCAATGGTTTGGGTTTGGATTCTATTATTGCTGAGGGCGATTCTCAAATTGAGAAGCAATTTGTGATACCGCAATAGTGAGAGCGGCCAGAATGTAAATGGGCCAGTTGAATCCTTGTGTCAAAAAGGTACCAGATATTATCGTGCCGATTAAGCCGCTGTAGACCGCGATAGCCATGGCTTTTAAATAAGGTGGTGCTGAGGTTGTGCTGTCGAGTTTGCGAAGTGTACTTGTCGCACAGCGAACAAGAGAAACGATAAAGATAATAAACAGTCCTAGCCCCAAAAAACCGGTCTCTGCTAACACACCGAACCATGTACTGTGAACCGCGTGATTGAGGCCATCCCAATGCGGGCTGTAGAAGTAGTAGTTGTAATAGAAGTTGTTCAAACCGACGCCGAAAATGGGGTTGTCGAGTGCCATTTTAAACGCAGCTTCCCAGGCGTATAGACGCCCCATTGCTGATGCATCAATGCCAGCTTCTGCTGCTCCTCCGGATGCTCGACTAGAAATACCCGCTACTGCATAGAGTACAACCATGGCTGTGGAAGCCACAAAAACAAGCAAAGTTTTAGACGGGATTAATCGCCAAGCATAAACGCCCAATACTGCCAGAGAGCCTAGTAAACCGCCACGGCTTTGCGTCGCAATGACGGCCATCATTAATAAGAGCGAGGTAATGAAAGATAAGGTTCTAAAGCCTTTGTTGATACCGTTGGTTGTAGCGATCGCCACTGAAAATGCTAATGGAAACATCAATACCAAGGCTAAATCGTTGGGGTCACCTAACATTGACCCGAAGTCCCGTCCAATTGTGACTCGTGAACCTTCCACCAATCCAATCCCATTCACCGAATTGAACAATGCCACACAGCTAACTAAAAAACCTGAAATAATCATGAGAACAGAAAACCTAGACAGTTCTTTGGGTGAGGTAATGAGCCATGCAATTGCCAAAGTCATTATCATGATTTTCCAATAGGTGCCTTTAAACATGGTCATCGCGACGTCACGGTTGGCTGCTAGGAGCACTCCAATCAGGACGATACCCCAGAAGGCGAACAGCCATATAAAGCAGCGATGCCAAAATAGCGTTACCTGACGACTGATGAGTGTATGCCAGAGCAGCGCGGCAAGTGCACCAGCAGAGAGCATTAACGGAATTCTAAGGGGGTAGAGCGCTGGAAATACTTCATGGATTCGAAAAAAAGAAAACACAACAAACAGTAATACAAGCCAAAATGTTTGGCTCAACACCACTAAAATAGCAATAGGTAATAAGCTAATCACCACTGCGAGAATAGGGTGTGGGACCAAATACCAAATAAGACCAACGGTCAGCGTCAACACGATACTCAGCGTGCAATGATGCTCTGTAGTGCTTTGGTGAGTGACTGACATCTAGCGCTCCCTCAGGTATAGGGAAGGGAAATTGATATGAGAGAGACGTTGCAATATGAGCGTGACCAATAGCACACAAATAGGGGCGAGCAACGATAGCACAAGGCGTGATTCAACTTGCGTAACTTGGCTTGAAAATGAGATTAAGACAACGGTTAAAAGTATGATAAACGCGACAGGTAATACATTGTATTCTAGTCGCAATAGCCGTTGGCTGACGATATAAACGGCAATAAAGCGAACAAACCCGACAGTACATAACGTGGTCAAAATACCCATGATGCCCCACTGACTAGCAATGGTTGCTAATAGGATACCTGCGGCTGCGCATGCGGAATTAATCACCAGCAATTGTTTGGTTTGCTTGCGATAAAGAATACCAATATTGGTGATTTCAGACAGCTCTTTGAACAAGGCAATAATGAGGACTGGAACAATATAGTTAATTGCTGAGTGGTAGGTGTCTGGCAACGCGGCGGTAATAAATAAAGGGGCGATGAAGCTCATGCAGGTGGTGACGATACAGACATAAATAAGGCCGGCTTGGGTGATTTTAACCGTTTGATTATTTCCGGCTGTTCTAAGGACATTGAATCGTTTTGGCATCCACCACATCCCAAATGGTTGCACTAACAAGCAAGCGGCAAGCGCAAACTTTGCCGCGATGGCATACCAGCCTAACTCAAGTAATGACGTACTTGCAGCAAGTATCCATTTTTCTGCCCCACTTAACCCAAAGGCAACCACACCCGAACCAACGATAGGGAAGGTGTACCATGTGTAGGTCTGTATCGATTTCAAACTTGATGTTCTAAGCGAGAGTCGATTGACCCACTGCAGTGCGACGATTTGAATCAATGTTGAAATGAGAGCCGCCCACAAGATACTGGCAACGGATGCTTGTGTGGTAAGCGCAACAACAATCCATAGCACTTGGATAAGGCTCGCGGCTGAACTGATGGCTAAGAATAAGCGAGCTTTGTCTTGCATTCGCAACCAAGCGGTGGCAATAGACAACGGCCCGGTAAACATCACAGTGATGAGGGTAAGGACAAGTTCTTGGCGAGTGATGGGCAGTAGCGACTCATTAGGGATGAATAGCGACGCCACTAAGACGATCATAGTGATAATGATGGCGACGAAACAAGACAACGTAAACAGCTTACTGGCGATGACATATTGTTTTATTAATGAACGGTAATGTCCTGCAAAGCGATACAGGGCCTCGTGAAGGCAGACGGTGATGAACAAACCAATAAACACGCCGATGGTGGCAAGTAATTCTAATCTACCTATTTGTTCAGGCGCTAGATAACGCGTGATAAAAGGCAGCATGATCAAAGAAAGACCTCGAGTGATAACAATGCTTAGCGCATAGGTGAGAAACTGATGCCATGATTTATTCATTGGAAGCCTCATGCAGCATGGCTGGCTTCGACAAGGACATGATCGACGTTAGGATATCACGATAAACATTATCGGCTTGGTAGTGCTGTGCGTACTCGAGAGCGGCAATACTGATGTTTTCTCTTGCTAAGTGGTGTTGAGTGATAAACTGGAGCTTGCTCGCCAGAGATGATGCGTCATTGGCGGTGTATTTGATGCAGTTTACCCCGTCGGTGAGTTGGTTGTCCCAATAAGCCCCGTCGTGCGGTATAACTGGACACAACCCTGCCGCCATTGCTTCTAATATCGATAAGCCAAATGGTTCGTTAACACTTGTTGAGACGAAGATACTCGAGTTCATACGAATTTCATCAAGATTATTGGGCTGTTGGTGCCAGGTGATTCTAGGTGTATTTTGTGGCGCGACACATTGATCTTGAAGTGCAACCATCTTACTGGGTCTTATGTAGCAAACATCACCGCTTATTGGTTGTGTTTGCATCGAAAGCGCTTCGGTCAATAAATCTAAGTTTTTCCATTTAAGTAATGATGCTGCCCAAAATACACGTGCACGGCTTTGATTGCGTAACCTTGGCCATTGCGCCACGCTCAACCCATTAATAAAGCGTGACGCATTAATATCCTCTAATGTGAGAGGTTTTGTAGCGCCAGTCACGGCGAAGTCGCTGTGCTGACTCGGTTGGGGACTCAAGTTTAACGCAATCAAAATCGACTCTACTGCACTATCGAGATAATAGATTTTATCAGCGTTCTTTAAACACCAAGCGACAGAGCGTGAGTTTCCAACGGGGCCGTGAATAAATTGTAAAACGGGATAGCCAAACCAGCGTTTAAGAAAGTACAAAGGCATATCAGAACCAGGCTGTGTCGAGCCAACAAGAAGCGATACTTTTGGTAACCAAGCGAGATAAATCAGGCACCAGAACAGTCGGTAGACTAACAACAGATAGAACGCGCGACCTTTTAATTTAGAGACCACTGAAGCGAACGGAATAGAGAGAATATTGACGGAAATGTGGCCCTGCAGACCCGTGTTTTCCCACCCTTTTGGATGAGCCGTGATAACGCTGACGGTCATATTCGGTTCGTCACAAAGCGATAAAATACTTTGAGTTGCTACTTTAGAGCCGCCATGAAATGGCATAGGGTCAAAAACAACGATGTGACGTGATAATGTGTTTTGATTAAGCATTGTGCATGACTCCTGTCCAATAACGTTGCGCTAAGGTTTTTAATGGTCTGAACGCTGCGAAAAGAGAGGTTTGGCGATTGTTTTGATTGGAAATTATGACGTCATATACACGTTGTAGTGCATGCGTATTCGCTTCAATGCTCAGATTATTGGAGATATAGTTGTGAGCTTGTTGGCTAATCTTTGGTGCTAATGTGTCATATTGCTCGATAAGAGTCTGCCAACAGTCCAGTAATTCACGGTCGTTGTCATACAACAAGGCACTGACATGGTGTGTGACAAATTCAGGGATACCACCAATGTTTGGTGCAATAATTGGCAATTGCGCGAGCCCCGCTTCTGCCACTACTAACCCGAAAGCCTCTTCTCTCGCCCCGCTAATGAACGCGTCTACCCCACCGTGTAACCAAGCCGCCACGTTATCTTGCTCGCCAACAAACGTGACCTGCTTATCTACCTTTAGGTGCGTAGCCAGAGATCGCAACGCCTGATTAAGCTCACCGTCACCAATAATGAGCAGGTGCGGAGGGTTAAGTGTTGTCTTCAGCGTGACCAGTGCATTGAGTAGCCTGTCGATGCCCTTACGATGTATCAGGGAACCGACCGTAGCAAACAACAAGGTTGAGTGTTTGATGCCGAGCCTATCTTTAACCCAATTTGGTTGATGGGTTATGACTGAGGGGTTTGCGATGCCGTTGTGGATGACCTCTAATCTTTTTTTTGGGAATCCATCTGATAGTAGGTTCTCTGAAATGGCATGACTCACGGTGACGACCGTTGGTGACAGGTGTATCGCTAACCAGAAACGATCACTAAGTAAGTAATCGGAATGCAGCTGTGTGACCAGCGGTGTTTTGGTGAACTTAGCAACGAGATTCATCCACTGGCATGGTGCGCCGCTGTTGACGTGTATCGCATCGATAGTGTTGTTACGAATTAGTGTTCTTCCTTTCAATACGAGCGACAACCAATTTTTTACATCAAAGTTAGGCTGGTATCCGCCCATCATCAAAGTGAACGAATCAAGATACGAGGACACGCCGTTGGAGATAAGTTTATCGTGGAGTGCTGGGTTATTGGTCCAAACGATGGGGCAGAAGCGCTGGGTGTCTAAGCTGCCAATTAATTGAAGTAAGCATTGCTCACTTCCTCTAATCCAGTTATCACCAAAATGAACGTATAAAATATTTTTCATACTTGCCTCTGATTCTTCGCTTATTTGATAAAGGAAGAGAGCAAAGACAATGCCAATTAAATTTTCACCATAATAACAGTGGGTTAGTGGTTTTTTATAACATAGGTAAGTTCAATGGATAGAATGTTCTCAATATAGGAATCAGATTGAGACGACCATTGAGTAAGGGAGCAAGGACGATGGCTAACGATCAAGAAGGGGCTTACTTGATTAGCCGTTGATACAAGTTGATAAACTGCGGTACGACAACATCGGTTGAATAGGCGTGTTTAATGCGTTCTCTTGCGGCTTGGCAAATACTACGACGTTGCTGCTGAGATAAGGTCATCCAATGATTTACTTGAAGTATCATCTCTTCAGAGGTGTCGACAATCCAACCACTCGAACCCGTCGTAATCAACTCGGGCAGCTGACCAAGAGGAAAACTGATGACGGGAATGCCTCGCGACATGGCTTCGAGTGCAGCCATCGGTAACCCCTCGAATTGAGAGGTTATCAGGAGTAAATCAATGGTTGGCCAGACGGTATTCATTTGGCTCTGCTGACCATGAAAAACGACGTTATTAGAGGCATGGTTGATGAGGGCTTCTCGCATTGGCCCATCACCATAGATATTAAATTGAGCGAAGTGGCAGTGCTTGGCGATAGATAAGAAACGTTGGGGGTCTTTTTCTTCACTCAAGCGCCCTACAAACCCTATGGACACGTTTTTGGTCTTATTACTGTCTTTTTTGCTGTTATCTTCGTCAGGGATAGGGACGAAATTATTAATGAACCGTGCACGCGACGATAAAGGCAGTTTGCTAAGAATGAGCTGACTGATGGCAATTCGCTCATGATTCATTAGGGAGGTATAGCGATCAATCCAATCATATATTTTCACACGCCCAGTTGGTGTTTCACCTGCGTGAAAAGACGCGACGTAGGTAATCTTGAAGGAGCGGTGGCGTAATTTCGTGAGTCGACAGAGAATATTGGCTTTATAGCCGTGAGAGTGAATGGTTGCCGGTCCATTGCCATCGAGTTGCGCGGCCTTGATGGCCAAACCAATGTGCGACCATTGAGGTTGGTCTGGGTAATGGGTACTCAATACCATGTGGGGCACATCATTTTGGTCGAGCTTGTCAACGACCGCGGAGCGTTCCCCGTAGTCGCTGAGCAGCACGACGTTCACTTGTTGTCCGTGGCTTATTAACCCTTTGGCAAGTTCAACCACATGGGTTTCGATCCCACCAAACCCGCTACTATCAAGTACTAGCCAAATCATGATGCGTTGGACTTAGTATTAGTAAGCACGATCTTCCGCTTCCCAAGCTTGTTTCTTTCGATAGACGGTGGATGGGCTTAGTTCTAGTAATACTGCTGCAGTTAGGACATTGCCATCACAAAAATCAATGGCTTGTTGGATGGTTTCTCGTTCAATTTGCCACATTGGCCGTATGTTATCGCTTTGAGTCGCGGAGTTGGTTGACACGTCTGTGGAAACATCAATCATCGCTGGGGCATCACTTTGCGTTGCTTCGTTTTGGCTAACAGGAGGCTGGGTCGTTGGCTCCACGAAAGTCGAAGGCTGGGGAACGAGGTGTGGCTTAGTGATTGACGCTCCTTTGATTTCTTTTGGTAAATGCTCAATGCCAAGTGATTTATCATCGTTAAGTACCACTATATTTCTAATGATATTTTGCAGCTGTCTAACGTTGCCAGGCCACTGATACTTCTTGAAATACCTCTTTGCATCTTGAGTGATGGATTGGAAACTTCTCTTATCTTGTTTCGCGTATTGCAACAGAAAGTGCTCGGCAAGGGTCACGATATCGTCACCACGTTCACGCAAAGGCGGCATATGAACCGGTACCACATGCACTCGGTAGTAAAGGTCTTCTCGAAAGCGGCCCTCTTGGACTTCGAGTAATGGGTCACGGTTGGTGGCACAAATAATTCGAGTATCGACCTGGTGCTCCTTTGTCCCACCAAGTGGAGTAAAGGTTCCAGTTTGCAGAAAACGAAGTAGTTTCTTCTGCATCTCTAAATCCATCTCGCAAAGTTCATCGAGAAATAGGGTCCCGCCATGAGCGAGAGAAGCTGCGCCTTTCCGATCGGTGGTTGCCCCTGTGAATGCTCCTTTCATATGACCAAATACTTCACTTTCCATAAGATCTTTGGGTATGGCACCACAGTTGATGGCGATAAAAGGCTTGTCTCTTCTGTCGCTTTCATTGTGGATAGCATTCGCACACACTTCTTTACCGGTGCCACTTTCACCGATGACAAACACACTGGCGTTGGTGTTCGCAACAGCATCGATAATTTTGTATACCCCTTGCATGGGAAGGCTAGCACCAATAAAACCATGAAAATGCTGTCGATCCATTCGTTGTTGAATATCATCAAGCATCGTTTCGAGTTTTGCTTGCTTTAAGTGGATGCGAATTGAGGTTTTTAATCGGTCAGCACGAATCGGCTTTTCTAAAAAGTCTTTGGCACCCTTTTGGATAAGGTTGACGGCAATGTCGACACTACCATGTGCTGTCGCGATGATGACGGGCACTTGCAGATTCTGTTCTGCAATCCATTCCAATATGACTTCGCCTTGCATATCAGGTAATTGCAGGTCAAGAATCACTAATGAAGGTAACGTCCGCTCTAAGACTCTTTTGGCTTCACCGCCCGTTGCAACGTGTATGACGTCGTAAGGCTCATCTTTTAAGAACTGTGTGTAGAGTACTGCCAAAGACGATGAGTCCTCAATCAGAAGTACTTTCGGTGTCATATCGAGATCCTTTGCTTTTCTTGGTATATCCCTATGCATTAATCATAGACGAAAAGTAAGGTGGTGTTATTGAAAAGTATCGGTAACAACCTGAAACTAATAGCGATAACACAAAAACTCATCTCAACGACACCTAAATTGACAGCGACAAAAACGAACTGTTGTTAACTTTGTTCTTCAAACGAGTCATTAAGCTTTGAGGTAGCCAAGGTAATCGGTTTAATTCCCGACAAATCTCTGCAGATAACGTAGGTTGATGTTGGTAATTAAGAATGGTCCCTAATATTTGGGTGTGCTCTCCTTGGGAAAGGCGTCGCACCGCATCTGAGACCTGATTAACGAGCGTAACACCACCTAAAACAACAAGGAATGTGCCATCGCAAGCATTAGCAACGCAAGATGCAGGGATATTATTTTTGTTAACGTTAAGAATGGGAGAAGTGTCGATGATTACTCGATCAAATTCGGTAAGCCAATTCGCCACTTCTTGCCTTAAAAAGTTTGGATCTTTGTAGGCTAAACGCGTTCCTGGGTCACTAGGGGCAGAGACGCCAAGAAAAACCTTTGGTGAATCATTGTGTTGCACCCAAGTGCTAGAGCCATGAGCTTGCTCGTTGAGAGGGTCATCCTGTTGTGACCCAATTGACAGCGGAGAAAGTGTCGGATGATTGAGGTTTAGATCGACCAGCAAGGTCTTGTGTCCCGCAAGGAGGTATCGTTCAGTTAAGGCTTGAGCGATGGATGTTGTCCCCTCGGCCTCGTTACACGCAGAGATACATAATGAGCGGCATTGATGCAGCTCAGCACTAAGATAAATGTCTTCAATTTCTGAATGCGTAGACGGAATCGTCATCATAGTGCTCCTATTAATACGATAGTGGTTGTTAGTCTTAGGATATCAGTAAGCCCGATTCGCGCTTTTTCGGCGAAGCTGTCACGTCGATCTGGGATGTAAATGGTATCGCCTGCACGTAGGACTGGCAGTTTTCGAATGTCGGCTGTTTTACTGAAAGAGACTAAGTCAAAGGTGCGAGCTTGGCCTTGGCAGCAAGACATATTGACGACACTGATTTTTTCCATGTAGGCTTTGTCGCTTGGTCCACCTGCTTCGGCTAAAATGTCCAGAATGGTCATGTTGTCATTAAAGGCATATCGACCTGGGTTGTTGACTGCGCCTAGTACACGAATGGTTTCTTCCTTAGGCGTATCTAGCCAGTTTTTGTCTTTTTCTGGCAAGTAAATGGTATCGCCTGGTCTCACGCTCGGTAGGATAGTCTCATCACCGGTTTCAAAATAAAGAGATAAATTAAGTTTACTCACTTTAGCGTACGTTTTATCGCGGTGAGTGACGCGGATATTATGAATGTCAGCATCCTTGGTAGGCCCATCGGCTGCCGATAAAATGTCAAGAAAATGCATCTCATTGGTGAATCGATAACGTCCGGGTGCGTTCACTTGTCCGAAAACATAAATCGAGGCGTCTGAGCTTTGACGAACCCATTGAGATTTGTTGTCGGATGGGTCTTGTGGCAGGTCATGGATACGTATAAGGGTACCCGCTGTGATGTACGGGAGCTCTGATTGTGGTGCGCCTTTTTTTATAAAGGTGTCTAGATTGAAAACTGTCGTCTTGCGTCCGTTTGCAATTTCAATTTTTGTCGTATCAGCACGAAGCGTTGGACCACCCACATGGGCAAGCAAATCCATTAGGTCCATTTCATCTGACCACTCGATACGGCCCGGTCTCACCACCTCGCCAATAACGTTCACCGCGCGGTCCGGCGCGATCTTCAGCCATGATTTTTCATTCATGTCTGTTTTTTCAGGAACAAAAATAGCATCACCAGGCCCGATATCCGGTGCTTGGCCACCCTTTAATCCCTCGGTGAATGCGGTCATATCAAATCTAACTACTTTTCCCGTTGATTTGATAACGCGAATTTGTCGTGATTCTGCAAAACGAGTGGGGCCGCCAGCGTTGGCGAGAATATCCATAAAGGTAGCGCCGCGCTTGCCTTCATAAGCCCCAGGGCTTGCCACTTCGCCCATGACATAGACGGTGTTGGCGCCTGATTTTATTTCTTCCTCTTGGCGAGGAACAAAAATAGTCGCACCGGCTTCAAGGGGAGGGAGCATGGAGACGTCCCCTGAATCCAAATAACGTTTTAAATTAAACAATGTCGGCGTGTTGTTACTGATAATTCTGATCTGCTCTACGCCAGCGTATCGTGTCACTCCTCCCGCTCGCATCAACACATCAACAAGGTCTGTGTTGGGCTTGTATGAAAACGAACCGGGCGCGTTGACTTCGCCAAATACTTTGACAGCCCGTCTTGCGTCAGCGCTGTCGCCTGCATCAGCCAGTTTAGCGGGATCAAATTCTTGTTCGATATTACCAACAAGAGGGGACGCTGGGACAAACAATGTGTCTAAAGACTGTAGTTGCGGTAAGTTGTCATTGTCGCCCGTATCCAAGAAACGTTTGTAATCAAAATTTTGTCGCTCTGCGCCACGCTTCAATATCATCTTGTTAAGTTGGGCGCCAGAGCGTAGCCCGCCTGCCGCGTGAAGTGCCATTTGAACATTAGAATTAAACGGCAACGTATATTCACCAGGAGAGGTCACGTACCCTTGTACTGAAACAAGAATCTGTCTTTCAGCGATGTAGACCTGCGCATTGCTGGTGTCACGAAAAGCTTGCGAAAGAGCCGTGCTCACAGTAGTGGCGAGCTGGGTTTCATCATAACCTGCCACAAAGATAGCACCGACTTCGGGTAGGGTAATACGACCTCGTTTATCGACTTGAAAACCGCGATTGAGTGTCGGTTCCCCCGGCAGATCAACTTGTATGAGGTCGCCCACCTGAACCTGCTTGTCATCGGCAAGTGCATTAGGGGTAACAACCAGCCCAATTAGGCACAAGAAGGTCAAGATGTGAGCCAGTATTGATTTAAACATCATTGAGAACCTCCCGAACTATACGAGCTATCATCATCGGCGAGGACTTCAATACTCACGCGACGATTGGTCAGCTTCACCCCTTCTGAATCGCCTTCATAAAGCGGGAGTTCGTCACCTAATGATTTAGTGTCAACACGATTGGGGTTAAGGCCAAAAATAGACAAATAACGTTTCACTTGCTTGGCCCGACCTAATGCTAGGCGTTCGTTATACTCTTCACCACCCGTGGCGTCAGCGTGGCCGGTGACGGACAAACGTATGGTAGGGTGTTGTTTTAGGATGTTGGTTGCTTCAGCTAAATGGCCCATGTACTTTGGGTTGACTTCAATTGAATCGTAGGCAAATTGATTATCAACATTGAGCAGCCCATAAACTTCCTCAACCACAGCCATTAGGTTATCGAAATCTTGCCCTTGCATGGGAGGCGTGCAAGAGGATTGTGTGCGAACGTAATCAAGGCGAAGTTCAAGGTCATTCAGTTTCTGGCGTTGAATGACGATATCGTTGGCGGCGTCAATCCACAGTCCGCCCTCTAATTCTCTCGCGATTCTATTTTGCTTTTCTTGAGCCTGCAGTACCGCAGCAGGGAAACACCAATTGGCGCCTTCTCGAATGAGCGTGTCTAAATGCAGCTTACTGAGCTTCCAGTCGAACCTGAGTCCATGCTCTGGCCCTAGTGGTTCATCAGGCATGACCGGTGAAAAGTCGGATCCTGCATATTGTTCAGCGATGCCTCCGGTTCCTTCATCAGGATAACTGGTACATGCCGATAGAAGCATGACGACACTGATCACTTTTAGGCGAGAAATTACATCCATATAACCATCCCTAGCTCAACGTGATGACGTTTCACGCTGTTATTATAAGTATTCGTTGCTGATGTGTGTGTTGATCGGAATGGCTTGCCCAATCCGTAATAACTTCATGATTTGTAGCGGTTGTCCTGTTGCATTCTCGATTCGCATCACGCGTTCACGTTCAACAAGACGCTTATATAGATAAACAATAGCACCGATGCCCGAAGAGTCCATAAAGTGAACCTGCTTGAGATCAACTTCTACTTCATGATGTCCATCATTATGAATAATATGATCTATTTCTGTCTGAGCTTCTCGGCTTCCTTTAGCATCAAAGTCACCAAATAGTTGTACATGAAGTGTTTGGTTATTGTTGGCTTCTGCTTTGAGTAATTCCATGATTGTTGCCTCAGTGATAGGTTAGACAAATTAGGAATTGCAGCTTACGTGCCAGAAATTTATTTGTTTTTAATCAATGGGTTAAAATTATTAAGGAATGGGATTCCCAAAATAAAAAAACGCTTCTCAAATTGAGAAGCGTTTTCTAATCGGTTCAATACTGGGTCTTAACCTGCATCGCTGTCGATTTATCTGGCGTTAGGTCGTCTATTCTTGTTTGGCTTTTTAGTGGGTGGCGTTGCGCTATTGTTTCGGCTACCCGGCTTTTTTTTGCCATTTCGTTGGTTTTGTCCATCGGTACGAATGTCTGGTTGACCTTTGGTGTGCTTAGTTGCGAAGCGATGTGCACCGTGACGGCCTGATTTTCTGCGTTGAGCTGGGGTTTTTGAATCCAGATCTTCGGCCGGAACCAAGCAACTGTCTTTTTCGCCAATCAAGTACGCCTTACCCATGCTAATGAGGGCCTCACGTATCATTGGCCAGTTAGATGGATCGTGGTAGCGAAGTAGCGCCTTGTGGAGTCGACGCTGACGTTCACCTTTTGCAACGGGTATATCGATTCGTTTTTTGTACTTCACTCGCTTGAGCGGGTTGGTCTCCGAGTAATACATGGACGTGGCATTACACATTGGAGATGGGTAGAAGTTTTGGACCTGATCGCACTCAAAG
The DNA here is from genome assembly GCF_041471725.1 of Vibrio sp. 10N.261.51.F12. Lineage (NCBI taxonomy): Bacteria > Pseudomonadati > Pseudomonadota > Gammaproteobacteria > Vibrionales > Vibrionaceae > Vibrio > Vibrio sp. 10N.261.51.F12. The sequence goes on along the minus strand of NZ_JBFROV010000014.1, from coordinate 376,104 downwards.
TTGTTTTTCTTCAGCCAAAGCGCCAAGTTCAGCATGTCTTCGTCTTCGGCGCCTGGGTGCGCTGAGATAAAGTAAGGGATAAGATATTGTTTCTTACCTGCTTCCTTGCTGTATTTTTCAAACATTTCTTTGAAACGATCGTACGTGCCCATACCGGGTTTCATCATCAGATCCAGCGGGGCTTTCTCTGTGTGTTCAGGGGCAATTTTTAGATACCCACCGACGTGATGTGTAACCAGTTCACGGACATACTCTGGTGATTCAATTGCCAAATCGTATCGAACACCAGAAGCGATCAGGACCTTCTTAATGCCATCGACTTTTCTCGCTGAGCGATAGAGGTCGATGGTGTGTTTGTGGTCGGTATTAAGCTTGTTACAGATGCCCGGGAACACGCACGATGGTCGACGACAGTTTGCTTCTGCTTTAGGGTCGGAACACCCTAAGCGGTACATGTTAGCCGTTGGTCCGCCAAGGTCAGAGATGGTGCCGGTAAATCCTGGCACTTTGTCACGAATTTCTTCCAGTTCATTGATGATGGAATCTTTAGAACGGTTCTGAATGATGCGTCCTTCGTGCTCGGTAATAGAGCAGAATGAACAGCCACCAAAACAGCCACGCATGATATTGACCGAGGTTTTGATCATCTCGTAAGCTGGAATCTTGGCTTTGCCGTAGGCAGGATGAGGTACACGAGCATAAGGAAGCCCAAAGACGTAATCCATTTCATTCGTAGACAGTGGGATTGGTGCTTGGTTAACCCAAAGTTCACGGTTTCCGTGACGTTGAATGAGCGCTCTACCTGAATAAGGATTGGTTTCCAAATGCATGATTCGGCTAGCGTGCGCATACAAAATACGGTCGTTATTGAGCTTTTCAAACGGCGGAAGCCTAACGGCCGTTGTTTTTGAGTCGTGGCGGGAAGGTCGAATCGCAATTGGTTGAGCTTCTACCGTGACATCGGTTTCTTTTTTGTTTGTGTCGCAATTTGTTTCGACTTCATAAGGATTCTGTGGGACAAACGCTTTGCCCGGTTTTTCTATTCGCGATGAATCAATGATTTTGTAGCCTTCTGGCTCTGCAGGAAGGTTAATGGCAGTACCGCGGATGTTAGTCAGCGTTGTTATCGGCTCGCCATCAGCCAACCGATGGGCCACTTCAACTAGGGCTCGCTCTGCGTTACCAAACAATAAAATGTCGGCCTTTGCGTCAAATAGCACGGAGCGGCGTACTTTATCTGACCAATAATCATAATGGGCAATTCGACGTAGGCTTGCTTCAATGCCACCTAGCACAATAGGTGTCTCTTTGAACGCTTCACGACAGCGCTGAGAATAAACCAATGTGGCTCGGTCTGGGCGTTTGCCGCCTTCATTATTAGGCGTATAAGCATCATCATGACGCAGTTTTTTGTCAGCCGTATAACGGTTGATCATTGAGTCCATATTACCAGCCGTAATACCAAAAAATAGGTTCGGCTGGCCGAGCGCCATGAAGGCGTCTTTGTTGTTCCACTCCGGTTGAGCGATGATACCGACTCGAAAACCTTGAGCTTCTAATAGTCGACCAATGATTGCCATACCAAAGCTAGGGTGGTCCACATACGCGTCGCCCGTTACAATAATAATGTCACAGCTATCCCAACCAAGAGCATCCATCTCTTTCCTACTGGTGGGTAGAAATGGAGCAACACCGTAGCACTCAGCCCAGTATTTTTTGGTTTCATGGATTGGGGTTATGTCGTTGTACATGTTTTGACCTCTAACTTTGGAGGCGCGCATTATATACTTCTAATCGAGAGACTTCAAAATTAAAGCTTTGTCAATAAAGAGCGTAGGGTTATATGGAATGGGCATTGAGAGCAACAATAGTAAAGTGACTCAAGCTGATATATCATCAGCGCACTTTTATGTCTGTGAATAATGGAATTATGGTTTCTTCAATTCTAACGCTACTAGCGCCATCTATTACGGTGACATTGCTCATTCTTACGCTCATATTGGCTAAAGGTGATATCTGTCCAGGTCAGCGCGGCCGAATTCATAAATTGTTGCCAGCTATTGGTTTGCTGTGGTTGGCCATTGCCTCGCTTAAAGTAGAGGCCTTTCTTGTCGTTTTTGCTATTTTCTATTTTTATTCAAAAGTAAAAACGGGCAAAACGCGAGAGCGAGGTCCGTTTTGGGTTATCCATCTAGCCAATGGGTTTGGCATTGCCTTTTCCGCTATTCTTATTTCTTCGCAGGCAACATTTGGTCATGGGGTAGCGCTGTTAAGTTCCGGTCTTTTGCTTGGTACGGCCTTTGCTCACCTTTTGTTGACGATTGCTCGTACCCGTCTGCAAGCTTTCCACAGCGTTCTCCCTGTTTCTGGAGTGATACTTGCGATCGTATTCGCCGTTAGCTTTTTAGGGAACGCGTATCACTGGCAAGAAAGTGTCGCACAGCAGTATGTGGTTGAGCTTGTGATGTCTTTTGTGATGTTGCTAGTGGGGGTTACTTGCTGGGTCTGGCATCTTGTTCGCCATCATGCCCCTGAAAAACGTCAGCTCAGTGTTGCCTTTTTTTGCTTACTTTCTGCTAATGTCGGCTTGTTCCAGCTTTACGCGGTGATGTAGGGCGGATGCGGAAGTTTCATGTGAACACAGTCTGACATCTTGAATATGAGCAGCGTGTCGCTTTCTATTTCTTTAAACCAAGCTAGTCTTTAAAAGACTGGCTTTTTTTTGGGGAGAGTGACGATGGATTTAAGTAATGTCAGTGGTTTTGATAGCATCATTTTGCTGGGAATCGTGAACGAAAAGCTGCGTTTAGAGTGTGAATCCTTTGAAGAATTGGTATGCGCGTATGAGTTAGATATTGAAGGGGTTGTCGGTAAGCTTGATATGCTAGGCTATAAGTACGATCCGTTGACCAATCAATTTAAAGCGTATCAGCGATAAACACGCTCTAAATAACGTTGATATAGTAAGCTTGTCAGTTGTGTATCATTCGCAGGACAAGCTTATTGGCGGTATCTATTCAACGAAAGTAATCGGAGTGCTCAGAGGGTTATCCACAGCACTTCTTGTGTTTTTTCTTGCTACCGCAAGGGCAAGGATCGTTTCTGCCGACTTTCGATGATTCAATCGTGATAGGGCGAGGTGGTAGGCTATCATCTAACTCCCCATCGACGTAATACCACTGCTCGTTTTCAAACAGAAATCGTGAGCGTTCAGACAAGCAATGTTCAAATCCATTCTCTTCTAAATACGCTTTAAAAGTGACATAACCTTCATGCGAGTTTGCCCCGTTCTCTGTATTTGTCACTTCTAGCTTGGTCCATTTCCCATCAATTGAATCGGCAATAGAGTTACGCTCTTTTTCGGCCTGGCAGCTTGGATGGTAAGTATCAACAACGAAATCGACATTCTTTGTGATGTGTGCGCAGAAACGTGCCCGCATTAATTGTTGTGGTGTTGTGGCGAGGGCAGGGTTGAGATGGATTGGCTGGCAACAAGCTGAAAACTCTAGCTGGCTGCCACAAAAGCAAAGTGACATAGTGAACCTAAATTAAGCGTGAGTGTGATAGTCAGATTCGATCGTGAGTAGATCTTCTGTCCATTTTATCGCATCGTCATAGTGCTTTGCTAGTCTCTCATCATTAAGTTCAAGCTTATCGCGAAGTTGAATCACAAAAGACCAATCGGCAGCCTCGTAAGCTTTGACTAAACTCAATATATCCCCAAGCTTGCCTTTTTTAATCACCAATGCTGATTTTACTAGGTTATTGATTGGCATTTTATGCACAAGCTCTTCAAGCGGCTGATCAAACAATGAATCAAGTAATGAGAACATACCAGTAAGAAAGCCGAGACCATCTTCGATATTACTATTCATATCTTGCAAAATCAGTTCACAAAAGCGAGCTCGTTGGATCGATAAACTGTACAGAGAATCTGGTTTGTCGTCTTGCGTAGACGTGATTGCGACCAAGGAAATGAATTTACGTAAACGATCATCACCGAGGTAAACCAGTGCTTGTTTAAACGATTTGATTTCTGCACGGATGAGATAAGAAGAGTTTACAAACGTTAGCAGCTTGTAGGATAAGGTGACATCGAGCGAGAATAAGCGTTCTAGTTCATCATAATCTATATTTGGGTTGGAGATTTCTTTACATAGCTGAACAACCGTTGGAAATGACGGTTTTATCTGTTTGCGACGAATAAGTTGCGGCTTACTAAAAAAGTACCCTTGAAATTGGGTAAACCCTACCGATTTAGCTAGTTCAAATTCTTCATAAGTCTCAACTTTTTCTGCCAAGAAAATGATGTCGTGAGCATGTAGTTTGTTGATAAGCGCCTTGGCTTTATCAAGCGGATACTGACGAATATCGATCTTGATGATCGAGGTATACGGTAAGAACGGTAACCACTCCTTTTTAGGGATGAAATCATCTAAGGCAATAGTGTAACCCGCTTCCGCCATTTTTCGAACTGCAGACAACAGCTCCTTGGTCGGCTCGCAACTCTCGAGTATTTCGATGACTAAGTTATCTTTAGGAAATAGCGTAGGGACAAGGTTAACCAAACTCTGATAGGGAAAGTTAACGAAGCCAAGTTTATCGCCTATCGTACTGTAATGCGTGGCTAAAAAGTGCTCAGAAAGCAAACGATTTGTCGCGATATCGGGGTCAATATCAGGAAACGTATTATTCGGACCGTCCCTAAAAAGCAACTCATAACCAATGGTTTTTTGTTGATTATCTAGAATAGGTTGTCTAGCAATGTACGAGTATTTCAAATTTGGCATCGTGATCTCATAAACGTATCAACTATCTTAACGTCTAATAAGTAACGTTGACCATCGATCTGTCGGATTTTATGTGGAATGGCTCATGCTTTTGACAAAATGTCGGATTTGCAGTTCCTGTTTTCCAGGTGTGCAGACCAATACAGAGCCTTGTGTGTACCAATCACCAAGGACGATACGGGTGTATTCTTCGCCTTCGATATCAAATGTATGAATATTCGGACGGTGTGTGTGCCCATGAATCATGAGTTTGACATTCTCTGCTTGCATGACCACTTCAACTTCATGTTGTGTCACGTCCATAATATCAAGCGATTTCCCGATTTTTTCCTCTTTGATATCGCCTTGTATTTTATTAACAATACGACGTCTTGTAAAGAAGGGAAGTCGATTAAATAACCATTGAAGCCATGGTTGGTTAACTTTTGCTCGATAGGCGAGGTATTTAACGTCATCGGTACAAAGGGTATCTCCGTGCATGACGACAGCGCGTTGCCCGTATAAGTCAATGACGGTTTGTTCATTCAACAAGGTGATGCCCGTGTCGCGACAGAATCTTTTTCCAAGTAAGAAGTCACGATTACCCTGTAAGAAATAGCATGGGATACCCGATGATGTCAGTGTTTTGAATTCGTCTCGAATCGTGTGAGCAAAGTCAGAGGGATCATCGTCTCCGATCCAAAATTCAAATAGGTCACCCAGCACATAGAGTGCATCAGCGTGAGTCGCTTCGTTGCGCATGAACTGGATGAAGCATTCTGTCGTATCGGGGAGAGAAGGCGAGAGGTGCAGGTCAGATATGAATAAAGTCGTCATAATATGAGGAAAAGGAGAGCCACGCTCTCCCTAACCATTACTCGTGGATAGTTGTGCTAGTAATAAGCACTTCTTCTAGTGGTACATCTTGGTGCATACCCATAGAGCCAGTGCTAACGCCTTTGATTTTTTCTACGATATCTAGACCTTCAACTACTTCAGCAAACACGCAGTAACCCCAACCATCAAGACTTTCTGAGCGGAAATCTAGGAATTTGTTGTCGTTAACGTTAATGAAGAACTGAGAGCTAGCAGAATGTGGTTCCATTGTACGAGCCATTGCCAGTGTGCCAACTTTGTTGCTCAGGCCATTGTTTGCTTCGTTTTTGATCGTTGCACGTGTTGTTTTTTCTTTTAAGCCAGACGTCATGCCGCCGCCTTGAATCATGAAACCATCGATAACACGGTGGAACAAAGTGTTGTCGTAAAAACCATCACGGCAGTACTGTAGGAAGTTTGCACTTGTTTCTGGTGCTTTCTCTTCGTTTAATTGAACCTTGATGTCGCCGAAATTAGTATGAAGGGTGATCATGATGAATACCTATTTAACGTGTTTTTATGTTGAACCACCGATTCTAGCTTAAGTGACAAGACAAGCAAACGGTCAAATTCGCAGAATATCTAATTGGTGCGTGGTTTTTACACGATATTGGAAAGATCAACCATAAAGTACCGGAGTAATTGTGAGTTTTCTTTGTTTAAGCGCTCCATTATGTCGGCGATTATGGTTATAATCTCACATAACTTTACACGTAATTATCCAGATAGAGATCATGCTAAAAATATACAATACGCTGACGAGACAAAAAGAGGAATTCAAACCTATCCATGCTGGCAAAGTAGGTATGTATGTGTGTGGGGTCACCATTTACGATCTCTGTCATATTGGCCATGGCCGCACCTTTGTATCTTTTGATGTGGTTTCTCGCTACCTTCGCTATGTAGGTTATGACCTGACGTTCGTTCGCAACATTACTGATATCGATGACAAAATTATTAAGCGTGCGAATGAAAACGGTGAGACGTGTGACTCGCTCACTGAACGATTGATAGGCGAAATGCACGCTGATTTCGATGCGCTGAATATGAAACGCCCAGATGTCGAGCCTCGTGCGACGCAATTTATTGCTGAAATCATTGCACTTGTAGAACGCCTCATTGAGCGTGGTTTTGCTTATGTGGCAACGAATGGCGATGTGATGTTTGAGGTGAGTAAATTTGAGGATTATGGTCGTTTGTCTAAACAAGATCTCGACCAGCTTCAAGCAGGCGCTCGTGTTGATATTGAAACGGCAAAGCGCAGCCCACTTGATTTTGTATTATGGAAAATGTCTAAGCCTGGCGAGCCAACATGGGAATCACCTTGGGGGCCGGGTCGTCCAGGTTGGCATATCGAGTGTTCAGCAATGAACTCATCGATTCTTGGTGATCATTTTGATATTCATGGCGGCGGTTCGGACCTACAGTTCCCGCATCATGAGAATGAAATTGCTCAGTCTTGCTGCGCACATGATACGCCTTATGTAAACACATGGATGCACAGCGGCATGGTCATGATTGATAAAGAAAAAATGTCTAAGTCATTGGGCAACTTTTTTACCATTCGTGACGTATTATCTCATTATGATGCTGAAACGGTGCGCTACTTCTTAATGTCTGGTCATTATCGCAGCCAGCTGAATTACAATGAAGACAACCTGAATATGGCGAAGTCAGCGCTAGAGCGTTTGTATACTTCACTGCGTGGGTTAGATATCCAAGCTGAACCGACGGGTGGCGAGGAGTATGTAACTCGCTTCTCAACGGCAATGAATGATGACTTTAATACGCCAGAAGCTTATTCCGTTTTATTTGATATGGCTCGTGAGATTAATCGCCTTAAAACGGTTGAGTTAGCTCAAGCAAGTCAATTAGGTGCAGTGATGCGCGAACTTGCTGATGTTATTGGTATTTTACATCAAGATCCTGATGCATTCCTTAAAGGTGACGCAGGCAACAATGATGAAGTAGCCGAAATTGAAGCACTAATTAAACTTCGTAATGACTCTCGCGCGTCAAAAGATTGGGCAAATGCTGATTTAGCTAGAACGAAATTGACTGAAATGGGCATCGTTCTTGAAGACAGTTCAGAAGGCACAACGTGGCGCCGTAAATAGCGTAAGCGTTTTCCTTTTATAAGAATAATCTCAGCCCTTGCTTGCAAGGGTTTATTTTTAAGTTTTAGCTTTGGTGTAATGTTTTGGCTCAAATGTATTTTTATTACTCTGCAATGAATGCGGGTAAATCGACCACACTGCTTCAGTCGTCATTTAATTATCAAGAGCGAGGTATGAACCCGCTTATCTATACGGCAGCGCTTGATGACCGTTATGGTACTGGTAAGGTGAGTTCGAGAATTGGTTTGCAATCGGATGCACAGTTATTTAAACCAGACACTGACCTTTATACTGCTATCTCTGAGCTTCATAACGAGGCGACTCGACACTGTATCTTGGTCGATGAATGCCAGTTCTTATCCAAAGAACAAGTGTATCAGCTGACAGAAGTGGTTGATAAACTTCATATCCCAGTACTGTGTTACGGTCTACGCACCGATTTTTTAGGTGAGTTGTTTGAAGGAAGCCGACAGCTATTAGCATGGGCCGATAAACTGGTTGAGCTCAAAACGATTTGTCATTGTGGCCGCAAGGCGAATATGGTTATCCGTACCGATGAGCATGGTGTGGCGATTGCACAAGGTGACCAAGTGTCGATCGGGGGAAATGATAAGTATGTTTCCGTTTGCCGCCAACACTATAAAAGCGCCCTAGGTAAGTAATAAGAGTTACGGACCCTACGCGGAGTCAGGCACAAAAAAAGGAAGCGAGTCGCTTCCTTTTTTTATCTGGCGCTATTAGGTTGATTTATTACTCAGTCATATCGATGTCGAGTGCATCGAGCGTATGTTGGTATTTAAATGTGAAACCAAAAGCCTGTAGTTTACCGCTTGATATGGCCTTGTCTGGGGTAGAGTTTACCGCGTTTAGTGACGAGTCTACCCCTGCCGCTTTCAATGCAGAGCGATAAAAAGTGGCTTTATCACAGGTGTCTGGCGTCGTCACATTGAGCACTTCGTTTTTGATTTCTTTTAATACAAAGCTGACTGCAGCAATTGCATCATGAAGATGGAGCATATTTGCAGGCGCTCTATCACTGACCGATTTAATCTTAAGCGCAAAGCGAGAAGGATGCCGATTGGGACCAAAAAGTCCACTGCAGCGCACGATCGCGTAATCAAGCTGAGAACGAACAACATGCTCTTCTGCGGTAAGCATAACAACGGATTTATCACTAAAGTCAGCTTGTGTTTGGCTTAATGATAAGCTTGCCATATCTTCGGTCATCAATGTTGGCCGGTCGGGATAGACGGAGGTTGAGCTAATCATAATGACTTTGCGGACATTAGCTTGTTTCGCGAGGTCGACCAGTCGAGCCCATTGTGTCGCGTACATTGTGCCACGACCTTGTCGAAATCCTGGTGGAAAACAACCGATGATAGTGGTGATTTTTTTCTGCTGTAACGCCTTAACGAATGTGTTTTGATTGTCATCGTTAATAGCGGTGAGATTACACTGCAAAGCATCGATCCCATCACCTTCTAGTGCCGCAACACCTTGTTCTGATGTCTTAGTCGCCGTTACGTTGTAGCCTTGGTTCATTAAGTGCTCAGCGAGTGGGCGGCCTAGCCAGCCTGCGCCGACGATTAATACAGAAGAATCTTGCATGCTACGAGTCCTTAAACAAATGCCTAGTTAGCTCACGAAGTCGCTTATGAGCGGCATCGTTACTTTTGCTTGAATGCTGAATAATGTCGATATTGACGACAGCGGAAAGTTTTTCAAATGCTAAGGGCACAGTAACCAATTGCCCCTGTCTCAATGCTTCTTTTGCCAGATAGCTAGGAGCAAATGTCCAACCACAGCCCGCGATGCACCAATCTATAATCATACTATAGCTATCAGAGTGCCACACATCTGGGCTGAGAACTTGATGGAAGCTGCTCGCTTGGGAATTGCGCGCGCTGATGACAAGCTGCCTATGCAAACTTAACATTTCGATATGAGGAGAGCGTGTCTGTGCGAGCGGGTGTTTTGAAGAAACATAAATATCAAAGGCGATTGTGCAAACATGTTCAAAATCGAGGGAGAAAGGAATGAGGTGTTCGCCGTAAAGCAACCCAGATGTCGCTCGACCAGACTGTACCATATCAATAATATCGACACTGGAAGCGAGCAAGCATTCAACCTTTAGAGTAGGAAATTCTGTATCTAGAGTTTGCAAAATAGGGGTAATTTGTTCAAGAGGAATACCTTCATCAACGGCTAAAACTATGGGGTGAACCTTAGTTTGTGCTAGATTGGCGACTTGTTCACTGAGCCTATTGTGTTGAACCATCACAGCCTTGGCGTACGGGAGTAACGTGTGACCAGCCTCAGTTAATACAGGGTATCGGCCTCTCCGGTCGAATACGCTCACACCACAATCTATCTCTAGATTTCCAATATTTTGACTAATGGCAGATTGAACCTTTCCAAGTTGCCTTGCTGCAGCTGAAAATGAGCCCGTTTCTACCGTCGTAATAAATGCTTCAATTTGCTCGATACTTAACATATCAGTAATCCTGATGTTACCTAACTTTCACTAGTGATAAGCATAGACCATAATCGTTACCATGTTGAATGTGATTTATGGTTATCTATATGAATAATAAAGAAAGAGTATTCCACGCTATCATGTTTGAAGTATTGGCGTTAGCTATCATTATACCTGTGGTTTCTTGGGTTTCCGGGACAAGTTCTGGGTCGTTGGTCATTGTTGGGGTTGGAATGAGCGTATTCACGGTGATCTGGAATTATTTCTACAATATTGTGTTTGATAAATACATGGGGGAGAATCGCGAAACTCGCACTATGACAGTCAGGGTCATGCATGCGTTGGGCTTTGAGGCTGGGCTTATAGGATTTACTATTCCAGTTATCGCATGGTTCTTGCAGGTTTCGTTATTCGCGGCATTGTTGATCGAGGCTGGGTTTCTTGTTTTCTTCTTCTTTTATACAACGTTATTCAACTGGGCATATGACAAATGGCAGCCTTATCAACGTCTATTCATGTGTTGATGAACTCGCTGGCTGTGGTGCTATAAAGATGGAAAAAGCGAAGTTGTGAAAACGGATAGGGGATATCACATAGACGGCTTCAAACGGTCGCCTATGTGTTATCGAGGTGTTTTACAGTCGAGCGTTTAGTACGCGTAGCACTTTGTCGGCATGCTCTGCGACTTCAATGCCTTCACCTGTTAAGTATCCACCATCTGGCATAGTACACAAACCTTTCGCATAGAGCGCTTGAACCGCTTTTTGTGTCTCTTCGTTGGCGTCGGTATGAACTTTGATTCCTGTGGCTGAACTGCTTAGGTCAAATTGCAGGAGCAAGTTAAGTTCGGCAAGGTGTTCTAACGTTAATTTCATAGAGGTGCCTTTTCATTTAGATTGTTCGATCAACATAGTGCGATTTGAGTTCATTGACAATCATATAGTGAATAATTTGTTAGCTAACCCCGTGTTCTCAGAGAGAAGGGTGAATATTTTATGCTAAGTGGATGAATTGTAATCAGTTGGAACACTAAGTCATGTCTTTTATCGTGAACTTTGAATATAGTTCATGGTCCATTATATTGTTGTGCCTTTACTTCACTTAGATTGATAAGCAGTCTGAGTCTACGGGAGAAAAAATGTCTACACGCAAAGCGATAGTAGTACTGACGTGTGTTTTGGGCATTGCTTCTTGTGCTTCAACGCCTACCGCGGTTGATCGAGACCCAAACCTTAGCGCTGAGCAAATCCAGACAGCGCAAAAACAAGAATATAACGAAATTTTGGCGACTCATTCATTGTGGACTAAACGTTTAGAAGACGCAGAGTCTCTGCGAATTTATGCGCCCGAAAATTACCGCGATATGATGTCTTCTTGGAAAGATGCTCATGAGCTTTTTATCGAAATGAGAAAAAACCCAGCGCAAGTAGATGTTAAGCACTCTGTGTTTTCCAGTGAAACTTACGCGATTGCATTTCGAGATAGAGTGAATACTGTCGAATACAATTTTACCGCTATCCAGCGTCTAAAAAAACAAGCCGACGAACTGCTTGCCCCGGCAATGACTCAGATGGCCTACCTGAGAAAGCTTGATGCCGCAAAATACTTTAGACATGCAAATACAACCGTTACGCGAGAATACGAACAATTGTTTCAGTATCTAGTGGTGTCGGAAGTGGATCGAGCTGAAAATTACCAAGCGATCTTCCTTGAAAAAGCAACGGCGTTAGAAGTTCGTGTTATTGACGCTATGTATGTAGATCCGCTTGCGAGTAAGTTGTCTAATCTTTCAAGTGCGCGCTACAATATATTGGCGCCAATCAGCTTTAGTTATGTCGATCAAGGCATCATCGAGCTAAGAAAATTTGTTAGTCAATCACCTCGAGATTTTGAAACTATCGAACGCGATGTTGATAGCATTAATTTTCAATTTCGCCGATTAGAAGCCGTTGTGACTGAAGTAACAAAGCTGAATGATGTAGAAAAATCTAATTTTGAGCCACTGGTTCTTGCTGCTGAGTCGCGACTACATAAAATTTCCACTGTAGCCAAAGGGAATGATTATCGAGATCAAGATCTTACCACGCAATCTGAGCGAATTGCTCATGATGTGGAGATGTTGAATAAAGCAGAACAGTCTTCTGCCTTGCGTAAAGAAAATGCGCAGTTGAGACAAAAAATCGCACTGCTTGAATTACAAAATAGTAGTGACCAAGGTAATACTGAACAAGTGGTAACAGAAGTGATGGACAAAGCCGCTTACAATCGACTTGAGATAGAAAACCTAAAGAAGTTGGTGAGTGCGTTGCAAGAAAAAACGACGGACTAACGAGTCAACTCATGCCTATTTAACTACGGCAAAAAACATTAAAAACAAACCTAAAAAACACTGCCTAAAGCGGTGTTTTTTAGGTTTTCTAAGGATGAAAAATAAGGCTGCAAAAATACATACCTATATATTACTTATTGTTTTCTTATGACTATTTTCCATAGTGATGGCGTGATGTGTGTTTTATATTGATTAGCGCTGAAAATGTCACTTGCCATATCAATTGATTGGGCGCATTATCCGCCACCATCAAATTGTAACTAAATATGTGTTTAAAAAATGGAAATGAACCAGTTCGATTCTTTGTTACCACCACAAATGGCTGAACGCGCCGCTGAAGCTGGTGTAGGTAAAGCAACGAAAGACCCAATGAAATCTTTCTTACTCGCAATTACAGCAGGTTTGCATATTGGCATTGCTTTTATCTTTTACACAACGATTACAACTGGGGCTGGAGACCTGCCTTGGGGTTTAACTCGGTTTATGGGCGGCCTTGCATTTAGTCTTGGGCTTGTACTAGTGATTATTACCGGCGGTGAGCTGTTTACTAGCTCAGTCTTAACCTTAGTCGCAAGAGCAAGCGGCAAGATCAGCTGGGGCGCATTATTTAAGAATTGGGCGGTGGTCTACTTTGGCAACATGCTGGGTGCGCTGTTCCTTGTTGCCATCATGCTCACCGCGAAACAATACTTGTTCGATGATGGCCAGGTTGGGTTAAATACGATGCACATCGCGCAACACAAGCTTCACCATGGATTTTGGCAAGCGGTAGCGTTGGGTATTATGTGTAACGTTTTGGTTTGCGTTGCCGTATGGATGACATTTAGCGGTCGCACATTAACGGATAAGATTATCGTTATGGTTCTCCCTGTTGCCATGTTCGTATCCGCTGGGTTTGAACACTGTATTGCCAATATGTTTCAAGTCCCAATGGCCATTGGTATTAAGTATTTTGCACCGGCTGAATTCTGGCAAAACATAGGCGCAACACCGGCTGACTTTGTCGATTTAAATCTAATCGGGTTCGTCACAAATAACCTGATCCCTGTCACCCTTGGTAATATCATCGGTGGCGGCATATTTGTTGGAATGTTGTACTGGCTAATCTATTTGCGTGATTAACATGGTTCGACCGCCGTTTAAGGTGGTTGATTAATACGTTACCTGATACTGAACATCGCTTATTGCTTATTGCTTATTGCTTATTGCTCAGTGTCAGGAATCTCGACACTAAAACCAAAGTATATTTTTTGTTGTTTGTCTCCAATCTTTGGGTTCTGTAGAGTCCCTTCCATCCCTCTTTAGTGGGGGATTCGCATCAACTGCCCTTGGTGTCTGAATCAACCAGTTTTTTGAATCGTCTAGCGGCGTACTTGATATAGGCCGCATTTCTTCACCCACCATTCTTCCGTCTCCTAAGTTATCAATACAATATCGCTACTCAATCCATAGTGCGTGTCATCGCTTACTTTCATTACCGTATCCCTCTCTTATGACGATTTAATGAAGCTGATGATGTGGAATGCAGGGTGTGGTTAAAAAAATATCGACAAGTCAGTAGCTTGGTTATCCACATATACTGTGGATAACCAAGTTTAAACTAGGTGTGTAACGTCCGGTTTGCTGATTATTTGTTCAATTACTGCTCACTAGTGGGGAGGATGAGTGGCTTGCCGGAGGACGTAAAGTTGCCCCTAATAATTAGGTTCAAGTTGATGGTAATCGATACGGTCATCATCACAAATATGGCCAGCATAATAAGCAGTTGATATTTTATCGCAACCAGTGGATTAGCACCGCCTAAAATCTGACCAGTCATCATTCCCGGCAATGAGACTAAGCCGGTTGTAGCCATTGTCGCGAGGATCGGTGCTAGAGATTTTTGCAACGCAACACGCACGAACGGCAATGTCGCAATGGAGACTGACGCCCCCAAAGAGATGGCGGCTTCATACTCAGCCCAGCGATCTTGTAACGCCCCAAAAAAGTTCTGCAGTGCAACGATATTGCCACTAATACTGTTCCCCAAAAGCATCCCCGCGAGAGGAATGACATATTGTGCACTGTAAAAAGGAGTGGGTTGGATAATGGCGATACAAAGGATAGCAACGACGGGAAACAACCCAAATGATAGCGAAGCGACTACATAAGGTAACAAATGACGTTTAGGGAGTTTTGCCTTACTTAAAACAGCGCTGGCACCAACCACAATCATGACAGCAAGCCAGATGATATTGACCACGATACTATTTAAAAAGAACAAATATTCGAGATAGAGGCCGACAAGCGCAAGCTGAAGTGACATTCGAAGGATGCTAAAGCAAGCATCTTTATTGAGGTTAAGCTTGTAATAATGACTGATTGAAAAAGGGATCAACAATACCACTGAAAAAGCCAACAGTTGCCACCAGCTGATATCTATAACGTCTTGCATATTCGACCGTTTATAAAACAAAATTGCCACTATTCTACTTGACTCGCGTATGCCTCACACCGTTTATTTGGGGCGGTTTCTTATCATTTTTATAACATTCTGGTGTCTTTTACTCGGTAAATAGCGCTGAATTCGTCAATATCTACCACGTGAATCTCACTGTCTACCACGTAAATTTGGTTGAAATGTTGCATATTTGCTGTGTTGTTTACATACTTATAAAAACATTAATTCTTCACATCCATTCATAATTTTTCATATTGGCATTTAATTGATTACAACTCAGGATGACCTCAAAAAAGTGTGGATTAACAAGGCGTGAGGGGGCGGAAACGGTTGAACCTTACATAAGGTATGGTTTAGCATTTTCGGCAGATAGTTTTAATAATTGGTTTATTCATCAGAATAAATCGCAGCTTTAACACGATACAAAATAGGCAAATGTATGAGTGATGTTAACAAAGTTGAGAGTGCTGAAAAACATGGTATGGAATGGAAGTCATTCTTTTTCATCTGCGCAGTTTTCTTTCCTCTCTTGAGTGTAGCGATCGTCGGTGGTTACGGCTTTACGGTGTGGATGCTTCAAATATTTGTATTTGGTCCTCCAGGTATGCACGGCTAATTAACCGCCAATTCAATCTATTACGAGTTTCGAGAGAGTAAGTCATGAAATCCTTTTTAACCAAACTTTGGCGTACCATCAGTAAGCCAGCTGTCCACATCAGTTTAGGTGTACTCACCGCTGGTGGTTTTTTAGCCGGCGTGATCTTTTGGGGTGGCTTTAATACCGCTCTAGAGGCAACCAACACCGAAGAGTTCTGTATTGGTTGTCACACTATGAGTGAGAATGTATACGTTGAACTTCAAGAAACGGTTCACTGGAAAAATAATTCTGGTGTTCGTGCGACTTGTCCCGATTGTCACGTACCCCATAACTGGACCGATAAAATTGCCCGTAAGATGCAAGCTTCTAAAGAAGTGTTTGCGCAAATCTTTGGTGATTTAGATACACCAGAAAAATTTGAAGCGCGCCGCTTCGCGCTAGCTCGTCACGAGTGGGACCGTTTTTCTGCCAATGGGTCTTTGGAGTGTAAAAACTGCCACGCTTATGAGTCGATGGATTTTGAAACCATGTCTCCGACTGCTCGTATTCAAATGAAATCTGCGGCAGAGCGTGACCAGAGTTGTGTCGACTGCCATAAAGGCATTGCCCACCACCTACCAAAAGATATGGCGCAAGCGTCTGGTATTGTTGGTGAACTAGAACAAGTCGCAAGCAGCACGTCTTACTCGAAAGGTAACGATGTCGTTTCTATTCGTCATTTACCGCTGTATACCGACGAGACAGGTGCAACGGAAGCGGGTCTATTAAGCCCAGCAAGTGAAGTGGCAATCGTTGACACCAAGGGTGACATGATCGAAGTCCAAATCGATGGCTGGCGTAAAGCGAAGGGCTTTGGGCGAGTAATCCAAGAAGACTTTGGTATGAATATCTCGACAGCGATCCTAAATAAAGAAGTATCGCAAAGCGCTGACGTAACGGTTGGTGAGAAAAAAGAAGACGAGCTTACAGGTCTACCTTGGGAAGAAGTTACAGTTAACCTTTGGATGAAAAAAGAGTCCATGTTGCCTGATTACACTCCAATTTGGAACGCGGCAGGTCAAGCGTATCAAACGAACTGTTCTACGTGTCACACACAACCAGATGTTGCACACTTTAGCGCGAACGGTTGGGTCGGCATGCTGGACGGTATGATCGCATTTGTGAACTTCGATAGAGATACTGAGGCATTGGTTCTTAAGTATCTACAGAAGCACTCATCAGATTTCTCTGAAGGCCACCACTAATAGACGTTAATTGGAGTAACAAAATGGCAATTACACGAAGAAGCTTCCTTAAGGGTGTGGCCGGCACAAGTGCTGCATCTCTAATCGGTCCTAGCTTGTTAGCTTCGGCGTCTGCTAGTGCAGCTGAAGTAGACGGAACCTGGAAAACATCAGGTTCACACTGGGGTGCGTTTCGTGCCCGAGTGTGGGGCGGTAAGGTTCAGGAAATTAAACCACTAGAAGTCGACAAATACCCAACTGAGATGCTTAACGGCATCAAGGGAATCATCTATAGCCCATCACGTGTACGTTACCCAATGGTACGCCTAGATTGGTTAAAGAAACATAAATATGCGGCTGAGACGCGCGGCAACAACCGCTTTGTTCGTGTTACATGGGATGAGGCGCTTGACCTTTTCTACCGTGAGCTTGAACGCGTACAAAAAGATTACGGTCCTTGGGCGCTGCATACCGGTCAAACGGGTTGGCGACAAACCGGTCAGATGCACAGCTGTAACAACCATATGCAGCGTGCAATGGGTCTACATGGCTACTCTGTAAAAAAAGTAGGTGATTACTCTACTGGTGCTGGTCAAACGATCTTACCTTATGTCCTGGGTTCTACTGAGGTGTATGCACAAGGTACATCTTGGGAGTTGATCCTAGAGAATAGTGATAACATTATTCTTTGGGCAAACGATCCTGTGAAAAACCTGCAAGTCGGTTGGACATGTGAAACTCACGAGTCGTTTGCTTATCTAGAGCAACTGAAAGAAAAGGTCGCGAAAAAAGAGATTAACGTTATCTCTGTTGACCCTGTGAAGAACAAAACGCAACGTTACCTTGAGAATGAGCACTTGTATGTGAACCCTCAAACCGATGTGGCGTTTATGCTTGGTATGGCGCATACCCTTTATAATGAAGATTTGCACGATCAAAAATTCATCGATACTTACTGTCTCGGATTTGAAGATTTCGTTAGCTATCTTCAGGGTGAGTCAAAGGACAAGATTGAGAAGACACCTGAATGGGCTGCAGAGATCTGTGGTGTATCTGCGGACAAGATTCGTGAGTTTGCCCGTATGCTGGTGCAAGGTCGTACTCAATTCTTGTTTGGCTGGTGTATTCAGCGTCAAGAGCACGGTGAGCAACCTTACTGGATGGGTGCTGTATTGGCATCGATGATTGGTCAGATTGGTCTTCCTGGTGGTGGTGTATCTTACGGACATCATTATTCTGGTATTGGTGTACCGTCGACGGGTTTTGCCGCGCCTGGTTCATTCCCGCTGAATATTGATCAGGGCCAAACGCCAAAACATACCAACCAAGATTTTAATGGCTACAGTCGTGTTATTCCGGTTGCGCGTTGGGTGGATGCCTTATTAGAGCCGGGCAAAAAGATTAACTCCAATGGTTCGGTTGTTACGCTACCGGATGTAAAAATGATGGTATTTAGTGGTAACAACCCTTGGCATCACCACCAAGATCGTAACCGAATGAAGAAAGCCTTCAGAAATTTGCACACCGTGGTTTCAATTGACTTTGCTTGGACAGCGACGTGTCGCCATGCCGATATCGTATTACCTGCATGTACTCAGTGGGAGCGTAACGATATCGATGGCTACGGGGCATACTCAGGTCGTGGTCTTATAGCGATGCATAAGCTCGTTGATCCTTTGTTCCAGTCTAAGACTGACTTTGACATTATGACTGAGCTAACACGTCGTTGGGGTGTGTCTGATGATTACACTCGTGGCATGTCAGAGATGCAATGGGTTAAATCACTTTACGATAACTGTAAAGAAGCCAACAAAGGCAAGTTTGACCTTCCTGAATTTACAGAGTTCTGGGAGAAAGGCTTCCTCGATTTTGGTACCGGCAAGCCTTGGGTTCGTCATGCTGATTTCCGAGAAGATCCGGAGATTAATGCACTTGGTACGCCATCTGGTTTTATCGAGATCACGAGCCGTACTATCGGCAACATGGGCTATGAGCACTGCCAAGAACACCCAATGTGGTTTGAAAAATCAGAGCGTTCTCATGGTGGACCAGGTTCTGAACAGCATCCGTACTGGCTGCAATCATGTCACCCGGACAAGCGTTTGCACTCTCAAATGTGTGAATCAGAAGATTTCCGAGCGACTTATGCAGTACAAGGTCGCGAGCCAATCTACATTAACCCTAAAGATGCGAAAGCAAAGGGTATTAATGATGGTGACTTAGTCCGTGTGTTTAACGACCGTGGTCAATTATTAGCTGGTGCCGTCGTGACGGACAGTTATGCTCCTGGTGTTGTGCGTATCGAAGAAGGTGCTTGGTATGGGCCTCTTAACGAAAAAATAGGTGCGCTTGATACTTATGGCGATCCAAACACGTTGACGCAAGATATTCCGTCTTCAGAGCTTGCTCAAGCAACGTCAGCAAACACCTGCTTGGTTGATTTCGAGAAGTTCAAGGGTAAAGTGCCACCAGTAACCGCCTTCGGTGGACCGATTGAAGTCGCTTAGCGAGCAAGGTCTTCTACAGAGTTTTAACTAGCACACAAAACCCATTCTTCGGAATGGGTTTTTTTGTGCTTGAGAATATACTTATCATGTAATCTATTAACTAGGTCGAGGACGTATGACCGAATATATACCTTTCTCCAAAGAGGTTGATGCGCTTGCAATTAACCCTGATATTTGTATTACAACATCCTCTGGTGAGTTGAACTTCACTTACACGAGCCTAAATTTTACCCCGCTTTCTTCCCGAACAGCATTAGCACGATTTGAAAACCAAGTTGAGACAGACGCAAGGTTGCTCGGAGATGGCTTTCAAATGCTGTGTCAAACCTCCGGTACTGTCAATCAGCTCATCGATATTGGTCGCTGCCCTGACAACAGTGCCAGCTATCGTATTTACGATGAACATGCTCCCAAGCGTTTTTACAATTATCTGTTGGTTGAGCAGTCTGCAGGCTTTACGCTATTTGGCTTTACCTCCTGTCACCGGTTTGCCGGTTACTTTGAATTGCAAGCTGGCGTTCATGGTATTGATGTGGTGGCATTTCTCGATGGTGAGCATAGTGAGCCTCAGCATTGGCAAGATAACCAATTAGAGTCGTTAGTCGTGCTACATGGTGAGGCGATGGACAGCGTATTTGAACAATTTTCTCGCCTGATTGCTTGTCATCATCCAGTGAAACCCGGCGTATTGAAACCAAGCCCGATAGGGTGGTGTTCATGGTATGCCTATTATGCCGATGTGAACCGTCAAAATGTAATTGATAACGTTCAGGTGATGGAGCAAGACCAAGCCGATCTTGAATGGGTGTTACTTGATGATGGTTATCAGGCTTTTATGGGTGACTGGTTGACGCCTTCAGAGAAATTTGACGGCGGGATAAAGACGCTGATTGCGAGTATTCGTCGCAGTGGAAAAAGACCTGCAATTTGGATGGCACCATTTATCGCCCAAGCAGAATCAGACGTGTTTAAGCAACATCCAGATTGGTTTCTTAAACATGCGGATGGGTCATTACTCAAGGCGGAAGACGTGACCTACGGCGGCTGGCGATGCACGCCTTGGTATATTCTTGACTGCTCGAACCCAGACGTACTCGCTCACCTGACTCACGTAGTAAAAACGATGCGTGAAGAATGGGGTGTTGAGCTGTTTAAGCTGGATGCTAACTATTGGGGAACACTGCCAGGGCAACGCTGTAAACCGGGAGTGACCGGTGTAGAAGCCTATCGCTTAGGGATGGAGGCCATTACGGAAGGTGCTGGAGAGGCGTTAGTATTAGGTTGCAATGCGCCTATGTGGCCGTCGCTTGGGCTTGTGGATGCCATGCGTGTATCGGATGATGTTGAGCGCGATCCGGCTCGCTTCGAACAAATAGCAAAAGAGACCTTTTTGCGCAGCTGGCAGCATCAACGACTGTGGTTAATTGATCCCGACTGTGCCACTTTTACTTCATTGCCTAATCAAGGCACAGACCGAGCGAGTTATGAATTTCATCGCAATGTGCTCTTGGCATCGGGGGGGGTGTTGTTATCGGGTGACCCACTACCAGAATTGACACCGTTTGCAAAAGAAACATTGGCAAGCTTAGTAAGTCGTCAGAAACAAACCGATCATACCTCTATCTTTCAATCATTGACAATGAATCACTCAACCTTAAAGCTGACCGAGCAGCGCTGGCTGCACTGTTTGTTTCATTACGATGAAATTGGTACTGACTATACCCTAACATCAGAATACCCATGCGATTGGTTCGACTTCTGGACAAGAGAAAAGCTTAACGCTGACCCTACACACATACAAGTGGTCCCTCTCAATCGAGCTCGTGAAAGTCGCGCTGTGGTTGCCGTGTTTGCTAGTGGAGAGTGATGGCATGTTTGATGTCTGATCGAATCTCGTCGCTAGGGGAGTAGGAACGTAGACCTTTTACCCGTTAAAGCCTTAAGTCGTGCTTTAGCGGGTAAGATTAAATCTCAAATAACCAATAGTAGCTATAGCCAACAACCAAGGCTGGAATAGCCGAATAAACGGTAGCCACTAATGCCGCTTTCGGTGCCATTGCGATCGCTGGGAAAAGTGCATCGCCGTCATTTGAAATTGCGTTAGAAAGCTGCGTAGACATCGGCACCGCACCGGTAAGATAAAGGCTTGTCACCAGAATTTGAGGCCCGCAACCGGGCAATAATCCGATGGCGACTCCCATCAAAGGCATGTAGACCCCCCAACCTGAAAATGAAGTGCTAAGGTCAATGTGTGCAAAATGTAGGGTGAGTTCAAATGCTAAAAACGCAACGATCACCCAAGCACTCACGAAGTGGGTGTCCTGCGCTGCTTTTTGCATTGGATGCGAGGTGGGCAATTTGTCATCTTCAGCGACCGTGCTCTGATAGTCTTCAATCTCTTTGGTAAATGCCCATAAAGACATAATTACTACCGCTAAAACGGCACCAAGCCACTCAATGGTATTTGGACTTAACCCAAGCAGTGTATTAACGTCAATTTGGAACGACATCGTAAAAGCCACGATAAGTGAAGGAAGTATCATCCATTTCCAAAATAACCCTTGAAGATTGATTGCCATGATTTGTATCGGACTGGAAAGCTCGTCTTGCTGACGAGTATTCGGATCGTGAGAATCACAACCGCATGCTGGCTTCGTTGGTGTGATAGCTTTAGTTGACGTAATAGCTCCCGTTGGCGTAATAGCTCTAGTTGACCTAACAGCATCAACAAGTTGAGTGACTTTGGGACGTAGAAAGTCTGGTTTATGAATAGCATTGACGACCAGTCCGCTCACGATACCGACGACGACACCTGCTGCGACTAATCCGAGACCAGTACTTGGACGACTAGCCAAGATTAAAAATGCGGCATCGCCCATCGTTGCGGTTAGTACGGCAACGATCGATCCAAATCCAACTTTTCCTGAAACAAATTGAGTGGTGACGATAATAGCGCCACCACAACCTGGCAGAGCGCCTAACAAAGAGGAAAAGACCACTTGATGTTTAGGAGAGTGTTGATAGAGCTCGACAAGCGCGTGTTTGCTGGAAAAAAATCGAGAAATATGGTGATACACGGCAAGGGTGAATACCACATAACATGCGACGGCCCAGTACGCATCAGAAAGTGCGGCAACCCCAAGGCTTCGAGTTGGTTCGCTAACCAGCAATGCGATCAAGGTTACCGGAAGTAATAAGCGTTTGTATGCGGATTTGAATTGCTCTAATGACAATCCATTCAAGCTTCCAATATTCTTAACGTGTTCCATAAATTCCGCCAATGCAAATGAGAGCCGTTATCATTATATATTCTTGATAATGATTATCAATAGCAATTTGAATGTTTTGTCCGTCAAGAAATTCATTTAAAGCACTTACAGGCGATGACAAATTCGCAAAATCAGGTAAAGTATCGCCCTTGTGAGCAGTTGTCGTGGGGCACATACCCACAAGATTAAACATAGTTAGGAAGTATAATGATTCTAGTTGTCGGTCATAAAAACCCAGATAGTGATAGCATTTGCGGTGCACTAGTAGCGACAGAACTACTAAAAGCACGTGGTCTTGAAGCTAAACCTATTCGCCAAGGCGAAATCAATCGTGAAACTCAGCACATTCTTGCAACCGCTGGTGTTGAGCAGCCTGAATTGCGTACCAGCGTAGCGGGTGAAAAAGTTTGGTTAGTAGACTATACCGATTTGGCTCAGGCGCCAGACGATATTAACGAAGCCGAAATTCTAGGTATTGTTGACCATCACCGTCTTGGTGACGTGATGACAGTGAATCCACTTGAAGCGTGGATTTGGCCTGTAGGCTGTACTTGTACTATTTTGTTCAACCTATTCAAAATGGAAGATGCTGAGATCACTCGCCCGCTAGCGATTCTGATGATGTCTGCCATCTTGTCAGACACGGTTGGCTTTGCGTCTCCTACTTGTACGCAAAAAGATAAAGATGCAGTAGAAGCATTAGCGACTATCGCAGGCGTTACAGACCTAGACTCATTCATCAAAGACCTGTTGATCGCAAAAACAAACATCGAAGGCCTCACTGCTGCAGAACTGGTTGAAAAAGATCTGAAAGCATACCCATTCAATGGACGTGATGTGGTTGTTGGCCAAGTTGAGCTTGCGACATTAGAACAAGTAGACGGAATGATTGAAGCGCTTGAGCAAGATCTTGTTCGTCGCTGTGATGACGATGCTTTAGCGTTTGCCGCTGTGATGTTAACCGATATTACGACAGCACAAACACGCTTGATTTATAAGGGTGAGTGGGCAGATAAATTGGTGAAGCATGAAGTTGAAGGCATGTTGATGATGGAAAATACGTTGAGCCGTAAGAAGCAAGGTTGGCCTTGGCTTCAAGGTGAACTTGTTTAATCATCCCCAAGATTAAGTAAGCCCTAGCACTGTTTGTATTTTGTCGCCAATGGCCTTTGAATACAATTATTAGTGCTAGGGCTTTTTATTAGGTATAAGCTTGTACCAATAGTAACACTCTATATAAGGCATGAAACCATGGCACTAGAGCAAAATCAAATCGAAGAAATTGTGCGTTACGACGAAGAAAAGCGCTTTAAATATAGCGTGAAGACAATGACGCAAGAGCGTCAAATCTGGATTCTTACCGACGAGCATGGCTGCGTGATGTTAAACACAGAAGAAGAAGACTGTGTGCCAGTTTGGCCAAATCAAGAGTTTGCTGAGCAGTGGGCAACAGGTGAGTGGTCAGAGTGTAAAGCTGAGTCTATCTCGTTGAACAAATGGCACAGTCGCTGGACGACAGGCTTGGAAGACGATGAACTGGCTGTCGTGGTATTTCCAAATCAAAATGAAGAAGGGGTAGTAATGTTCCCTGATGAGTTTGATTTTGAACTCAAAAAACAAGCGTCAAAAACACGCTAGGTTGACGGTCAAACGGTAGTACACCCTGCGGTCGCCAAACCCCATTTAGAAAAAAGCTCAGCCTAGGCTGAGCTTTTTGCATTCTAATGAGACGGCGATTTTAATCGTGTACCTTACCTTCAATACCTAAGATGAAGAAGTACTAAAACGGTTTAGTCGCGCTTCCATAAGATATGGCAGAATTTATTGTCTGGATCACGGCTGACGAGAAGGCGAGCAAAGACATCATCCAGCGCATCATCTTCTTCGTTGACAAGGCCAATACGGACTTCGGCAAAGGTTTCGTCCACAGCGAAGCCAACGTGCTCAGGCCAATCGCTACCGGTCTCCACGAGTTCAGCAGCGCCACGGTCTTCAAATTGAGCAGTAAACAGAATAACGTCTACTGCTTCTAGGTTGTCCGGTGCCATCTCTAAAAAAATGTCGTAGGCGGCATCGATCACGTCGTCGTATGAAATGAGTTCTGACATAATATTAAGCTCGGTTCATGTATTTGCGTTCAGTGGTGTTAATCACAACGCGATCGCCTGTTGCAATGTATTCAGGTACTTGAATAGTAAGACCTGTCGCAAAGCGTGCTGGCTTAGAGCGAGCAGAAGCAGAAGCCCCTTTGATTGATGGGTCTGTCTCTTCAATAACTAATTCGACGGATGAAGGTAACTCTAAACCTGCAGTTCTGCCATCAATCAAGACAACTTGTACGCCCTGCGTATCTTCGTTGATGAATAACAAATCATCCGCAATTTCGTCTTGTTTAAACGTAAACTGAGTGTAGTCTTCGTTATCCATAAAGATGTACTCATCACCATCTACATAAGAAAACGTTACGTTTCGTTTGTTCATTTCAACGGTATCAACAAGTTCATCAGACTTATATCGTTCTTCGATTTTTGAGCCAGTTGCTAAATCTGTGCAGCGCAGTTTATAGATTTTTGCACCACCGCGACCGCCAGGGGTCGTAATCTCGATATCTTTAATTAGCAACGTCTTACCATTTGACTCAATCGCAAAACCTTTTTTAAGCTCACTTGCCTTTGGCATGAAATTTTTCCTTCGTTTTAATTAGACAGCTGATTATACGACCGAATACTATCTTTGCTCAAGAACCAAGTTCGTTCGACCCGTTAGATTGCTCAATAAAGGGGTGGCGTGAGAAAGTCCTCACGACGACGTGGTCGATTAGATCTTTGAAGTTATTTGAATCTGAGTCGATGCGAACGTACACTGGCCATATTCTCAAGTTGAAATGAAACAGTCAGTGCCAGCAATTAACAACGACGCTCAGTCTATCCCTCAGGCGCATTATCAGCCCGCTATCAACGATCTTCTCTCGTGCTTGAAGAGTGGGTTACGTGGCAACCTTCACAGCGTGTATATCTATGGTTCGGTGGCATACGGAAGGGCGGTTCCTGGTCTCTCAAACCTTGATGTTGTAGTGGTCACTCATCAGCCATTTTCAAGTAGTGAGCTCAAACTGCTCAATACGATTAACTGGCGTTTTCAAAAAGATTTCCCTTTTATCGATGGCGTGCTAATTCGGCGGACGGTGGTCAGTGAAGTCGCCTCTTTAGAGGCATTGTTTACCTGGGGCTTTTTGATTAAGCAATGTTGTGTGTGTGTACTAGGGGATGACCTATCGGAATGTTTTGGTGATTATGTGCCCAGTTGGGAAATTGCCAAACAATGGAATATGGACATAGCGCAGGCACTGCCTATAGTTCGCCATCGTGTTGCGACCGCTCAAACCCAAAAGGAATTGCTGAAAGCGCAGCGTTTTATGTCTAAAAAGCTGCTTAGAGCCGCTTATGGCGTGGTGATGCACAAAACAAAAATCTGGCGCGATGAACCGAAGCAATGCGGAGAGCACTTTCTTCGCTACTACCCAGACCAAAAAGTGGTTGTGGAGCGGCTCCAGATATTACTCGGACCACGAGCTATTCCAAAACGTTCGGTGGTTGGGCTACTTGATGACTTCGGGGCTTGGCTCATTAAAGAGTACAAGAGAACCGAGTTTAGGATTGGTTGAAGAAACACAGGGAAAGCGGGTTTCTTCAGTATTTAAAAGAGCCCCATTTGAGGTGCACTAAGATCATCAAAATTTTTGCCAATGAAAGGCAAAATGGCCTCGGCGACAGGGCGTAACTGCTTATCGATGTAATGTTGATAGTCAATGGGCGAGGTAATGTACTCTTTCGGCTCAGGACCATTGACCGTGAACACATATTCAATACGTCCTTTATTTTGGTATTGCAATGGTCGACCAAGTTGTTGATTAATTTGGTCAGCCATTCGAGCTGCTCTGACTTGCGGCGGTATGTTTTTAACGTACTCATGAAGCTTTCGTCTCAAACGTTTTTGGTACACTAGCTTGTGATCATATTCACCATTTGCGGTGGATTCGACAAAAGCACGAATGTAAGCGTCTGGGTCTTGGTCTGAAAATACCATTTGGTAGAGCTGCTTTTGAAACTCTTGCGCAAGCGGTGTCCAATCGGTACGCGCACTTTCTAACCCTTTAAATATTAAAGACTCGCCCTGTGCGGTTCGTCGCAACCCGGCATAGCGTTTCTTTGAGCCCATTTCTGAGCCACGAATCGTAGGCATGAGAAACTTTCCATAATGCGTTTCATATTCCAACTCGAGAATAGAGGTGAGTTGGAACTCATCACGCAAATGCTTTGTCCACCACTCATTAATCTGTTCAACAAGCTCGCCTCCGATGGCATCGGCCTTGTCGTTGGCAAAACGGTCATTAAGTGAAACAAAAATGGAGTCAGTGTCTCCGTAGATGACCTGATACCCTCGTTGTTCAATCAGCCATTTAGTTGTCTTCATTATTTCATGACCGCGCATGGTAATCGAAGAGGCGAGGCGAGTATCGAAGAAGCGACAGCCTGATGAACCCAAAACGCCGTAAAAAGAGTTCATGATTATTTTTATTGCTTGAGAAAACGCTTTTTCATTATTGGCTTTAGCGACATCTCGAGCTTTCCATAGTTCTTCAATCAAGTTTGGAAGAAAATGCTGAGTTCTATGAAATTGACCACCACGAAATCCTGCTACGGCTTGATTGTTGTCTTTGCCAACATCGATCTTTAATCCTTCAATCAGTCCCATAGGGTCAATTAAAAAAGAACGGATGATAGAGGGGTATAAGCTTTTAAAATCGAGAACTAATACAGAGTCGTATAGACCAGGTATTGAGTCCATCACGTAGCCTCCAGGGCTCGCGACCCAATTTTCTGGGTGTAGGTTTGGAGCCGCGTAGTTGGCACGATGTAAGCGTGGCAGGTAAAGGTTGGTAAAAGCGGCAACAGAGCCCCCAATGCGATCAAGCTCTACGCCAGTGAGTCGACTGCGCTCAATGGCAAAATCAAGTAAATGTGTGGTTTGAAAGATGCGATTTACCAGCACACAGTCTTGCAGGTTATATTTTGCCAAGGCAGGTTTATCTTCACGAAACATTCTATTAATTTCATCCATGCGGTCGTGAACGTTATGGATGGCTTTTCCTTCCCCGAGAAGTGCTTGCGAAACGGCTTCCAATGCCCATGAGCGAAAGTGATAAGTAGCGGTTTTAAGTGTATCGATGCCGTCCAGTACGACGCGTCCAGGAATCGTGATAAAACTTTGTTGGCTAGAGGTCAGTGTGCGGAAGTATACACGCTGTTCATTTCTGCCGAGATTGAGTGCGATATGATGGTATTCCGCGCGTTTGGTTAAGAGCTTAAAATCAAAATCGATAACACTCCAGCCTACAATCACATCGGGGTCAAAACGCTTAAACCATTGGTTTAGCGCAATGAGCAAGGCTTTTTCGTCAGTTACCCATTGGATTGTTGTTGTCGAGTCTTGAGGCTGTCCCACCATGATCACTCGGCTGTCATTGGCTGCATCTAGGCCGATAGAATAGAGTTGCCCCTTATCAGAACACTCAATATCAAGAGATAATACGTTGAGGTTCGGTGCGTTATCTGCGGCTTTACATTTGGCATCTGTGATTTGAACAAATTGATTGGGTTGCCCTGAGTTGATGACTTTACGGCGCCCGGTAAACGCCATGCTGCCTTGAATAAATCGTTCCATTAGGAATCGGTCGGCGAGTTTAATATCGCTTTCAAGTACCAGAATATCTTGGGCTTTTAATGTTTCTACGAGCTTACGAGATTCTGCAATAGAATCGCAATAAACAACGTTAAGTGGCTCACTGGCAAAGCTCATAAGTGCAACTGGGTTGTTGGATACCGCTATAGCCAGAGCGCACGCGCGCTCGGAGACAGCCAATGCACTTTCTTGTAGAACAAAAAACAGTGGACGTTGGTCGTGAATTAATAACTGCGTTGGGCCTTGTTCTGTGGCGAGCCAAAGTTCAATTTGAGGTCCGGAACGGGTATCCCTCGCTTGGCGGGTAAGGAGAAAGCCAGTTTGTATATCCAATGAGGTATTTCCTACGCAATCACGATTTAACTGAATATTGTAAAATAATCAGTGGCTGATAAAAGCCATTTTATTTTAGTGTATCAAAGCTCAAGGAAGAGCGAAAATCACAATGAAGACACTCAGCTACAAAAATGATGGGCATTTTTGAATAGTGACTTGTGTCGAGTTTTTGTCAATTAACAGATAATCATGTGGTTGTGGTTTCATAGTGAAAGCCATTAATTTGTTGTGATAAAACGTGAGCTTACGCCGGTAATGGCTTCCTTTGTATGTTTTGTAACCTAATGATTTTTAAGTTTTTATGATTGACGATCTGACAACTTCATCGTAATGTGTTGGCTAAAGTTTGCGGTCGTGCACGATATGCGCGAAAGCTTTTTTGTATAATTTGCGATATGATACGCAGCTTAGCTGCTATCCACTAACCTTGAGTGGTCGCAGAGCCAATTTGATAAGTGTGGAGATACAAGTTTGATTAATATTTTCCTTGTAGATGATCACGAACTGGTTCGCACAGGGATACGACGTATTATTGAAGACGTCCGTGGTATGAATGTAGCAGGGGAAGCTGACAGTGGTGAAGAGTCTGTAAAGTGGTGTCGAAGTAACCATGTCGACGTTATTTTAATGGATATGAACATGCCTGGAATCGGTGGGTTAGAAGCAACAAAAAAAATTCTACGCCACAATCCAGATGTTAAGATCATCGTACTAACTGTACATACAGAAAATCCATTTCCGACGAAAGTTATGCAGGCGGGCGCAGCGGGTTATCTAACCAAAGGCGCAGCACCTGATGAAATGGTTAATGCTATCCGTTTGGTCAACAGCGGTCAGCGTTATATCTCACCTGAAATTGCACAGCAAATGGCGTTGAGCCAATTCTCGTCAGCTTCAGAAAACCCGTTTAAAGACTTATCCGAGCGAGAGCTCCAGATCATGATGATGATCACTAAAGGACAAAAAGTAACGGATATTTCTGAACAGCTCAGCTTAAGCCCAAAGACTGTTAACAGCTACCGATATCGTTTGTTTAGTAAGCTTGATATCACTGGTGATGTTGAACTGACTCACTTAGCGATTCGACATGGAATGTTAGATACTGAGACCTTGTAGTGTCAGAACCCATTTTTGATTCAGCATCTTTTCTAAAAACAGTCACTAACCAACCCGGCGTCTACCGTATGTACGACGCTGAGTCGGTTGTGATCTATGTGGGTAAGGCAAAAGACCTTAAAAAGCGCCTCGCGAGCTATTTTCGCAAAAAGGTCGATCGCGAAAAAACGCGAGCCTTGGTGAGCCATATCGCCAAAATTGATGTGACGGTAACGCATACAGAAACAGAAGCCCTCATCCTCGAACACAATTATATCAAGCAGTATTTACCCAAATACAATGTATTACTGCGTGATGATAAGTCTTATCCTTACATCCTCATCTCAAATCACAAACATCCCAGATTGTCGCTTCACCGTGGTGCTCGGCGACGAAAGGGAGAGTACTTTGGCCCTTATCCAGATTCTGGGGCAGTCAGACAGACGCTACATCTTATCCAAAAGATATTTCCGGTACGTCAGTGTGAGGATTCGGTCTATGCGAACCGGAGCAGGCCGTGTTTGATGTATCAGATTGGCCGTTGTGCTGCGCCCTGTGTCAGTAGCATTATTTCTGATGAAGAGTATCAAGAGCTTGTTGAATATGTCCGTTTATTCCTCAAAGGGAAAGACAAGCATGTGCTTCAAATTTTGGTTGATAAAATGGATGAAGCCAGCCGTGCGCTCAAATTTGAAGATGCGGCTAAATATCGCGATCAGATCCAAGCTATTCGTCGCGTGCAAGAGCAGCAATTTGTATCTGAAGACAGTGACGATGATATGGATGTGCTGGGTTATGCTCAAGAAAATGGCGTCGCTTGTATTCATATTTTAATGATTCGACAAGGAAAAATTCTAGGCAGTCGCAGCCATTTTCCTAAAATACCGAATAACACTGACAAGCGAGAGGTCTTTTATAGCTTCTTGAGTCAGTACTACCTGAATCAAAGTGAATCTCGCACCATCCCAACTCGGATCATCCTAAATGATGGGTTAGTGGAAGAGGTAAATGAACTGCAACGTGCATTATCAGAAATAGCCGGTAGAAAAGTCACCTTCAATATTGAACCATCAGGATCTCGAGGTCAGTATTTAAAACTTTCCAATACCAATGCATTAACCGCTATTACCACCAAAATTAACCATAAAATGACGATCAACCAGCGTTTTAAAGCGCTGCAAAAAGTCTTTAAACTCGACAGTATTACCCGCATGGAATGTTTTGATATCAGCCATACGATGGGAGAAAACACCATTGCTTCGTGCGTTGTCTTTAATCAAGAAGGGCCGGTAAAGCAAGAGTATCGCCGTTACAATATTACTGGCATCACCGGAGGTGATGACTATGCTGCTATGGGGCAAGTGCTAGAACGTCGCTATTCAAAGCAAATAGATGTCGATAAGATACCGGATATTATTTTTATTGATGGTGGCAAAGGACAACTCAATCGAGCCGTGGATATTGTCTCTAAATATTGGGGGGAGTGGCCGAAGCTACCATTGCTGATTGGTATCGCGAAAGGCGTCACCCGTAAGCCAGGTTTAGAAACCCTAATTACACCGCAAGGTAACGAATTTAATCTACCAAGTGATGCGCCAGCGCTGCATTTGATTCAACACATTCGTGATGAAAGCCATAATCATGCCATTGCAGGTCATCGCGCTAAACGCGGAAAAGCGAGAAGAACCAGCCCACTTGAAGGAATTGAAGGGGTTGGACCTAAACGTCGGCAAGCCCTGCTTAAGTATATGGGGGGATTACAAGAATTGAAGCGAGCAACTGTTGAAGAAATCGCCAAAGTACCGGGAATTAGCATTTCTTTGGCAGAAAACATTCATCAAGCATTGAAACACTAGTAAAAATCCCGCAACATAAAGATGCAGTAGAAAAGAGCTGATAATTATATGCGTTTAAATATACCTAACATTTTGTCTTTGTTGAGATTGTTTCTCATCCCTGTATTCGTCGTGGCGTTTTACTTGCCCTATAGTTGGGCGCCTTTTGCCGCCGCTATGATATTTTGGGTCGCTGGTTTTACTGACTGGTTGGATGGGATGCTGGCGAGGAAACTAAACCAAACGTCTCGTTTTGGTGCCTTTATCGACCCCGTTGCGGATAAAGTTCTCGTGGCGACGGCCCTGATATTGATCACTGAGCATTATCATAGCATTTGGATTACCATTCCCGCGGTGACCATGATTGCACGAGAAATTATCATCTCAGCATTAAGAGAGTGGATGGCTGAAATAGGCAAGCGTGCAAGTGTCGCAGTGTCTTGGGTCGGTAAGGTAAAAACAGTGATGCAGATGTTTGCGTTGTGGGTGTTGGTTTGGCGTTATGATGACTGGATGATTTGGGTCGGTTATGTTGCGTTGTACATTGCAACGATTCTTACCTACTGGTCAATGATGCAATACCTGTCTGCTGCAAAAGATGATTTGTTGAATTCCGAAGATTAGAAAAAGGCGAGCCAAGTGCTCGCCTTTTTCATGCCTGAAATATACGTAGAAGCGATGAGCATCAACTAATTTGGATTTTAAGTAAGCGATACCTTGCAGGCTCTTACTTTGTCTCAATTGAAATCAAAGTTAAATAGTAAATAATCTGCATGTTTATGCTACTAAATTGAGCAAATCGACCTTTTTTGAATGTTTATTAGGCAAACGATTCAAAATATAAAAAAATACTATTGACTCATTTGTCCGATTACGTAAAATGCATCCCGTACTCAAGAGGAACTGCTCAAAGCAACCTTAAGAGTAGAAGTTAAAAAGGCGCCTTGGCAGAGTGGCTATGCAGCGGATTGCAAATCCGTGGACCTCGGTTCGACTCCGGGAGGCGCCTCCATTCTCTTTCTCAGTTGATGAGCTAGAAGAATGAAAAAGCGATACTAGCTCAGTTGGTAGAGCGCAACCTTGCCAAGGTTGAGGTCATCGGTTCGAACCCGATGTATCGCTCCAAATTAAAATCTTATGGCGAAAGCGATAAGACACAGATGGTGTTTAACCACTCTTTATTAAAAGAGTACATTGGTTGGCGCATCGCAAGAAATTGCGTGCCCTGGTGGTGGAATTGGTAGACACAAGGGATTTAAAATCCCTCGACGTTCGCGTTGTGCCGGTTCAAGTCCGGCCCGGGGCACCATCTATTAAAGTCTGTATAGTGATTACAGCAATGCGATACTAGCTCAGTTGGTAGAGCGCAACCTTGCCAAGGTTGAGGTCATCGGTTCGAACCCGATGTATCGCTCCATTTTAAAAAGCCCTAGCAGAAATGCTAGGGCTTTTTGGTTTTTAATTATCATCTGAATCTACGTCTAAATCTTTCTTTATCTTCTCGATTCTTTTTGCAATTATGTCCCGCACCAATCCGCTTTTTATTCGCCAGGGAGTATCCATGTTTACAGGTATCATTCAATCTGTCGCCACTATCGAAAAAATTACAGACCTCAACGGTATCCGCACGTTTGAGATTGGCTTTGCGCCCGGCTTTTGCATTGATCTGGAAATTGGAGCTAGTGTTGCGGTAGATGGAGTCTGTTTAACGGTGACGCAGTTAATTAATGAGAACAGAGCAAGTTTCGATGTGATGCTACAAAGCTTGGCAATCACGACCTTGAGTGATTTCACGCAAGGGCAGCGTATTAATGTTGAGCGTGCAGCAAAAGATGGGGCAGAAATTGGCGGTCATCCTTTATCTGGTCACGTTGATTTTAAAACGGAGCTTGTAGACATACTTAAGCAAGAAGACAACTATCGCATTCGCTTTGGCTTGCCCGAGCAATGGAAGCCTTATGTGTTTCCTAAAGGTTATATTGCCATTAATGGCGCTAGTTTGACGGTGTCTGAGGTGGATAAGAAAGACAACTGGTTTGACGTTTGGTTGATCCCTGAAACATTGCGAATGACGACGTTTGGACATAAAGGAGCCAATGACTGCGTTAACATCGAGATTGAGCGTGGCACTCAGGTGATTGTCGACACCGTTCGGGATACCATTAAAGAAACGCTTGGGCCACTATTGCCGATGTTTGAACAATTTCTTGAACAACAAGGCGTCGACGTTGACGTAATTGGCCAACATACTACGCAAAGCCTTTCTAACAAAAAATAAACCAATGCATCGTGTTACCAATAACGCCGTAACAAGCAGGTTACGGCGTTATTCTATCGGTTTCATTTCCTGGACTGCTAACTATTCAATACATCAATAAACGGTTGCGAGCAGAATCAGTTTTATGGTATTTTTCTGCGCAATCTCGGAGCGATTCTGGGGGATACGCGTCGTGCCGTTCAAATAACGGGATTACGTAGGGTAGGTATTGATTATCCATACAATCAATAGACGGGATACTGTTGTCGCCAAGCGGCATGTTTAAGGGAAACCCAACATTGAAACTTATTAACTCTCACTCCTTCTCTCATACTGTATTCGTACAGTGTTTGTTTCCTATTTGTGTCGTACGCGCAAACAGCAATATTACAGAGCCTTGATCTTATAGAGTAAAAATTCGCCTAAACCGAATTATCCGTTTAGCGCTTTGTCACATCTGAAGGTTCAGATGGGGCGTATTTTGCTATCTATTTTGTTGGGAATAGAACCCACGCAATATCAAGGTTACACAAATGAGTACAGCATTCGAAATCGAATCTACAGAATTCGCCGCGTCAATATTAGCGCACGTGCCCCATCTTGACGGCCTTTATGATCTCTCCCCTGATCAGGTATTACTTGATCAGGCCGAGCATGAGTCTGATGTTCGTTCATATCCGAGACGTCTTCCCATTGCCATTAAACGTGCACATGGTGCGCTCGTTGAAGATACTCGAGGACAAATCTTTCTCGACTGCCTAGCGGGTGCGGGCACCTTAGCAATGGGATATAACCATCCAGAGATCAACCAGGCGCTTAAGGCGCAGCTTGATTCTGGCCTTCCATACCAAACGCTCGACATTACCACCGTCGCGAAAGACACGTTTATTAAGCGGGTGAAATCCTTCCTTCCTTCTGATTTTGCTCACAATTCAGTGATTCAGTTTTGCGGCCCCTCTGGCGCAGACGCCGTTGAGGCGGCAATAAAACTGGCAAAGCAAACCACAGGCCGAAACACCATGTTTGCCTTTAGAGGGGCTTATCATGGTATGACCAACGGTACGATGGGAATGATGGGGAACTTGGGGACAAAGGCCCGCCGCACTGGCTTAATGTCGGATGTACATTTTATGCCATTCCCATACAACTTACGCTGTCCGTTTGGTTTGGGAGGGGATGCTGGAGCGAAGCAGAGCATTCGCTATATTGAGCGACTTCTTAACGATGACGAAGCCGGTATCATGAAGCCTGCTGCGATCATTGTTGAACCTGTGCAAGGTGAGGGTGGTGTGATTCCAGCGCCTGCGTTTTGGCTTAAAGCGCTACGACGCATTTGTGATGAACACGATATTTTATTGATTCTCGATGAGATCCAATGCGGTGTGGGCAAAACAGGCTATCGGTTCGCGTTTGAAGAATCCGGTATTTCGCCTGATATATTATGTCTCTCTAAGGCGATTGGTGGTGGTCTGCCTATGTCACTTTTGGTCTTTAATAAAAAGATTGATACGTGGCAAGCGGGTGAACACACCGGGACATTTCGAGGTAATCAACTCGCGATGGTATCGGGCGCGAAGGCACTTGAGATCATTGAGCGAGACAACTTGGTTGAACATGCCAATGTCGCCGGCGAATACTTACGTATGGGCCTAGAGCGCATTCAAAGTCGCGTCAACTGTATAGCAGAGGTTCGCGGTAAAGGCCTGATGCTTGGCTTGGAGATTGTTCGACCAACGGGTGAGCGCAATAAATTTGATGAGCCGTGTGCGGATGGCGAATTGACTCTAGCCATTCAACGTGCGGCGCTAGAGCGAGGCTTGATGGTAGAGAAGGGCGGCCGTGATGGATCGGTCATTCGATTGCTCCCTCCTTTAATTATCAGTTACGAACAGATAGATTTTGCTTTGCGGGTGATTGAAGAAGCGATCATTGTTGCAGGCGGCGGACAAAAGAGTGAGCAAGAAGCCAAGCGCCAAACTTGGAAGAAACACTTTGTTCATACCGGGTCAAATGGCAGCACTGAGTTTTCTCAAGTGATGAATCATACTACTCAGGCAATGAAAGAAGTCTTTGAGCAAACTCACGCCCCGTATTCAGCGCTTGACCCTCAGCAATTGGAAGCGGCGATCAACGCCGTCAATTTGGATGGCTATAATCACAACCTTCAAGCCGTTGTCGATGATACGGCCGATCTTGTTGCTCGCCATTCTATTTTTACCCAGCACCCTGATTGTATCGCTCACCTTCACACCCCACCCTTGATGCCGGCGATTGCCGCTGAATCTATGATTGCGGCGTTGAATCAATCTATGGACTCTTGGGATCAAGCGTCTTCGGCAACCTATGTCGAGCAGAAGGTATTGAACTGGCTCTGTGAACGATACTCGCTGGGCGAGCAAGCCGACGGTATCTTCACAAGTGGCGGGACGCAAAGTAACCTTATGGGCTTGCTGCTCGCGCGCGACCGTATTACTGATGTGATCAATGATCACTCGATACAAAAACAAGGCTTACCGCACTATGCGGATAAGCTGCGTATCGTCTGTTCAGACAAATCCCATTTTACGGTACAAAAGTCGGCATCTTTGCTTGGCTTGGGTGAAAAGGCGGTGCACTGCGTTGCGACCAACGAAGATGGTACGATTCAAGTTGATGCGTTGAAAGCGGATATCGAGCAGCTGATCACACAAGGACTAATCCCCTTTGCGTTAGTTGGAACGGCAGGCACCACGGATCATGGGGCGATTGATGACCTTGAAGCGTTGTCGCAGATCTCGACCGCTCACGATATGTGGTTTCATGTTGATGGTGCTTACGGCGGCGCGCTGATTTTAAGTGGACACAAAGCCAAATTGCTAGGCATTGAAAAAGCAGATTCGGTCAGCGTTGATTTCCATAAACTATTTTATCAAACCATCAGTTGTGGTTCGCTTTTGATCAAAGATCGAAGCAACTTTAAGTATCTTTTGCACCATGCTGATTACCTTAACCGAGAGCATGATGAGTTACCTAACCTTGTCGATAAATCGATCACGACAACTAAGCGCTTTGATGCATTGAAGGTCTTTATGACCATGCAAAGCGTCGGTCCCGCAGCGTTAGGTGAGATGGTTGATCATCTCATTGAGCAGGCTCAAGACGTTGCTCAACTTGTTAAACAGCATGGGAACTTTGAACTGCTTGCGACGCCATCGTTGTCGACGGTTTTGTTCCGAGCGGCACATCATGAGGTCGAGGATCTTGACCAACTGAATAAAATCATCAGATTAGAAGCGCTCACTCGAGGTGTTGTGGTTCTAGGGGAAACCGTTGTAAAGGGGCAATCAGCCCTTAAGTTCACAATACTTAACCCGTGTTTAACCCTTTCTCATTTTGAAACGTTACTCAATAATATTAATCAATTAGCCCTTGAGCTAGTGACAAAAGGAAACAAATAATGGCAGTTTTACAAATCGGCGCAGGTGGTGTTGGATGGGTTATTGCTCATAAAGCCGCGCAAAACAACCAGGTGTTGGGTGATATTACGATTGCATCACGCACGGTCGCGAAGTGTGAAAAAATCATTGAATCCATCAAGGGCAAAAATAACCTTCAAGATGCGAGTAAAAAGCTGGTAGCGCGCTCTGTCAACGCTGATGACGTTGAGGCTTTAGTTGCACTAATTAAAGACGTACAACCTGATCTTGTTATTAATGCGGGCCCTCCGTGGGTAAACATCACCATTATGGAAGCCTGCTTGCAAGCGAAGGTCTCCTATCTTGATACGTCGGTAGCGGTTGATCTGTGCTCAGAAGGCCAGCAAGTACCACAAGCCTATGATTGGCAGTGGGGCTTCCGCGACAAATTCAAAGACGCGGGTATTACCGGCATTCTCGGTGCTGGTTTTGATCCAGGCGTCGTGAGTGTATTTGCCGCTTACGCTGTCAAGCATCTGTTCGATGAGATAGATACTATTGATGTGATGGATGTGAATGCAGGCGATCATGGTAAGAAATTTGCTACCAACTTTGATCCTGAAACGAACATGCTTGAGATTCAAGGGGATTCTTTCTACTGGGAAAATGGCGAGTGGAAACAAGTTGGCTGTCATTCTCGTATGCTTGAGTTTGATTTCCCATTAGTAGGTAAGCATAAAGTCTATTCAATGGCGCACGATGAAGTTCGCTCTATGCAGGAATTCATCCCAGCAAAACGTATCGAATTTTGGATGGGTTTTGGTGATAGCTATCTCAATTACTTTAACTGTATGCGTGATATTGGATTGCTTAGCCCTGATCCTGTTACGCTGCATGATGGTACGGAAGTTCACCCGTTGCACGTATTAAAAGCCCTGCTACCTGATCCGACGTCACTGGCTCCAGGCTACACTGGCAAGACTTGTATTGGTACTTGGGTGCAAGGGACCAAAGACGGTAAGGCGCGCAGTGTCTTTATCTACAATAATGCCGACCACGAAGTCGCGTATGAAGATGTTGAACATCAGGCGATTTCTTACACCACCGGTGTACCGGCTATAACGGCTGCACTTCAATACTTCCGTGGTGAATGGGCGGATGCTGGCGTATTTAATATGGAGCAACTGAATCCGGACCCATTCTTGGCAACAATGCCTGAGATTGGTCTTGATTGGCACGTTCAAGAGCTTGAAGTCGGTCAGCCGGATATTCATATCCTAAAATAATCAGGGTTGCTGATCGAAAAATGCGTGACTCATCGATGATGAGCTGGCGCATTTTGCGGTAAGGATTCAGTAAAAACACTAAGCCGATGCTTTTAGCATCGGCTTAGTGAGTTCTTTTTGAGTGATAAAACGATGCAAAACAGTGAACCAAAAACGCCGTATTTTATGATCAACGAAGAAAAGTTGATCGCGAATCTTGAGAAAGCCAAGTACCTGAAAGAACAATCAGGCGTGAAGCTAGTACTTGCGCTCAAGTGTTTTTCCACTTGGGGCGTGTTTGATGTGATCAAGCCCTATTTAGATGGCACGACAAGCAGCGGACCTTATGAAGTCAGGCTCGGCAATGAAACCTTTGGCGGTGAAACTCATGCTTATAGCGTAGGCTACACGGAAGATGACGTTCGTGAGGTTGTCGATATTTGTGACAAGATGATCTTTAACTCGCAGTCTCAACTTGCGGCTTATTGCCATATTGTTGAAGGTAAAGCATCGATTGGCTTGCGTCTTAATCCAGGCGTGAGTTATGCCGGTCAAGACTTAGCCAACCCAGCGAGACAATATTCTCGCCTTGGTGTTCAAGCTGATCACATCGATCTTAATGTCTTCGATTCGATCGACGGTGTGATGTTCCACATGAATTGCGAAAACAAAGATGTTGATGCATTTATTGGATTGTTAGCGGCGATTTCTGAGCAATTTGGTACGCACTTAGACAAACTCGACTGGGTGAGCATGGGCGGCGGAGTCTTCTTTACATGGCCTGATTATGACATCGATAAACTCAGTGCGGCATTGAAAGCATTTGCTGACAAGCATGGAGTACAGATGTACCTTGAGCCCGGTGAAGCCATTATCACTCAAACGACCGATCTTGTCGTGACGGTGGTTGATATTGTTGAAAATGGGTTGAAAACGGCGATCGTCAATTCAGCAACAGAAGCGCATCGACTCGATACCTTAATCTATGATGAACCTGCGTCTATTCGAGAAGCAAGTGTCGATGGTGAACATGAGTATGTGATTGGATCGTGTTCATGTTTAGCGGGAGATCAATTTTGTGTCGCCAATTTTGATGAACCACTACATGTTGGTCAGAAGCTTCATATTATGGACAGCGCCGGTTATACCATGGTCAAACTCAATTGGTTTAATGGCTTAAAAATGCCGTCTATCTTCTGTCAACGAACGGATGGACGGATTCAAAAGCTCAATGAATTTGATTATGGTGATTTTAAGCGCTCTCTATCTCAATGGCGTATCAATTAGCGACGGCGTAGTCCATATCTTTTGGCCTTAGTTGCCCAAGTGATTGAGATCATTAAGCACATTCGTTACAGTCGCGAGACTGTACGAATGCTGCAACTTAACCTAATTTAGAGTGATGAACATGGTAATTATCTCAACCAATGTCGGTGATATCGAGATCGAACTCAATCTTGAAAAGGCACCAGTGAGTGCTAAAAACTTCTTAAGATATTGCCAAGAAGGCTTTTATGACGGCACTATTTTCCATCGTGTCATCGATGGATTTATGATTCAAGGCGGCGGCCTTGATGACAAAATGACAGAAAAATCGACTCGAGCACCAATTGTTAATGAAGCGAATCGAGGCTTAAAGAATGTAATCGGTAGCATCGCGATGGCAAGAACAGATGCGCCACATTCTGCGACGGCTCAATTCTTCATCAATTTGGATGACAACGATTTTCTCGACCATACTGCGACCACAAACAACGGTTGGGGTTATGCGGTATTTGGAAAGGTGACTGCGGGGATGGATGTAGTGAATGCTATTGCTAAGGTCAAAACGACCTCGAAGCTTGGCCACGATGACGTTCCGCAAGACGTGATTGTCATCGAGCGCGTCTCCGTTCAGTAACTCATCAATTATTTCTTACGCCTTAATTTAAGTCATAGTGCTTCATGTTACTTATACTGCGATGACTATATTACTTTGACGACGTGGCCGTTACGTCATGACGACGGTCATGACGTGTGGATTATCAATGAGCACGTCGATTGTTTTAATGTCAGTCAAAACAATAAGGCGCATCTCTTCATCGCACTGTAACCTCAGGCACTCTTCTTTACCTTCATTTCTTTGGGTATCTATCGCGATGCCTTCAATAACATCCTTGCTTGGTTCATTGCCACTAAAGTGACTACTATTTTGTGTTTGTATGTTGAGAGCAATACGAATCGGGAAACGATACAAACACAATAACTCAATTTGGTCGTAGTGCGCGCAAGACAACATGATGTGAACTCCGTTTAGTGTACCACTTATTTATCGCTATGGGTGTAGCGCTATGGGTGTAGCGCTATGGATTTAGTGCTTGGAACATCAACAGTTTATAGAAGCGTAGTAAAAGTCAGATTCGTTTGCGAAATGAAAATTGAACCGAAGCGGCTTTGACTTTTCGACGTTGATGTCTAAAGAAAATTGTTTGGTCGGCATTGTATCAAACTCAATGCGATACCACAGGGTCTGCTGATATCGTTGAGTGATCTTAAATGAAGTCGGTGACTGTGGTGTTGGTGCGTTTGGTGTCGATAGCTGAACTTGACCAAGGTGTTGCCATTCAGACGAGGCTGGAGCGAGATCTTTTGACTCTAACGTCACCACAACGACAAGGTTTTGGGCGGTTGGCGTATTAGGGAAAACCTGTAAACGATAGCGAGCGGTGTATGCCGACAGGCCATCCAATTCGGTTTTATGGTATCCACAACTTCGGCTTTTGACTAATTCATGATTGTCTTTAATGGGTTTAAAGTAAGTTCTCTGGGTAGGGTAAGCCACGCAACCAGCAAGGGACAACAAACTCATTCCGATAATGAATGCACGCATCATAGGGTGATTCCTGTGAAGAAAAATTGAGTATGCCGCAAGAAAATATCAATAAATAGTCAGGCTGACCAAGTGTTACCTTAACAGTAACAAAGCTGACAAACTTGGACGTAACAGCTGGGGGCGAATCTCTGTTGTCTATTGCGGTTCAGTACCGTCTCATTTAAAGTCATCGCTATAGATGTCATGTTTCGCAGTTGAGTACGTATGCAATTATTGGTAGATAGAACCGGTGAGCAATTTCTTAGTATTTTGCAACAGACAGACGATCATGTCCGTGTTCAGTTCATTTCAAATGAGGGAGTAGCGAAAGGAAAACCGTTTTCCGATCGTTTATCAGGGTTATTCCTTGCTGGCTGGAGTGTGAGACAAACCTCAACCGCTATTGGGCTTGAACGCTTTCAGCAAGGTGTGCTGGAAGATGAAAAAGTGAGCTTTTCGCTTCATCAGCTATTTCCCTTAGGGCGCAAGGTGAAATTACCCACTAACGAGGTAGTGACCATTGCTAGCTACGCCAACACGCACCAAGGCGGATACTATATGTACGTTCGCGCTCACGGGGAGTTGAAACGCTTAAAAATTGAGGCAACTTGGCAGTTGCTTCCGTCGGACAAGCTGCTTGCTTTGCCTTATTATCCAGCCCCGCGAACTAAAGCTGAGATAGACAATATCAATAGCTTCGATGCGTGGGCTGGTGGTTTTTAACTCCGCTTAATATCTTGTTCAGTAAGCGGATTCGTTATTGCTTACTTTGCGAGCGCCTCAACGATAGCTTTACCCACAGCGTGCGCGCTCGTTGGGTTCTGGCCGGTAATCACTCGGTTATCGGTCAATACGAGTTCACCCCAAGGCTGAACTTTTGAATAGCGAGCCGCAGTACGTGCTAGGGAGTCTTCAAGCAAGAACGGAATTTTATCGATAGTGCCAAAATCGACTTCTTCTTCACGAGTAAATCCAGTCACAGATTTTGACGCAAGCAGCTTTTCGCCGTTACTCAAAGTGATAGGCAAGAGTGCAGCAGGGCCATGACATACTGCCGCTAAGAGGCCACCATTTTCATAATGCGTGGCTGCGATACGAGCAAAATCATCATTGCTTGCAAGGTCTGAAAGCAAACCAAACCCGCCAGGATAGAAAATA
Source organism: Vibrio sp. 10N.261.51.F12 (assembly GCF_041471725.1). NCBI lineage: Bacteria > Pseudomonadati > Pseudomonadota > Gammaproteobacteria > Vibrionales > Vibrionaceae > Vibrio > Vibrio sp. 10N.261.51.F12. The sequence goes on along the minus strand of NZ_JBFROV010000014.1, from coordinate 333,566 downwards.
GCGTCATAATCAGCAACGTTAATCTGTCCTACAGGGATGGTGTTGTTGATGCTGTTTTGAAGATCGTCATTGTTAAGCATTGCAGTATTGACGTCATCACCTTCCATATCGGTACCATAAAGTGGCGCTTTGCCACCATGAATTGAAGCGATGTCGTAATCAAAGCCTGCTTCCAGCAACACATGTAGCGCATGAGTCAGCTCTGGTGCATAGGTACCGTTCGCGTCCTGAGTATCGCCAAGTGTGGCATGGTTCGTTACTGGTATAAGTACTTTCTTCATTTTATTGTCCTTTTGACTTTGGGTCGGTCTTTTGCCGTTGAGTTAATACTAATAGTAAGTCGCTTTAATGATAATATCTGTTAATGGAAAAATATTATTGCTATTTAGCAATAATATCGATTACGTTGATATGGGCTAAAGCAAGTTGGTAGAGAACGATGGACAGTTTTGAGGGGATTAACGAGTTTGTTGCAGTCGCGGAAAGCCAGGGTTTTTCTGCCGCGGCAAAACAATTGGGGTGCAGTACTAGTCATGTCAGTAGGCAAGTATCGCGACTAGAAGAGCGATTGGGTACGGCATTGTTTGCTCGCTCTACTAGGTTGGTCAGTCTGACACAAACAGGACAGGCGTATTATCAACACTGTAAAGACCTGGTCGTAGGGCTGCAGCAAGCGAATGAACAAGTGAGCTCACAGCAGATCCAACTCAATGGCACACTGCGTGTTAGCGCGGCTGGTGCATTTGCTGAAAAATATGTGGCCCCAGCGTTAATGGAATTTGCTAAACAATATCCCGATCTAACCATAGATATGGACTTTAACAGCCGGATGGTGAACTTTATCGAAGATGGGATCGATTTTGCTATTCGTTATGGCAAGCTCTCTGACTCCGGTTTGGTCGCGCGAAAACTGCTCGACCGCCCAATGGCTTCTGTCGCAAGTCCCGCTTACTTAGCGGCGCATGGTATCCCACAACACCCTCAACAACTTAAACGACACAGTTGTATTGTGGCTAACAATGATCATTGGACTTTCACACATGAAGGCGAGCCGTTAGAGGCGATTCGAGTACAGGGAAGGTGGAAAAGCAATAATGCAGAGGCGGTGGTAAAAGCCTGTGAGCAAGGATTAGGCATCGCCTACATGCCGAAAAGTACATTTACCAACTCGATCGATGACGGTTTGTTAGTCCCGGTGTTACAACCCTATTGGGGCAAGGGATTAAGCAGTTGGATTGTTTATCAAAATCGACGGTTCTTGCCAATGCGAGCGCGTTTAGCGATTGATTACCTACTCGAGCATTTTTCGCAATGGCAAGAACTCGAACCAAAGCGTTAAAACCGGCAAGGTGGAGTTTAATAGCAGAATTTGGCAAGGCTAGCGAGGCGGTTGTAAAGGCCGTGCAGTGAGATAAATAATGCAATGAACTTAACATAAATGTGGGTAACGGAAGCTTAGGAATGGAACAAAGGCAGACTGATGAGTACTGCCCTTGGATGTGATCAAACTTGACTCTACGCCTTATTTGAAAATAGGTTGGTCGAAGTTATGACCTTCGTCGCTGTATGCAGTGACCATCACGTCGGCGACTAATCCTGTTTCACTTTGAACTTGGCTTTCAAAGAAGTGTTGAATTTGCTGTCTGCGCCCATGTGCCGCCCATGCTTCAGCATCTCGCCAGACTTCATTGAATACGATTGAGAAATCGTTGTTAGTGGCACTTGGGTGCTTGATCTGACGAGTGACCGTATACTGAATACAACCCTCCTCACGGTATGAATCGGGCTCTAGTGCTTTTAATACTTCGAATAACTCAGCTTCTTTGCCTGTCTTGGGTTTGAATTGCGCTAATACATAAACTCGACTTGTCATCGTAAATCCTCTGTGTTGAGTTATAGCTGGTGTGAATGCCTTGGTTGCCATTGATAGGTCGAGGCGCAAGCACAATAAACTAAACTCATCAGAGATGCGAGAGAACTATTTACATTATTGTCATTATCCGTTCATCAATGTTAAGAACGGTAATAGCCGTAGATCGCATGATCGAGAATACGACCGTTCAGGCTTTCTTTATTCGTAATTATTCCTTCAAGTGACATTCCGAGTCTTTCACACACGGCTCGGCTTTGGTGATTGTCTACGGCTGCTGAAATCTGCACTTTGTGCATATCTAAATGACAAAACGCGTACTCCGTGAGAGCTTTAACTGAGCGGGTAACAATGCCATTACCGCGATAGTGTTTACTTAGCCAATAACCAATTTCGGCACATTTTGTGTCATGATTTATAGCGTTGAAGCTTATGTTACCCGAGATGGAGCCTTTGTAGAGAATGGCACACGTCATAGACTTGTTATCGGCATAGTCGTGAAGGGAATGCTTTATGAACGAAAGGAAAAAGGCATCGTTAGTCGCATGAGGTGGCCACGCTAGCCACTGACTCAGCTCTGTTCGTTCTTCTGCAACCAGAGCTAAATAACAAGAAGCAAAAGAAGGTTGCACGAGCGCAAGGCTAATTTCATTGTCGATTACAAGTTGGAACATAGGTCTCTCTTTTTAAGAACGGGAAGGTGGGGCTTTTATACAACCGATATAACGATTCTCTCATGTTGGTCTGCCACTTCCATGATAATGCCTTGGGTCTCAGGATCGAGGGCGGCTTCTAAAAGCGCGTCCAGCTGTACGCCATTCTCATCAAATCGCGCAATGAAGTCTTTTGGAAGCAACGACAATAATGAGCGAGCGATACCGAGCGGAAAACTAATGGTTTCTTCTATCGTATCGTCGCGAACGTTGAATGTTTCTATGGTCAGTTTACGCATATACCAACACTTATCTTAAGGATTAATTTCACCGATACTTACAGAGTAGATGAAATCGGTCTATTGATTCGATAAGTTGTATGACTTTGGTGTGAGCTATTCTTAACTTACTAATGCAACTTAATGTATATAAGCGGTTGTCAGTTTAAGATGTATATTTTCCTTAGAGCTTAGAGCTTAGAGCTTAGAGCTAGACGCGCGCTTTGCATAACCACATGATCGTCATTCTTTTCTACGTGTGTCCAGCCGAGTTTTTCATAAAGTGCTGGGATGTGTGTGTAAACGAGCAATTCTGGCTCTTGCTGTTTTAACATAACCGTTTCCGCAAAACGGATTAAGCGTGAGCCAATGCCACGATGGCGATACTCAGGTTTAACGAACACGGCGTTTATCCAAAGTGCGTGGGCATTCGTCAATGGTGATAAAAAGCGGGTGAACACTAATCCACCAAGCAGGCACTCATTTTCCAGCGCCAGAATTGGCGTGGGCACAATGAGTCCGCTCTTCATGGTGATGAGTGGCTCAACGTCTTGCCACTCATGGTTAAACCATTGATATAGTTCTGCAATGTGAAAAGAGTGATCAGATTTCGACTGAGTTAAATTCAACATATGAGTTTGACTGTATTACGTTACGGATGTGGTGACCTTCTTGTTAAGACACAAAGGCGTATGAGTAAAGCCAACCATTTAGGCCGCTAGGCAGGGGTTAGGCTTTCGGTCTCATTTTCACAAAAACGAATCAGATAACCGTTTGGGTCTTGTACGACGAACTGTTTCTGTATGACGCTCTCTCCATCGCAAGCATATTCTTTGCGCTCGATAGTGAGATAAATACTATCAGGGGCATGCGACTTAACGTGGGAAAACAACAAATCAATATCGCTGGTGTCCCATTGCAAGTTTACTCCTCGTCCTAACGGGTATTCTAGAGCTCCGGTTATCCATCGTCTCCCGTCACTATTTAGGCCCTCCAGCATGAGATCTACGCCATAGCGCGTAAGAAACACAAACGCTTCACTCGGGCGTTCATATTTGACTCGAAAACCAAGTATATTGACGTAAAAGTCTTTGCTGCGCTGAATGTCAAAGCAATACAACTCTGGAACTACTCTCATTTTTTCATCCAAGCCTTTAATAATATGAAAGTTATGTTACAAAATATGGGCGGTAAGTATTGTGATGTTGATGAGATTTGATCTAAATTGTTGCGTTTTATGGCGAGGAAGAATGCGAATATATGGGGCATATCTCATTTTATTCATACTGGATAATAGGATGAGCCAGTGTGTTTAAGACAATTTGTTTATGATCCATCGAGATTAGGTTCGTCATATGAGCAAAAGAGGGCTCTGCTCATATGACTGAGTGTGAAAGGGCAGTTAAATCAAATACCAATTATGGTACCTGTCCATCACTCGCGTCGCCCATCACTCGTGTCGGTTATACAGGGGTGCCGGCTTCGTCTTCCTCAACGATGTCTGATTCGGTAAGAGCTTGTCCAATCCATTGCTTGATAGCTGCACTTTCTAAGACGGTGTTCTGATATTGCTTTGCTGCCTTGGATAATGGTATTTGGTAGGTCATAAAACGCAAAGCAACAGGCGCAAACATAGCATCGGCAATTGACCATTCGCCGAATAACCATTGACCGGGATTGTGTTTCATTTGTTCTGACCACAATTGATCGATGCGCTCAATATCTCGATGTGCCTCCGTGGACAAGTTGATATTTCGAATAGCACGACAGTTCATTGGCATCTCATTGCGTAATGCCATAAAACCGGAATGCATTTCAGCAGCGACAGCTCGAGCTTTCGCTCGTGTCGCACTATCTTGAGGCCAACAGGTATTATGAAGATAGCGTTCATTGATGTATTCGAGTATTGCCAATGAATCCCAAACCGTGACCTCTTTATCAACCAGTAAAGGGACCTTGGCCGTCGGTGTCAGAGGACGGAGCGTTTGATAAAATGTCTCGCTGAACAATGGTAGTTTAATGATGTCTGCGGAGACATCTTGCTGAGCAAAAATGAGCCACGCTCGTAATGACCAACTCGAATAGTTTTGATTTCCAATATAAAGCTTCATTCGGGACCTCCTTGTTTGAAGTGCTATCTATAATAAAGGATTGTTTTGTGGGCAACTAACGGATAGTTTTGATACCTACCATTAATGAAAGCGATGGGATCGTTATTCGTTTAAGCAGCATAAGGCATGACATATGGATATTGACGCACTACGCAGCTTTTTAGCTTTTGTTGAAACCGGCAGTTTCACTAGAGCCGCTCGCCAAATAAATAGAACCCAGTCAGCGTTTAGCGCCCAAATGAGAAAATTGGAATCAGAATTGGGAGAAAGTCTATTCGTAAAAGAAGGTCGCAACCTTGGCTTGAGCGAAGCGGGGCTGAGTTTACACGTCCATGCCAATCAGCTGGTCACGATGCATGACCATGCGGTGAGCCAGCTAAAAAGCTATCAAAATAAACGCTCCTTAAAATTAGGCTGCCCAGAAGACTACAATCAATCGTTGCTACCTATATTGATTTCATGCCTACAGGCTTCTTCTCCAACGTGCTCTATACAGGTTTTTAGTGAGCCAAGTGCGACCTTGAGGGATTGGTTAGATACTGGAAAAATCGATGCGGCCATTTTGACTCGCGCTCCTGATAGTGAAGAGGGACACTGGTTAACCGCCGATCAAGGCGTTTGGATTGCGTCTCCGAATTATGCCATTGCTGCCGCACAACCATTGCCGCTTGCGTTATTCCAGGCCGATTGCAAATACCATGCGGCTGCCATCGATGGCTTAACTAAACAAGGACAAGCGTTTCAGCTTTTAGCGTGTTGCAACACGGCATCCGCTCAACTTGGCTTAGTCCGTGCAGGGCTGGCAATTGGCGCGATGGGGCAATTAAGCGTAATGGACGGAGTCGCTATTCTTGATGAGATGCCTGCGCTCCCTACGGTTGATATTGTCTTATCTGTTGGCGCTAAACCTCACCCATTGCTAAATCAAAGTTTGCTGCAGAAATTAACGCAGGCTATGAATAAATAGCCGTTACTCTCAAAGTCATCGTTCCGCTTGATGCAATAATCTTGGCGAGGTGATAACCATTATCATAGTGAAGTGACAACTATTATCGCAATGATAATATATATCGTTATCTTTTATTTATTCAAAACAATCACATTTTATGAGTTTGTTTGGCAGAATATTTATTTGTAGAAGAACAAATAACCGAGCAGTGTAAAGTTATTACCCCTTAAGTAGTATCTTTGATTCGAATCAAAGTGAAGAATAGGTTCGTTTGTATTATGTAGCACAGTAAAAACATAAATATAAATGAGCAATTCGCCATGACTAATAAACTGAAGCAATTATTGACGCCATCGCTCACTCGAAGGGGCTTCCTCAAAACCTCTTCGGTGATGGGTGGTCTTGCAGCTGCGACGAGTGCAATTTCTCTTCCATTCAAATCCTCTAAAGCCAACGCCAGCGACGTTATTCCGACGGAAGAAAAAGTCGTGTGGAGTGCATGCACAGTTAACTGCGGTAGCCGCTGTCCTCTGAGAATGCATGTATCAGACGGTGAAATTAAGTGGGTAGATGCCGACAATACCGGTACGGATAACTACGCTAATAAAGACGTACAAGTACGCGCGTGTTTACGTGGTCGTTCAATGCGTCGTCGTGTCTATAACCCAGACCGTCTAAAATACCCAATGAAACGGGTAGGTAAGCGCGGTGAAGGGAAATTCAAACGCATTTCTTGGGATGAAGCGTATAGCGAGATCGCAAACAGCATTACGTCAATCAAAGAAGAATATGGCAATGAAGCGTTTTATTTGAACTACGGGACAGGTACGCTGGGTGGTACGGTCACCAAATCATGGCCCCCTGGTTCAACCTTAATTGCACGTTTGATGAACCTGACCGGTGGTTATCTGAATCATTACGGCGATTATTCGACAGCGCAGATCGCCAAAGGATTGAGCTACACCTACGGTGGTTGGGCAAACGGTAATTCATTTTCTGATACTGAAAATAGTAAGTTGATTGTTCAGTTTGGTAATAACCCGGCAGAAACACGCATGTCAGGTGGTGGTTTGATTCATCACCTTATAGAGAGCAAAGCCAAGTCGAATGCTCGAATGATCATGATCGATCCTCGCTACAACGATACGGCTGCAGGACGAGAAGACCAGTGGATCCCAATCAAACCGGGTACTGATGCGGCATTTATCTCTGCGATGGCGCATGTCATGATCAAAGAAGACTTGGTTGACCAGCCATTTCTAGATAAATATTGTGTGGGCTATGATGAAAAAACATTGCCTGCCTCTGCGCCAGCAAACAGTGACTATAAATCTTACATTCTAGGATTGGGTGACGATGGCGTGGAGAAAACGCCTGCATGGGCATCGACCATCACGGGCATCCCAACGGATATTATTATCCAAACAGCGCGCGAAATTGGCTCAACAAAACCGTGTGCGATCTACCAAGGCTGGGGTTTGCAGCGTACACAAAACGGTGAAATTGCCTCCCGTGCTATCGCCATGTTGGCGCTGCTAACCGGTAATTTAGGTATTCACGGTGGAGGCTCTGGTGCGCGCGAGTCAGATTACAATATTCCGTTTGTTCGTTTCCCTACACTGAAAAATCCAGTAGATACCTCTATCTCTATGTTTTTATGGACCGATGCGATTGTTCGTGGTCCAGAGATGACGGCAACACGAGACGGTGTGCGAGGCAAAGATAAGCTGGATGTGCCAATTAAATTTATCTGGAACTATGCAGGCAACTGTCTGATTAACCAACACTCAGATATCAACCGTACCCATGATATTTTGCAAGATGACAAAGCCTGCGAAATGATTGTGGTCATAGACAACCACATGACGTCATCTGCGAAGTATGCCGATATCATCCTACCTGATTTAACGACCTCAGAGCAGGCGGATTTCTGTATGGATGGTAAGGCGGCGAACATGCCGTATTTCATCTTTGCTGACAAGGCGATTGAACCTCAGTTTGAAGCGCGTGGCATTTACCAAATTTGTGCTGATCTTGCAGAACGTCTTGGCGTTGGCCAAGCCTTTACTGAAGGTCGAGATCAAGAAGGTTGGCTTCGCCATCTATATGCTGAAACACTTAAGCTCGACCCAACATTGCCAGATTTCGAAACGGTCCGTAAGCAAGGCATTGTTAAACGCAGCGATCCAAATGGTCATTATGTGGCGTATCAAACATTCCGTGAAGATCCCGTGAACAACCCTTTGAATACGCCATCGGGTAAGGTTGAGATTTATTCTGAAGCGCTGGCAAAAATTGCAGCAGAATGGGAATTGCCGGAAGGCGATATTATCCATCCATTGCCTATCTACGCGAGTACATCGGAAGGGTGGGACTCACCGCTACGTGATAAATACCCACTTCAACTTACCGGTTTCCACTACAAAGCACGTTGCCACTCAACATACGGCAATGTTGACGTGTTGAAGCAAGCTGCTCAACAAGAAATGTGGATCAACCCTATCGACGCCAAGCGTCGTGACATTAAGAACGGTGACCGTATTCGTATCTTCAATGACCGAGGTGAGGTGCGCATTTATGCCAAAGTTACGCCGCGTATGATGCCAGGTGTTGTTGCGCTCGGCGAAGGTGCGTGGTACGCACCGGACGGTAACAAAGTGGATCATAACGGTTCGATTAACGTACTGACTTCTCAACGCCCAAGCCCATTGGCGAAAGGTAACCCTCAACATACCAATCTGGTTGAAGTTCAACTAGCAACCAAGGCGTAAGGACTGAATCATGAAGCAATACGGTTTTTATATCGATTCAAGCAAATGCACTGGCTGCAAGACATGTCAGTTATCGTGCAAAGATTTTAAAGATTTAGGTGTTGATAGAAGCTACCGTCGAGTGTACGAGTATGCCGGTGGCAATTGGGTAGAAGAAAATGGCACTTACCGTCAAGACGTCTTTGCTTATTACACGTCTATTGCCTGTAATCATTGCGATGAACCTGCCTGTGCGAAAGTGTGCCCATCAGGTGCGATGCACAAACGTGAAGATGGCTTTGTTGTCGTGGACGAAAAAGTCTGCATTGGGTGTAAGCATTGTGCTAACGCGTGTCCTTATGGTGCGCCGCAATACAACGCTGAAAAAGGTCACATGACCAAGTGTGATGGTTGTTTTGAGCGTGTTGCCGATGGATTTGAACCTATCTGTGTGGGCTCATGTCCATTACGCGCACTTGAGTTTGGCCCAATTTCTGAACTGAGAGAAAAGTATGGCACAAACGCGGACGTCGCGCCGTTGCCTTCATCTTCATTGACGAAACCAAATATTGTGATCAAACCAAACCGTCATGCTCGTCCAACGAATGACACTACTGGTCACCTAGCAAACCCTAAGGAGGTTTAACATGGGATGGCATGAATGGCCTCTGATTATCTTTACAGTCTTTGCACAGACCGCAGTCGGTGCGTTTATTGTATTGGGTTGTCTTAATCTATTTGGCAAAGCAAGTGATGATGTGAAGGCACGCATCAATCGTAATATGTTTTTCATTTGGGTCTTTATGGCTCTGGGCTTTATGGCTTCTACCGCACACTTAGGCAGTCCTATGCGTGCCATGAACGCCTTAAATCAAGTGGGCACCTCTTGGCTCTCGCGTGAGATCCTGTTTGGCTCTGCGTTCTTCGCCTTTGGTGGCCTGTTCTGGTTGTTAGACGTCCTTAATAAAGGCACTTTGGCAATCCGCAAAGGGGTATTGGTCGCTGGCATGATCATGGGCGTTGTCTTCATGTTTGCCATGACAAATGTTTACCTGATCAATACGGTACCAACATGGGATACGCCGTTCACCACATATTCGTTTGCGATTACGGCTGTGCTATGTGGCGTAATGTTGTCACATGTATTGCTCAAAGGAGCACGTTTCGAGTGTTCTGGTTATAACCGAGTAGCTGGAGGCATTGTGATTATCGCTACAGCAGCAGCGGTGCTCACAACAATGGCAATGGTGACGTCGTTGAGCGGTATTGAATCGTCTATTGTTGCGGCGAGTGACCTGGTGCCTAACATGGCGATGGTTCAAAACTCACGCTTTGCGTTGATTTTTGTCGGTGTTGCACTTTGGGTATTGTCATTGCGTAAACAAAGCAACGCCTTGCCGTTTGCTGTATCTGGCTTGGCATTAGTTGTTGTCGCTGAGTTGATAGGCCGAAGTGTATTTTTCGGTCTACATATGACGTCTGGTATGTAATGACTGAGTTGATATAACCACTTAGTCGCTAGCTCAATCAATGCCAAAATGGCTCATACAGAAAACCATGAGTATGACCTGGCTTTGATTGCTAGGCACAACGGGGCAAGTGAGTCACTTGCCCCTATTTATTCACAATCGATTAGAGATCGTTGTATGCAAGATAGATCACCACAAGACGTCGCAAACAAAAAGGTTGAGCCACAAGATAGCATTGATCTTGAGAACCTAAATGCTTTGGCTAAAGTATTGGGTTCTTTGTTTTATTTTCCGCTGACGGATGAAAACAATCAGGCACTAATCACAGCGTTGGCAAGTGAACAACAAGGCGATGATTCGGCGTTTTACCAATGGGCTCAAGTCGTTAAAAGTGAAGGCAGTGACGTACTAAATCAAGATTTCTTTCTTCTGTTTGAGGGGGGCGAAGCTATGTACGCACCGCCTTGGGGGTCAGTGTACCTAGATAAAGAAGAAGTGATTTTCGGTGCAACAACCGTCGCTTACCGTCAGTTTTTACGTGAAAATGGTGTTGAGCTCGATACGGGAATGCGAGAGCCGGAAGACCAATTTGGATTGATGTTATTTGCAGTGAGTCAATTTATTGAAGAAGGTCTGCCGCTTTCGTCAATACAGTGTTTGTTGTCTGAGCATTTACTCACCTGGTGCTATCGCTACTTAGAGCTGGTGGTAGAGCATGCTCAAACGGAAAGCTACAAACAGCTCGCATTAGTGGCCAGTTCATGGTGTGCAGCGGTTCAAGAGCTGTTAGCGATACAGCCAACAGATAAGAAGCTTTATCGATAATGCCAGACAAGGATGAACGCTATTACAAGGCCTACATGGAACATAACACGATCAGTCGCCGTGGGTTGTTCCGTGCGCTATCTGGTGGCGCCAAGCGTTCAACGTCACAGAGCTCACGTGCAATAAGGTCATCACACCATGAACTTGATTCATCGGTGGTCATTCGCTCAGTAGCACGCCCTCCAGGCGCTGTGGAAGAGTTTTTATTTCAACAAATTTGTAATGAATGCGGTGATTGTGCGGCGAAATGTCCTGAACAAGTGATATTGATGAACAATGGGCTTGCCGAGTTGAACCTCGATTATGGCTACTGCGCTCAATGTGGAGTATGCCAGCAGGCTTGTCCGACCGGAGCATTGCACGCACAAAACAACGATATACAGTTGCGACCTAAATTTTTGAGCGCCTGTCAAAATGCCCTATTTGGAGAGTGCACATTATGTGCCGAGCAATGTCCTTCCAGCTCAATTTCTATCGTACCTAATACGAGCCCTGTTGTAGATGAGAAAAGCTGTGATGGGTGTGGCCGATGTAAACAAGCCTGTCCTTTTGCATCCATTGAGCTCAACCTTAATGTTGAGCATTAACAATGATGCGCATTAACAATGGAGTGCACTAGCATAGATGCATAGATGCATAGATGCATAGATGCATAGATGTATAGATGCATAGATGTATAGAGGCATGGTGTCCGCTGGCAAAATCCCCCATTTATTTGCTTGTTAGTACAGCTCACGTACGCGCTGAATAGTAGCGGCTGCATTTTTGTAATCAATGGGCAGTTCAGTGATACGCCCTTGTTTAGCAAGAAATAATGACGGGAAGCTGTTTCCGCCTATAGAGCGTGCAAACTGAAGCTCGTTGAGTAATTGTGATTGTGTTTCGGCCGCCACTAAGTCACGCTCAAACCGAGTCATATCTAACCCAATGTCGTGAGCAAATTCGAGCAGACGGTCGTTGTCACTCGGGTTCTTGGCTTCTAAATAATACCCTTTTTGGATGGCATTATTCATCGCGACTTCAGCGCCTTGCACCCGCGCGGCTAAAATGGCTCGACAAGCCGGGTAGGTTGCCCTTCTTGGGGTATTCTGGGTCCAAAAATCATAGTTAAATTGAGTCCCTAACTGGTGTTCGATTTTCTGCCAATAAGAAGCAATTTGTTGTTGCATGGCATCAGGCATCGGTTGGTCTGTATCGGGGGCCAGCCCTCCAAGCACGAATTCAATAGTGATCTCGTCGGCCAATGACTCTTGAATCAAATCCCATGTCGGTTTAAAGCCCCAGCACCATGAGCACATTGGGTCATAGACGTAGTAAAGCGTTGCTGTTGTAGTGGTTGTCAAAATAAGCCTTCCTGTGGCGGTCTCGTATAAAGTCGATAAGAATAGTTAGTCGACTTGAGTGTGATTTAGGGCGTAATTCCATACACGATAGAAGTAGAAGATGTAGCCGATGCCTAGTGTGAGGATCGAAATAACAAACCAGAGCAATACATGACCAAGATCGCTGAAAAGGTCGATATCACATCGCATTTTTCTTTCGACACCGTGCTCGTCGACGAGGTATGTACGGTTAATGATGAATTTTGAGAAAGAATAGGGGAAAAAGAACATTGCGATGCCGAAGGTCACAATGCACAAGAGCAGCCAAAGTACTAAGTGACCAATAATATCAAATATGGCAACGTCCGCTTTTAATCTCATAGTGATACTCCTTATGGTGTTGATGGACTTTCTGTATATAGACTTTCAGTATATAGAAGCTTGCGCGAGCATAGGCTTATATGGGGGCGCGATACATACACAAAATGCTTGTAGAAAACGTAGGCAAAAATAGGCGCACAACCTACCATTATCAACATAATATTGGAGCTTGTGCGACCTAGATACGAAGCTAACTCATGGGTGCTTCTTGTATCACGGTATTATAGCGCTTGAAAGCGGCATCCAGATCGGCAATAAGATCATCGACGTCTTCTAGGCCAATGTGTAGACGTATCAAGGTACCGGAAAAGTTAGGGTTAGCGACAGTGCGTAATGCATTGAAGCTTTTTGGTTCGTTGGCTAACACTAGGCTCTCAAAACCACCCCATGAGTAACCCATACTAAAATGAGTCATTCCATCAAGAAAGGCGGTGGTGGCGCGTGGGTATGAAGTAGTAAGTACGAACGAGAATAAGCCATTACCCCCGGTAAAGTCACGGTGAAAAAACTCGCTCCCTGGACAAGTTTCTAGGGCGGGATGGCGAACATGATCAACCTCTGGACGTTGTGCTAACCATTGAGCAACCTTGATACTGTTGACGGCGTGCTGACGCAAACGCACATCAAGTGTACGAATACCTCGCAACGCTAGATAGGCATCATCGGGAGACACGCATTGCCCCATCAAATAACTTTGTTCGCGTAATTGATCCCAATATTTTTCTGAGGCGACCGCGGTCCCCATCATGACGTCGGAATGACCAACAATATATTTGGTTGCGGCTTGGATAGAAATGTCGACACCGAATTCGAAAGGGGCAAAGTTAACCCCTGCACCCCAGGTGTTATCAAGCATTACGATGATGTCTTGCTCGTGAGCAATCTCAGCCATGGTTGGTACGTCTTGTACTTCCATCGTGATAGAGCCCGGTGATTCCAAGAACAAAATTTTGGTATTCGGTTGAATAAGATCTCGAATACCTGCACCAATCATCGGATCGTAGTAGGTGGTGTCTACGCCCATCTTTTTCATGATCTTGTCACAAAAATCTCGAGTGGGCTCGTAACAGGTGTCGACCATCAGGATGTGATCGCCCGTTTCAACAAAGGACAGGATCGCATTAGAGATGGCTGCGGTGCCGCAAGGGAAGAGCGCGCAACCCGCGCCACCTTCTATTTCAGTCATGGCATCTTGGAAAGCAAAGTGTGTATTGGTGCCTCGGCGGCCATAAAATAGCGTTTGCTTCGCTCGATTGACGGTGGCGTGAGTTTTCTCAGCAACCGTGTTAAATACAACCGTTGATGCGCGTTGCACTGGTGGGTTGACCACGCCGTTGGTCCATTTTTTATCACGTCCAGCGGTGACGAATTTGGTGGTTTTACTTTCTGACATCAAGAATCCCTGTCTGATTATTTATCGCTCGCCCACTGGTTTGTTTGCCTTTTATTACGTATTAGAATTTTTTTACACGCAAGTTTACGCATATCAAAATCCACATGGATACGAATCAACGACTATTGAATCATGAACATACGCTCCAAGGGAGCGAAGGTTTGTTCTGTGATCAGTACAGTGAACGGAGATGAGTTTACTTAGCAATAAAACACGAAGGCTAAAGAGTTTCAAGTCTTTAGCCTTCGGTTTTTACGATTAGAAACGAAGCAGGGGATGAATAACCTAGGATAAGCCGGTTGGAAGCAAAATCTTACGGCCCGTTAGCCTTGGAATGCGTTATAGCAATGGATTGAACAGGTAGAACAATCGTTCGAAAAAGCGGTGATATAAACTGCGTTGTTTCCAGACAGAATAATCAATCATCTCAGATTTTGAGATGTAGCTGTTTTGGAGTTGGTGCATTTCTTCGGTAAAAATAGGATCTTCGACCGCCAGTGTGACCTCAAAGTTGAGCCACAAGCTTCGCATATCCATGTTGACCGTGCCAACTAGGCAAAAAAGCTCATCAATTACGACTGATTTAGTATGCAATAATCCGCCGTCAAACTCATAAATATTAACCCCTGAGCTAAGTAAATCGGTGTAGAACGCACGCGACGCCCACTGTACCATCATGGAGTCATTCTTTTTAGGAATGATAAGCTCTACGGTCACACCACGTTGCGCCGTTGTTTTTATGGTCTCAAGCAAATCGGCGCTCGGTACGAAATAAGGCGTCGTGATGGTCACTGAGCGTTCGGCTTGATGCATCGCTAGCGTCAAAACTTGACCAATTAACTGATCGGGCATGCCGGGCCCCGACGGCACCACTTGGATTGGCTTTGAATCCTGAGGGATATCAATTTGGCAATCTGGGTGAACGGGAAGTTCACGATCGCCGGTTTCCACTTCCCAGTCCCAACAATGGATGGCGGATAAGACATTCACGGTAGGGCCTTCAATACGAACCATGATATCGATCCATTGACCCACACCAGAGTTTTGTTTGAAGAACGCAGGATCAACCATGTTCATCGAGCCAGTGTATGCCACTTCATCATCGATCGCGATGATCTTGCGATGTTGTCTGAGATCAAGGCGTCGTAAGAAAATCCGCCAAGGAGAAACCTCAAGCCCTTCAACCAGCTCAATGCCCCCGTCCCTTAGCATTTTCGCCCAGTGACTACGAAAGAACGTTGAACTGCCTGCAGAGTCTAACAGCACTTTTACATCAACACCGCGTTTGGCTGCTTGTATAAGAGCAGCGGCAACCGAATCGGCTAGTCCGCCAGGGTGCCAAATATAAAACACCATACGAATACTGTGTTTAGCCTGTTCGATATCTTTGATGACCGACAGTAAGCTGTCTTCAGGGGTCTTGTGAAGTTGGAGTGTATTGCCACATAGAGCGGGAATACCCATTCTATTGTTACAAAGGTTGTCTATCTTTGAAATTTGGGTCCCCAAACCATCTTGGGTGTGCGCTTTGCAATCATTGAGTTGGTGAAACCAGTCTCCAAATGGATGGAACATGTCTCGTGCTCGTTCCGCCCGTTTACGACCAAGATTGAGCTCGCCAAACATGAAATAACAAATGACGCCAACAACAGGGATAATGTAGATAACCATTAGCCATGCTAGCGAAACGCTGACCGCTCGGCGCTTCAGCACTACACGCAGCGTGACACCGGCGACCAGCACCCAGTACAGGCCAATGCCTGCTAGTGTTAGAAAGTGATAGAGCTTATCCATTGAGCCTCGATAGACAATTGGTAAATTAGAAACAATCTCAGAATCAAGTATTTGGAATACTTGCGGTACTGTCAATGTGTTAACTGCATGGAAAGATGTCAATGATACGTTATTGGTCACACTTTTAAGTAGACGTGTTGTTGTAGAGCAGTATTGAACAGCAGTTGATAGTTTTATTATTTTCAAAATAATAAAACAACAGACCAATAATTGATTATTTAGTAGGCGAACAGTTGCTACAACATGGCTTATATTAGGTGTTTATAGCGTCGGGGCTTTCAATTATAATGTTGAGGTGTTTTAATTGCTACCCATGATTAAGCAGTAATATTTATCTAGGTTGTAATAATTAGTTTACAACCTATTGGGCTGCCATTCTGCATACGAGCCCAGAGGGGTTCTAGATAAGCAACGCGATAATAATCGTGTTAGATCCAAATTAAATTCAATGAGCAACATATGGACATGCCTAAACTGACGTTTGGATAGGCAATCGTGTTGTGATTCGTTACATGGAAAGCCACCATAATATCGCCGTGTATGGCGAGATTGGTATCAATAATGACAAGCTCTACCCGCGGACAATTTTCTTCACGCTTTGGTTTTATCATGGCAGCAGCAGGCTCTGCTGTTGGCCTAGGTAATGTGTGGGGTTTTCCTACTCAAACTGCTAGCAATGGCGGTGCCGCCTTCCTTCTTATTTATTTGTTAATGATGGCGCTCTTAGCGTATCCGATGTTGGTCGCTGAATTGACAATTGGTCGATTTGGCCAGTCAAATCCGATTGCTTCATTGCGTAAAATCTGGTCCAAAAGCAAATTTCTAGCGGTGGCGTTTGGCAGTATCGCTTTGCTTACCGCTTCCATGATCCTCAGTTTTTATGCCATTTTAGCTGGATGGCTAATAGGGTTTGGCGCAGAGCCTATTTTGCAGTTGATCGGATTAAATACCGTCGCTGAGTGGTTGGTGACGTTTGGCATAGGACGCAATGTGTTGCTGACAGTTATCTTTATGTCATTGACTGTCTATGTGGTTCGTCGAGGCGTGTCGGACGGTATTGAGAAATGGTCGTCAAGATTGATGCCATTGCTTTTCGGCTTGTTTTTACTACTAATCATCTACATTCTGACTCAAGATGGTGCGATGACAGGTCTGAAAATGTACCTAATCCCAGATTGGAGCCATGTCAATGCCGGACTTGTGGTCAATGCCATGGGGCAGGCGTTCTTTTCTCTTTCGCTAGGGGTTGGAGCCATGATGGTTTATGGCTCTTATCTGAAGAAAGATGTCAATATTCCTAAGACAGCAGGGCAAGTGGCCATCATTGATACCGGTGTTGCGTTATCGGCGGGCTTGCTTATTATTCCTGCCATGTTTGTAGCGAAAGCCAATGGCGTGCAAATCTTTAATGAAGTCGGGGAACTGATCAGTTCAGGCAATCTTGTATTTATAGTGTTACCGAGCCTATTCGATACGATGGGTTTGACAGGAGAAGTGTTGAGTGTCGCTTTTTTCTCCCTAATGGTTATAGCGGCGTTGACCTCTTCGATCGCAATGCTGGAAGTGCCAGTATCATGCTTGCACGAAGAGTTGAACATCAAACGAGACAAAGCCGCACTCATATTAGGTGGCGTAATTCTGATCTTCAGTGTCATTATCGCGGCTAACTTTGGTCAATTGTTCGATTGGGTTGCCACGGCCTCAACGATGTACATGCAACCATTACTTGGTGTGGTGTGGGCGGTGGTCATTGGTTGGGTATGGCATCGTAATGCCTTATTGCAAGAGATTAAGCAGGGCCACCCTGAGATTGAAACAACGTGGTTTTGGAAAATCTGGCCTTGGTACGTTAAATTTGTGTGCCCAGTGGCTATTTTGACGGTATTTGCCTACCCGTTTTTGTAAAAACGGATAACGAACATAATGTCGTTCTATGACAACCATAATGCCAGTCGGGTTTACTCCGATTGGCATTATGGTTTTGAAAAGGCAATCAATGCTGTGAACCGCGCAGTCTAGGAGAAGGGAAACCGTCATAATCGCTACCCATCGCCGTGTGTTTGTGTATGATCAGCCACAATAATTCTGCACCCTGTGATCCATATGTTTGATATTCAGTTTGAAAATGATGAATTTTTGGTCATCAATAAACATCCTGGCGTCAGTGTCCATAAAGACGATGGCGATACGATGTTAGTCGAAGAGGTTGCCAAAGCGAGCCAATCAACAAAGCTCTACCTAGTGCATCGTCTTGATAAGATGACATCTGGGATATTATTGCTTGCTAAAAATGCCACCACGGCGGCGAGTCTGTCGCAATTGTTTGCTGATAAAAATATTGAAAAATTTTACCTCGCGATTGGCGACAAAAAACCAAAAAAGAAACAAGGCCTTATCTCTGGTGACATGGAGCGCTCTCGCCGTTCTATGTGGAAGTTGATGCCAACTAAAATGAACCCAGCAACCACGCAGTTTTTTTCGAAGGCCGGCGACAATGGAGAACGTGTCTTTTTATGTCGTCCGCTAACGGGCAAGACACACCAGATCCGCGTCGCGTTAAAATCCTTGGGTTCTGCGATTTTAGGCGATCCAATCTATCACTCTAGTTCAGCGTCTGATCGTGGTTACTTGCACGCCTTTGCCATTCGCTTTGAGTTGTCGGGTGTGCCTTATGAGTTTGTCTGCGATCCTCGTATCAATCCTATTTTTGGTGCTAAATGGCACACAGAAACGATAGGTCAAGTTATTGATGGTTGGTCTACGCCGTGGGCATTGTTATGGCCGAAAAAATAAAAGAAAGCGCGATGTGTCGCGAAGGTGAATCTATGCAAAAAGATCATTTGCCGAGTTTTTTCAAAGAAGTGACTCAGCAGCTAACTCTAGCACCAAACGAAGTGCGTCGTTTATTCCATGGCCGAGGTAAGCGCTGGCCTGGGCTTGAACAGTTGACTTGCGATTGGGTAAATAGCCAATTACTTGTGAATATTTTTAAGCAGGTTGATGATGAATTTATTGTTGAACTGACGAATGGACTCAATCAGTTGGTTGAGAGTGAGTTGTGGCGTACCAAGGATGGACAATGTGTGGCGCTGCAACACCGTTATCTTGATGGCGCCCCTATGACGGTCGTTTGGGGAGAGCTTGATGCCCGCCCGGTTGTTATGGAGTCAGGGTGTAAATATCAGTTAGATATCGGGCGTAATCAAAATTTTGGTCTGTTTCTTGATATGCGCTTAGGTCGAGACTGGGTCAAAGCCAATGCCAATAATAAACGTGTACTGAATCTTTTTGCCTATACCTGCGGGTTTTCAGTCGCGGCAATGGAAGGCGGTGCAGCCGCCGTCGTCAACGTGGACATGGCTCGCTCGTCATTAAATAAAGGACGAGAAAATCATCGAGAAAACGCTCATGATCTTTCCAAGGTTACTTTCTTAGGATACGATATTTTTAAGTCATGGGGAAAAATCAAAAAGTGTGGCCCTTATGAACTGGTTATCATTGACCCGCCATCATTTCAAAAGGGTAGCTTCGCTCTAACGAAAGACTATAAAAAGATACTCCGCCGATTACCCGAATTAATGACGGAGAACGGGGAAGTCATCGCATGTGTGAACTCACCAATGGTGACACCTGATTTCTTGATCGATAGCATGGCAGAAGAAGCACCAGGTTTTGAGTTTGTGGAACGTTTGGCTAATCCCGCTGAGTTTGCAGACGTTGATCACGACGCAAGCTTAAAGGTGTTGTTGTTTAGAACCAAACAGCAACAATAAACGATAAAAAAACGGCACGTAAAGTGCCGTTTTTAAGTCATAGATGTCGATCAGATTATGCAAGAATTAGTTGACCCAATCTTTCAACTCAAACGTCAGTGTATGTTCAGCACCTTTCAGTACCAAGTTTTCTTTTGTCAGTTGAATATCACTCCAATCAGAAAGTGATTTTGACATGGTCATTTCAATATTCATCGCATTGTCACCACACATTTTCATGGTCATGCCCATTTTCTCGATACGAAATTGTCCGTCTTTAAGCTCGCCTTGCCCAAAAAAGTTGTTGCATCCAGCGCTACCATTTGCAGTCATTTTCTCGCCAATTTCCAAGCGAGGCTGCTGTACTTGCTCGTCGACTTGAATCGCTTTGCCATCGATTTGGACTAGGTTCCAGTTATGGTGTTGAAGATCCTGAGCCGTTACGGCTGCCATTGGTTCTTCTGCGCTGTTGTTAGCAGTCGTACAAGCTGTCATCAAAACAGGAACCGCAAGTGCAGCAAGTAGCGTCTTTGAAAAAATCTTCATATTATGTATCTCCAACTGAATGAAATTATTGATAAGTTTAATTAATAAAACACTGTTTTTTGTCAAGTGTACGTTAGCTTTAGTATAGTGGTTTTTTGATGGGCATAAATGATATGCGATGGATTTAACGGGTATGAATACGAAAATAGTCTAATTTAAGACTATTCTTACTTGAGTTTATTGGAAAGTAGCAGGGAGGGTGGTAATGGAACAACTGGAATTTTTCAACGTCCCAAGCCCTTGCGTTGGGGTCTGTACTGTCGATGGAAAAGGCTACTGCCAAGGTTGCATGAGAAAACGTGAAGAACGTTTTAATTGGCTTTCATTCACGCCTGCGCAACAGTTACATATTATTAAACTCTGTCGCCAACGTTATCGAAGGAAACTCGCGCAAGGGCGACCATCTGAGGGTTTGGTCATTGCAACGAATACTCCCCAGCAAGACTTGTTTTAATCCTCTTTTCCAATAGGCGTATGCCTATCGTCTTATTGTTCGCTCCTCGGTATAACTGAACTCGGCTCCTAGCACCTCTACTGCTGATGTTTTTTGTCTTTTATACCAATGAATAGAAGAAGTTCTAGCGACTTTTATAAGCGTGATGAACAACATGAACTGTGATCTTAGTTCATTAATTCACTAGCCAGTGAGTTAGAATTCTGTTTATATAGTTGTAACTAACTATGTAAAATGTGAATGGATTCATGCGGATACTCATTTGTGATGATTCTTCCGTTGCTCGAAAGAGCCTAGCGAGAAGCATTACAGCCCCAATGAATAGCGATATTGTATTTGCCGAAGATGGATATCAAGCTCTTGATATTCTTAGGAAAGATAGTATTGATCTTATGTTTTTGGATTTAACAATGCCAAAGATGGATGGATTTGAAGTACTGTCTATCATGCAAGGTGAATCAATAACCACACATACCGTAGTGATATCTGGTGATATTCAACACAAAGCCCAACAACGCTGTTATGCCCTCGGTGCTTATGCCTTTATAGAAAAACCACTCAAACAAGCGGTTGCAGAGCCATTGTTCCACGATTTGGGCCTCAAATTTCGTGTGCCTCAAAAATCCAAACAACGGTTTTCTCGTGAGCAAAGTGTTGAGCGCTTTCGTGAAACGGCAAATATAGCATTGGGATCGGGCGCTGCCATTATTGCACAACAGTTAAAAGAGTTTATCCAACTGCCAGTGCCAACCGTCGGTGAACTCTCTTTTGGAGAGGTTACCATGATGGTTGAAGATAACCTGAGTCGAAAGGGCAACTATACCGTGGCCCAGCGGTTTGTAGGAGGAGGTATGCATGGTGAGGCCTTGGTTTGTATAACAGGGACAGATATCAATCAAGTGGGTTTACGCTTTGGCTTTGACCAAGGAGAGTGCACACGAGACGAACTTGTGGTTAATCTATCTAACGTGCTTGTGTCTTCGTTTCTTGTGTCGATGTCGGAGCAGTTGGGAATGGAGTTTTCTTTACGCGAGCCACTGCGTATTGAACATTTTACGCCCCAGAACTCAATGATGAGTGGCAGTGAACATATTTTTACGACTGAATATACCTACGACGCTGAAACATTAGATTTAAACTGCTCCGTTTTGTTTATGTTTGATAGGGAATCTGTCGATATTATTCATCGACAAATGGAGATCTTGCATTGACGACAATGACGGTAGAGTTGTCCGATTTTCACTGGACAATGCAGCTTATTGATACACTTGATGCAGGCCTTATCGTTGTGGATAAGCATTATAATGTCTGCGCGTGGAATAGTTTCATGCAAAATTATAGTGGCATTAACGCCGATCAAATCATGGGTAAAAGCTTATTTGAGTATTGTCCAAATTTACCTGAGAAATGGCTTAAAACCAAACTCATGTCGACAGAAAAAATGCGCACTCGTGGTTTTTCAAACTGGACAGATCGACCGATAATTTTTGAGTTCAAAAACTTCTCTCCTATTTCCCAAGGCTTATTAAACATGTATCAAAACATGGTTATAACGCCGCTTAAGTCGCCGACGGGAGACATCACGCACTTTGCTATCATGTTGCAAGACGTATCAGATATCGCGAAGAGTCAGATGCACCTTAAACGCTCGAATGAAAAGCTAACCGAATTCGGACGAGTGGATGGGTTAACAGGATTATTCAATCGAACCTATTGGGAGTCTCAACTCGTCGAGGTGTATGACGATACAAAGACCAAGGGAACCAAATCGACGCTGGTTATGTTCGATATCGACTACTTCAAGCGAGTGAATGATCATTTTGGGCACTCTTTTGGCGACGAGGTGATTAAGGAAACGGCTAAGCAATTACGTAAAGCGGCCAGAGGTAGCGATGTGTGTGGGCGGTACGGAGGAGAGGAGTTTGCCGTATTACTTGTCGACACATCAGCGGATCAGGCTTTTTATTTTGCTGAACGCCTGAGAAAACGTATTGAGGCTTTGAGCGTGGTGAATGGCAACGATACCCTGCAATATACCATCAGCTTAGGCATTGCTGAGATTATGCCCAAAGACAATGACCACATCGACTGGTTGAAAAGAGCAGATAAAGCGTTGTATCAATCAAAAGAAGCGGGTCGAAACTGTACACATATTGCAGACTAACGTGAAATCTTTCTCCCTCGCTTGATCGTCAGTAGCTCTATGAACAGCCGTGTTTTTATGATCGAGCATTATACGATAACGCCTTGTTGTTCGAACGGTCCGGTGCTTTGTTATGACGATATGCAGCGATCAGCAAAGTGGCGGCAATCATTAATGTACTGCCACTTATTGCCAAAAATGCCATCACGCCTTGAATATTCTGACGATCAAGTAAATATCCTACAATATAGGTTCCGATGGAAAACCCTACCGATACTGCTGCCGCCATATAACCTTGGCTTGTTGCTGGGCGATAAGGGCTCAACTCATCGGCAAGAGCCGCGATAAGGGCTCAACTCATCGGCAAGAGCCGCGATAGATATATCATTCCAAGCACCATTAACGATAGAAATGAGAACCAAAGACAGTGGCAGAAATGCTTTAATGTCGTGTCCAAACATTAGCCATATACTCACGCCGACAAGTGCGTTGATGAACACGGTACTTAACCACAGAGTAGGACTCCCATGCTTCTCCATCCAGCGACCTGCGGGCGCCAAAGCAATTAAGGTGATCAAGGCTGCCACTGCCATTCCAAGGGAGGAATTCGCTAGATCTACATGAAAAGCTTGTTTGATAATTACTGGCCCCATTTCAACCATATTCGATCCAACAAACATTGAAGCTAAAACGCACAAGACGAAACCGAACCACATTCGTTTTGATTTTGGGTGAGCTGAAGCGTGGTGATTGATTTCAACACTATGCAGCGTTATTCGTTGCGGTGGAAACAAAACAGTTAGGACAATTAAAATCAAATCAAGCAGCAACAATGCCGTGAGCTGTAATGTTGTGGACAACGCCAGAAGATGAAAAACACCCACGATGACACCAGAGATAACCACCCCGGCCATTTGGAACTGAAACAACAATCGTAAAGCGCGTGCACGGTCAGCCGATTAGGGATTAAGACGCAATACGAGTGTAGGGTTGAGGATAAGTAACAGATTACTTCCGATTCCAATTAATCCCGCGACAAACCAGTAATGCCAATGCGTATGGTCAATGAATATCAAAATGAACAAAGCGAGGCTGTGACAAAGCATAGCACTGAGATGAAGCTGACGATGTATTGAGTAGCGGTCTGCGATGGCACCAAGTATTGGCGCCGTTAATCCGCTCAGGCCTAATATGAGCATGATTTGTCCAACAAGCAGCCCGCTATTCGTCCGCTGTAAAACCAGTGGTGCAAGAATAATGGCCACTCCGATCCATTGTACAATCCCCATGGAAGCTTGACTTGAAAGCCACAAAAAACGTCGTTGCATTGAGCGGTGCACTATCTAGAGGTTGATCGTAATAGTGTATTAGAAAGGCGTATTAGTTGAGTGTTCACTCGGCGTCAACTTAGTTGACTATGTTGGTGAAATTACCTTTATTGGCCTGAAGTGAAGTGAAGTGAAGTGAAGTGAAGTGAAGTGAAATTCTGATAATAATATCTTATATAAGAGGCTGGCAGGTGCGACAGTCGCACACCTGCCTATCGAGTTATGAGAGTGCTTGTTGTGGGTTATTGATTAACATGAACCATTGTTGTTTTTTCAACCTAAGGTGGTCTTCTAGTTGCTCTAATTGTATCGTCAGCAATGCTTGCTCATATTTTTCTTTGACGTTTAGCTTCGCGTCTTTAATGCATTGTTTTTTGAGTTCGTCATATTCTTTCAGCTTAGAGACCAACTGTTGAAATTCATGTTCAATCTGCTCAAGCAGTCGCTCTGAGTCCGGCAGCGCAGTGACTTTGTATTTGGTCAGTTGCAAGGTTCTTGATAAACGTGCTTTTTCAATTTTAAACGCAGAAACACGTTTTAAATTTGACGTCAATCCTAGCCATGAGCAACTCTTGATTAGCCATTTGGTTGGGTCGAACTGCCACCAGCGGATGCCATTTCGGTAATCGTGCTCGAAGATGTGATGAAAATTGTGGTATCCCTCTCCAAACGTTAGAAACGCAAGAATGCCGTTATCCCTTGCGGTATTTTTATCTGTGTAAGGTTGAGTGCCCCATACGTGTGCGAGAGAGTTAATAAAAAACGTCGTGTGGTGGCTTAACACTAACCGCAGAGCACCAACCACCAAAGCAAACCCAATGACATCACCGTATAACAACCCCAAGCCAATAGGAAAGGCAATGTTCATGATGAGCGCCAGTACGACATAGTGTTTGTGCTGCCACATGACGACAGGATCTCTTTGCAAGTCACGGCAGTTTTTGTAATCCGTGTAGCGAGAAGCTTGGTATTCCCTGAGCATCCAGCCAATGTGCGAATACCAAAAACCGCGTTTGGCTGAATAAGGATCTTTGTCATTGTTATCCACGTGCTTATGGTGGACTCGATGATCAGATGACCAGTGAAGAATACTGTTTTGTAGCGCAAATGCTCCGCCGATTGCGAAGATGTAACGCATCACTGGATGAGCATCATAGGTTTTATGTGACCAAAGTCGGTGATACCCCGCCGTGATTGACATGCCACAAAAGACGAAGCTAAGTGCAAGCCAAATCCAGTGATGCATCGTGTACCCGACAGAGAAGCCGTACCATGTTACGCCAAGGGTTGCCATTAAGAACGTGCCAAGAAAAATAGAGACATTTAGCCATATAATTGGTGGTTTTTTTGTCGTACTCATAGTGTCCATCGCCGAGTTGAATTTTAGTTAAGCTTACGCATGTACGCTAGAATATCAGCGTACACGTGTAAGTCAAATGGGTCTGTTCGGTTTTGCTCAAATATTGAGAAAGAGATGTTACAAAGCGTTAAAGTACTTGGACATGAAGGACGTTCTACAAAACTAATGTGTACTTTAGGCGGAGCATTTGATTCGACTTATTTCGGGCGGATGTTGATTATAAATGTCTTCAAAGAGCGCAAAGTGGTCAATGAGTATGTCGACAATAGTAGGGTCAAACGCTTTACCAGATTGGTTTTCAATGTAGGTTTTGGTGTCGTGGATAGGCCATGCGTGTTTGTAACTTCGCTTGCTTAGTAGGGCATCAAAAACATCGGCAATACTGACGATACGAGCCTCAAGAGGAATCGCATGCCGTGTGAGATTGGAAGGGTAACCGCAGCCATCAAATCGTTCATGATGACAATAAATGATGTTTTTAAGAAACTGTATTTCATCACTACTGCTGTTCACAATGTTGATGGTTTTTAACACATCATCGATGATATCAACACCATATTGGACATGTTTATTCATGATGGCTCGTTGCGTGGTATTAAAGCGTTCGGTACTAAATAAGACATCATCGGGAATGCGGTATTTCCCTATATCGTGAAACGGTGCATAAAGCTCAATCCATTGTATGAACCGATGGTCAATGGGAAGGGTTTTCGCTAAGAGTTCGGCAATAAGCTTGCTATATAAGCTCATTCTTTGTAAATGATCGGCGGTTTCTGGGTCACGTTTATGGCTAATGTTTAGAGCCAGTTTAAGTGCTTGTAATAGCATTTGATGTTTGTTTTTGTCATGGCATAAAAGGCTATAGATGACTTCTTTAACAAATAAAAGGTCGGCATGAAGCGCGCCTTTTTCAAAATAACCGACTTGAGTTGAATTGAAAAATAGCAGTGCGCCTTCGCCGTTGGCAAGTTTAATCCCCATCGTCAAACTACTATTGTGGCCCAAAGATCTTAATAGTTGAGTTCGCGTGTTATCACGTAGGTCTGCAAGATCGGAAACGACTCTAATTTCCTCACACTCAATAATTTGCATAAGAGAGAGACAAGAAGATGATGCCATGGAGGCGACATCATACCGATCGGTGGTGTGTTGGGAATCAATAACATGAAAATTTTCAAGATAAGCTGAATTGGTTACGGTGACGCACAGCCGTGAAAGGTGTGGGTATTCTTGTTTAAGAGAGTTGAACAGTTCGTCAATCCCTTTTCGACAGCTGAGAGCACGGTTTGTAGTCGCGATACAATTAATATAGTCCATATGTTTCTTATCAATAGTTTGTATATGGTTGTTTAAATAGTAGTCAGCAATGTGCACTTATTTCAAGTGATCAGCCCCACAATCGAGTATGTAAGTATATGAATACTTAGCTGTGTTTTTAGCCTGTGATCCCGGTATCAAGTCTAAGAAATGCCGAGTGAAAACGATTGCGTGTTCAAAATGTAGGCGTTATTGTTGCAAACAATTGTTTGACTGTACGGACAAATGTTTATGACGGATCGTGAGCAACAAGTATTAGCGTTGATTAAGCAAGACCCCATGATTGCTCAAGAAAAATTGGCGCAGCAGCTAGGATTAAGCCGAAGTGCCGTGGCTGGCCACATTATGAACCTCACTCGTAAGGGGTTTATTCAGGGCAAAGGGTATGTGATTGCCCCCGATCGTTATGCCGCAGTTGTAGGGGGCGCCAATATGGATTTATGTGGTCGCTCAAATGCCGAGCTTGTTATCGGTGACTCTAACCCAGGTGCTTTGACGTCAAGTGCGGGAGGTGTTGCTCGAAATATTGCCGACAACATGAGCCGCCTAGGAAGCCACGTACAGTTTATTGGCGCCATAGGTGATGATTCTTGGGGTGAACAGTTAAAGGTTTCATGTCGAGACGCTGGTATGGGTATCGATCATCTATTGACCGTGACTGGAAAGGCGACCAGTACCTATTTGTCTATTCATGACCCTAGCGGGGAGTTGCAACTCGCGCTAAATGATATGTCGTTGATTGACGAGCTAACCGGAGCGCAAATGGCGAAGCGCGCTAATGTGCTGAATTTTGCATCAGCGATTGTTCTTGATGCTAATCTGAGTGATAGTGCCCTCGATTACATATTCCACGCACATTCGGACAAGGCCATTTTTGTCGACCCAGTATCGACAGTGAAGGCCAATAAAATAGCGCCTTATCTCAATCACATCCATACACTCAAACCCAATTTAGCGGAGGCCGAGCTTCTCGCTGATTACTCGCTCCCAAGTCTTGATTTTTTACCTGAACTTGCTAACAAGTTGCACCACCAAGGTGTAAAGAGACTGTTGATTAGCCTTGGACAGCAGGGGGCATTTGCGAGTTGTGAAGACCATTCGATGCTTATATCTGCCGTTGAAGCTGAGGTTATCAATGTAACCGGAGCGGGGGATGCGCTGATGGGGGGAATCGCACACGGATTTATTCAGGGTTGGGATTGGCCTCAAAGCATAGATTTTGCTCTGGGTGCCGCTAGGTTGGCATTGCAGTCAAGCTCAACAATTAATTCAATAATGTCAGAAAAGGCGGTGACACGCCTAATAAAGGAATCGACATGTTAGACCAATACCTCGATATTTTACCTGAAGTAGCACAAGCATTAGCCACTAACCAACCTGTTGTGGCGTTAGAATCGACCATCATCTCACATGGTATGCCGTACCCGAGAAATGTAGAAACCGCACTGATTGTTGAAAAAACGATTCGAGACGCGGGCGCAATACCTGCCACCATCGCCATTATCGAAGGTCGTTTAAAAGTCGGGTTAAGTGAAGCGGAGATTACTCATCTAGGAAAAGCTGGGACATCGGTGACCAAAGTGAGCCGTCGTGATATCCCATTCATGGTAGCAAGCAAAAAAGATGGTGCCACAACGGTTGCTGCGACGATGATTCTAGCTGAAATGGCGGGTATTAAAGTCTTCGCAACGGGAGGCATCGGCGGTGTTCATCGTGGAGCACAAGAAACGTTTGATATTTCTGCTGACCTACAAGAGCTTGCGAACACGAATGTCGCGGTGGTTTGTGCTGGGGCAAAATCAATACTGGATTTGGCGCTAACACGTGAATATTTGGAAACACAAGGTGTGCCAATTATTGGTTACCAAACAAGTAGCTTGCCAGCGTTTTACACCCGAGAAAGTGAACATGGCATTGATTACCGACTTGATAGTGCGCAAGAGATCGCTCTGGCATTGAAAGTAAAGTGGGAAATGGACCTGACGGGCGGTGCCGTTGTCGCCAACCCCATTCCAGAGCAGTTTGCTATGCCCGTTGAACGTATCAACTCGGTGATAGAGCAGGCGTTAGCGGAAGCCGAAGAGCAAGGTATATCGGGTAAGGAGTCAACGCCGTTTTTATTAGCCCGAGTCTGTGAACTTACGGGTGGAAATAGCTTAGACTCCAACATTCAGTTAGTGCTCAACAATGCCAAGTTGGGTGCGGCTATCGCTAAGGCCTATTGCGAGAATTAATCTCGTCGATACGCTTGGGATATGAAAATTTGGTACTTTAGATCGACCAACGTCTTTTTTAAGGGGTTGGTCTTTTTGTTTTTCGACGCCTATCATCGATAATATCATCCCGCCATTTATAGTTTCACGTATCACCTTACCGTTACCATGATTGATAATAACGTCGACTTTGCGCCTTAAACATCAATCAATCCTGCAATTTCTCGCAGCTCTACGGGGGACTCGATATGGTCCCGCGCCATCAGAATATAGCATTAACAGGTCAGTTCAGGCAGAATGCTATCGCCTCTATACTAACGTGTTTTTAATTAACTAAGTGACCTGTATGACTTTTAAAGCTGCGATCTTTGACATGGATGGTTTGTTACTCGATACCGAAAATGTGTGTAAACAAGTATTCAATGAAGCCTGCCAGACGCTAGGCGTGCCGTTTTTTGAAGAGCTTTACCTGTCTATCATTGGTTGCAATGCCAAGACGATTCGAACTCGACTAACGGAAGGCTACAAAGATGTGATTGATTACGAATTGATACATCAAGAGTGGCGAAAAAATTACGATGCCGTTGTACTCCATAAAGCGATCCCGATTAAAAAGGGCGCTATTGAGTTACTTGATTGGTTGGCGTCTAAAAATATCCCCATGGCGGTCGCGACGTCAACCCAGCGAGAGGTGGCTGAAGTTAAATTGAAACTGGCGGGTTTAGACAAGTATTTCGCCAACATAACAACAGGGTGCGAGGTGACTAATGGTAAACCAGACCCAGAAATCTATCTGTTGGCAGCCAAACGGCTAGGCGTCATACCTGAGTTTTGTTTGGCCTTTGAGGATTCCAACAACGGCGTGAAATCTGCGATGGCCGCTGCTATGAATACGTATCAAATCCTTGATTTAGTTACGCCTTGTGACGAGGTTCGCCAACTAAGCCCCATTACCCATGACTCTCTATTCTCCGTCTATCAGGAATTATCAAAGCGATGATTCCTGTTATACTTGTAGATCTTGGATACAAAGCGGAGTGATATTTTGAAGCAAACGCAGCGTCATCGTGAAATTCTTGCGATGCTGACACAAAGTGGTTTTGTTAATACCGAAGAATTTGTAGAGCAGTTTAAGGTTAGTCCTCAGACTATCCGTCGCGATCTGAATGACTTAGCCAAGCAAGGGTTAGTGACACGTCATCACGGTGGTGCATCGCTTCATTCAAGCACTGAAAACGAAGCCTATTCAACGAGAAAAGTGCACTACCAGGAAGAGAAAACACGTATCGCGAACGCACTTGTAAGGCGCATCCCTAACGGCTCGTCGCTATTTATCGACATCGGCACCACGACGGAAGCCGTCGCCATTGCTTTATTGAGTCATAAAGACCTCAAAGTCGTCACCAATAACCTTAATGTAGCCAATATTCTTCGCGCCAAGGATGACTTCACCGTTATCGTTGCGGGTGGTCAGATTCGAAACAAAGATGGCGGAATTATCGGTGAGGCAGCGAAGGAGTTTATTGAGCAGTTTCGTTTAGATTTTGGCATCCTTGGGATCTCTGGTATCCATGAAGATGGTAGTTTATTAGATTTTGATTTTTCTGAGGTGCGAATAGCGCAAGCGATTATGGAGTGTTCAGGTCAAACACTGCTGGCAGCGGATAGTACTAAGTTTAACCGTGGTGCAATGGTAAACCTTGGGCACATTTCTCAAGTCGATGCGTTTTATACTGATGAGAAGCCGCCACAAGAGTTAATTGACATTATGGATCAGAGCGACGTAGATCTTATCGTTTGCTTGCCGTAATAAAAAGCCCTCATTTCAATTCGAGGGCTTTAAAAATAGTGACCTTAAAAAGGTTAATAGCTGTATTCGCTCGTTGTATTTACCAGCGGTAATTCGCGCTTAGTACCGCCGTTCGAGACTCACCGTAATAGCAATAATAATCACAACCTGACACGTATTCTTTATCTAAAATATTATTTACATTGAGCTGTGCTTGCCATTGTGTGTTGATATCGTAAGAAACTACCGCATCCCAAAGCGTTGCACTAGGCACGGTTAGGTCGCTGCTTTTTGGGTTGTCTTTAGACTCACCAATGTAACGGACTCCTGTTCCAACATTTAAGCCATAAATACCGGCGAAAGAGGCATCATAGTTTACCCATGCTGATGCTGCGTGTTTTGGAATCAATGGGGCTTGCATCGTGCCTTGATCGTTGGTGTCGTCAGTTTGAGCATCGGTATAGGTGTAGCCAGCCGTGACTTTTAATGCATCCGTTACCTTTCCAACCATTTCAAATTCAGCGCCCTTTGAGGTCACTTCACCGGTTTGGGTCTGAGCCCAGGTAGCAGGGTTGGTAACTAAGGCATTGGTCTGAGTAATATCGAACAACGCTAGATTCATGTAACCATCAAAAAATTGTGGTTCGTATTTAACCCCAACCTCAAATTGTTCACCCTCTAGTGGTTTGTACAGTTTGCCAGTTGATGGATCAATTGTGCTCAATACCTCAAAGGATTGAGAGTAATTGGCGTAAGGTGAAAGACCGTTGGATGCAAGGTACATTAACCCAGTGTTAAACGATAGTTGACCATCATTGCGTGACTCGTTTTGATTGGCTTTTTGACTGGTGTTTTCAGTGTTTACCCAATCGTAACGTGCACCAACTAGCGCGATCCACTGTGAATCTAAAGTGATTTGATATTGAGAGTATAAGCTCGCCTGGGACTTGTTTATTTCTCGATCGATGTTGTCCGCCGAATCTAAAGGGGTATAGTTGCCATATTCTGGATCCCAAGGATTAATGGAATCAAAGGCATAATTGTCTTGTTCTTCACCTTTAGTATTATGGTGCTGTAGGTCTAGCCCAAGCAGCAGCGTATGCTCGGCGTTATCGCTGTACCAATTTCCGACCGCATTGTTATCAAAGGTAATACTTTGGTTAGTACCGTCACGAAATACGACACCGCGCGCAAGCTCAGTGGCGCTTGGATCAGAGTTTGGAAAGGCATAAACACTGCGGAGGAGCAGGTCGTTTTGACCGAAATTTAAGTTTTGAGCCAGTGACCAAACACTATTGTAGTCATGCTCTAGACGATAACCAACGGAAAATTGCTCGCGCTGATAGGTATCGTAACCCGGTTCACCTAGGTTGGTCGATGGATCAATTTTACCATTGTCGGAAGGCAATAAGCTACCTGCTGCAGGGAAGAAGCCGTTAGTCGGTGTGCCATCATCTTTAAGATAAGTCCCCATTAAAGTAAGCATCGTGCGCTCTGAGATATCGATCTCGACACTTGGCGCAAGATAGAAGCGCTCGTTTTCTGTATCGTTAAGCTCACCATCACGGCTTTTCATCATGCCAACTAAACGATAACGCACAGTGCCTTGTTCATTGGCGTGATCGGAGACATCAAATGCAATCGATTGATGATCTTTATTACCAACTTCCAAGCGCACTTCACCTTGTGGTGTGAACGTTGGTTTCTTTTGAACTGCATTGACGACGCCACCTGGAGGCGCTTCTCCGTATAATATAGCGGCGGGCCCTTTCACCACTTCAACTTGCTGTAGGCCATAGGGTTCAACTAACCATGTGTAGTATCCGTCTCTAAATAGTCGGTTGCCATCCAAGTATGTCGCAGCATCAAAACCACGCACTTTAAACCAATCCGTATCGTTATCGGCACCATAGGGCTGTGACGTGACGCCAGGTGTATAACGGAGTGCTTCATCAAGTTTTTGTGGGGCTTTAGCTTGTAAGTCTTGCTCTGAAATGATGGAGACCGAGCGCGGAACCTCTTGAGCTGGCGCATCAGTTTTTAGTGCTTGTGCGGTAACGGTAATCGTATCCATTTGGGCTGCATCTTCTTGTGCATGTGCCTGAATGGATATCGCGGAAAGGGCGGGAAGGGTTCCGATCATCAATGCGGATCTCACCGCGCGCGAAATAGAATGTAGAGAGCTCATATAAAAACACCACTGATAATGATAATAATAGTTATTTGCGTACGCATTCTAATGATATTTTTATAATATGGAAGTGAAAACATAGATTTCACGAATGATCGCTTGCGCTGGGCTAGTGCTGGTGAATAGTTTTTATAATCAATGAGTTGAGTATTTTATTGAGGGTTAGATGAAAAAGAGAGTAACAGGGAGTAAGAGGGAGTCACACTCCCTCTCTCATAGATTTGAGTTAAGAACGCTTGATTCGACTGACGAGCATTAAGATAAGGAAGTAGCTACCGCCAAGAATCGCCACCAACGTCCCTGCTGCGATCTGAGTCGGAAACAGTGCAACTTGGCCTATCCAATCGGCCCAGATCATGAGTGTGCCACCTATTAAACAACTGACGAACAGCTGCTGATGAGGTTTTTGTGCACCGATAAGCATTGCCATATGCGGAGCGACTAAGCCAACAAACGAAACTGGGCCCATGGTTGAGGTCACTAAGGCGCACATCAATGCAACAATACTCAATAAAACCAGTGATGCACCGTTAACCGATAACCCGCGTCCTTTAGTAAAATCTCGTCCGATAGAAATTAAGCTGAGCCAGCGCGATAAGCTAACAGAGATAATGCTCAATACTATGACACCTAACGCTAGCGATGATGCTTGAGTGTCGGTGACACGATAGGTTGAACCGGACAACCATAATAATATTTCATAGCTATCCGTCGTGCCACGAGCGAGGCAAAATTGCACCATTGCTTCGAGTAAAGCGGTAATGGCGATACCCGTCAATATGAGGCTCGATGGCGCAAATTGATGCTTCTTACCGAGTAGCAATAGCACGATCAACACGGATAGACTGCCAAATAGCGCCACGCCCCATTGTGCCCCTAGCACTGATTGACTTAAAAATAAGCTAGAGAACACCAGTGCGAATGTTGCACCGGAGGACACCCCTAATATGTCAGGGCTAGCAAGCGGGTTGTAAATAAGTCTCTGTAATAAGGTACCTGCGATAGCAAGACCAATACCAGAAAACAGTGAGGTCACTAGGCGAGGCCAGCGCAAGTGCCATTGATATTCGCTCGGCACTCCCCAATACCAAGCCTCATTGCTGAGTTGAACACACACAGTCAATAAGACACCGGTGATTGCGGCCATTATAAAGAAACCGAGGTATGGTTTAGACATTTGTGAACGATAGGAGCCAATACTGATAGTCATCCTATCTTGAGCTTTCATCTGCCTGCGACTAAACCAAACTAGAGCGGGAGCACCAATGGCGGCGGTAGTCACACCGCTAGGGATGACTTCACCAAATACGCTGGTCAGAGACATAGAGATCATATCTGTGACAAGCAGTAACGCCGCGCCAAGATAAAGGCTATGAATGAGCTCTTCTCGCGGAGTTCTTGCGCCCAAGCTTCGTGCAATATTCGGCGTGAGTAGACCAATAAAACCAATCACGCCAACGGCAGTGATAGACGCAGATACAAGCCAAATCCCGACAACCATCATGAAAATAAATGCTGGGATAGTGTTGAGACCACGAGCCGCCGCGCCGTCATTGCCCAAACGAAGTAATGTCAGAATTCGAGGAGCAAACAGTAAAATGATTAGAGCAGGGATGAGGCGTGGCCAAAGCCAATCAAACCAGTCCCAGCCATTTTGTGCAAGATCGCCAGCACCCCACATAAACACATTCTGAGCATATTGTTCATTGAGAAGGATTATTGCGGTGGCGATAGCGCCTAATAGAATGTTCACTACCATGCCTGATACCACAAGCGGAAGCCCCATCATATTAGAGACCCCAGTAATGGCGACAATAAGAACAAAAGCACAAATGGCACCAAACATCGCAGCGATAGCAGTGTAGTCGGCTATCCAGTCGTTAAACCAGACACTTACGATGATCAATGCTAACCAGGCACCCGATGAGGTGCCGAGTGTCAATGGCGAGGTAAGTGGGTTTTGAGTCAGTTGTTGCATCAAGCTACCAACTAAACCGAGCATACCACCCACCAGCAGTGTCAGAAGCATTCTCGGAAGCTGAGCGTAGGCATAATTGAAATCGGCAAAGCTTTCGGCCGAATCGATGTTGAAGCTCAACTGCCATTGCTGGGAGAATGATAACGAAGAATCTATTTGTAGACTCATGATGCAGAGGCAGAGCAGGACACACAGATAGACTAAAGAATGGGCTCGAATCATTATTGAGGTGCCACTTGTAGCAGACTATCGGTTACTGCGTTTGCGGTGTACAAGAGTGACATCGCACCACCGTAGCTCCATACCGGCTCCATGGCGTTAACGTGTCCCTTACGAACAAACGGCATCGCTTTCCATAATACACTACTCTTCAGTTTTTCTTCTTGAGGAAAGGGCAGGATATATAACACGTAGCCATCGGTAACATGTTGCAAAGCTTGGAATCGTTGTTGTGTGATTCCCCACGGCGCGGCAGGTTTAGGAAGTGGATTTTCTAGACCCAATTTGTTGAGTACGTATTCCGTTGTGGAGTTTTCAGTGAACATAAACACAGAAGTTGGGTTGGAAAACCGGATGGGTAATACCTTAGGAAGCTCCGGATAGGCGGTTGCTAGTTTATCTTTGAGCGTGGTGAATGCTTGCTCCATCTGAGTAAGTTTCTTCGCTGCTAGCGCCGTTTTTCCTAGTAAAACCGCCAGGGTGTTAAAGTTATCAATCGCTTGTTGGGCGTCGTTTTTATGACCATCAAAATTGGGTAAATACACCACAGGGGCAATTTGACTTAGGGAATCGATGAGGTCTTTTTGTGGCGATGCTGCGATGATCACATCAGGTTTTAATATGGCAATCTGTTCCATGTTGGGTTCGGCTCGGCTACCGATATCAACAATGCTTGAAGGTGCCGCTGGGTGTACTACCCAGTCACGGTAACCGGGAAGGTTTGGCGCGCCGACAGGTGTAATATCGAGCTCAATGACTTGTTCTAATAGGTCCCAGTTGAGCACAACGACACGCTGAGGAATGGATTCAAACGTAATCGGCCCTCGAGCATCTTGAATGGTGACTGCGTTATTACTGGTTGCCAAATTTTCTAGATCGGCCGTTGCGAAACTGAGGGGGGATAGGAATACGCTACCTATTAATAGCATGCGACAAAGAAAAGATAAGTGCGGTGTTATGCGCATACTACGGCTACCTTATTTATGCGGGTGTCTTGTGACGGATGAGGGTGGTCGATAAGCTTAATCGGAGAATGATAAAGTTCTGAGAGTCGGTCTTCATCAAGCATAACTTCTACTGGGCCATCAAAGGCAATTTGACCTTGCTTGAGTGCTACGATATGTGTCGCGTAGCGAAGGGCCAAATTAATATCGTGTAAGATAACAATAATGCCTACCGATTGTGTTCGATTGAGCTCGGCTAGCAAAGCCATGAGTTGATATTGGTGATGAACATCAAGGGCAGAGGTGGGCTCATCGAGGATTAGAATCGGTGATCTTTGGGCCAGTAACATCGAGACCCAACCTCGCTGACGCTCTCCACCAGACAAGGAGTCAGCTAATGTATTGCGATAGTCTTGCATACCGGTTTTTGATATCGCGTCTTCAATGATTGCCTCATCTTCAGGGGTCCAGCGGGCAAAAGCGCCACGCCATGGATAGCGACCAAGTCGAACTAACTCCCGTACAGTAAGACCTGCCGAGGTGGGTAGTTTTTGCGGCAAAAATGCCACTTCTTTTGCTAGTGAACGTGAGGAACGCTTGGTCAGGGGCTCTCCGTTTAACGTGACAACGCCTTTATCTGGGCCTTGTTGCCCGGCAAGTAAGCTGACTAAGGTGGATTTACCAGAACCATTGTGACCTAAGACAACCGTCAATTCGGAAGTGGGAATGGTCAATGAATCTATCGAGAGTATGGTTCTGCCACCTCTGATCATTGCAATATCTGAAAGGTTATACATGTATGGGTCTTAGTTGCTAGGGGCGGATGTGTAAACTAACTGAGTTATCGACATCCGTTTAATAGTGAATAGGTAGTGGTTTAAATCAAGGTATGCACATTGAGATTGATATCCTTGATACTAGAAAGATTAATCCCCAAAGGGTCTTTCACGAAATCAAACATCTGTTACAATCCCGCCCTTCTAATTCTGCAAATGATAATTATTATTAGTCGTTTTTGCAATGGTTACCTATCAGAAAAGCCGTTATTTGAGGGCATTTATGTTTCGTCGTTTTGAGTCATTTACCCAACCATTCCCTAAAGAGGGGGGTGAAAAGCCCCCAGGCGACTTGCTTGGTTTTTGTAAATACTACACCAAAGGGTTCGAAACCCCCTTAATTATGCTGGCTATTTTGAGTGCCAGTGTCGCGATAGCTGAAGTGACGTTGCTGAAGTATTTAGGCTCTTTGGTCGATATACTTGGGCAACAAAATAAAGATATGTTTTGGCAAGAGCAAGGAATGACATTGCTTGGTATGGCGGCGTTGATCGTCGTCGTTATGCCGTTGTTGTCTTTTTGTCACTCAATGATCATGCACCAAAGCCTTTTGGGAAATTACCCCATGGCAGTACGTTGGCAGATGCACCGATATTTGCTTAAGCAAAGCATTGGCTTTTTCCAGCGTGATTTTTCAGGTCGCGTCGCGACAAAAATGATGCAGAGCGCAATAGCTGTGCGAGAAACGGTGATGAAACTCATCGATGTCATGGTCTACATCTCGGTGTATTTTGTGTCCATGATCTTGATGATGGGTGGTGCTGATAAGGTATTGATGGTACCTATTTTGGTGTGGTTAGTATTGTATGTGTGTATCCAGTTGTTTTTTATTCCAAAGCTTAAAACCATTGCAGCGACTCAGGCGGATGCTCAGTCGGTGATGACGGGACGAATCGTCGATAGCTATACGAACATCACGACAGTAAAATTGTTTGCTCATTCAAAGAACGAAGTGAACTACGCTAAAAATAGCATGAAACAGCTGTTGCAAGCTGTCTATAACCAAATGCGTATGATCACCAAATTGCTATTTAGCGTCGATGCAATTAACTACATGTTGCTATTCTCGATTACGTTATTATCGATAACGCTATGGTTAGATGATTTAGTCAGTGTGGGTGTCATTGCGATTGCCGTTAGTATTGCTTTACGTGTGCAGGGGATGTCGAAATGGATCATGTGGGAGGTCAGTTCGCTATTTGAACAGATAGGTACGGCAAGCGATGGGATGAATACCATCGCAAATGATATTGAGGTTCAAGATTGCCCCAATGCCGCACCTTTGGTGGTGACTTCCGGTGAAATTGAGTTTCAAAACATTAACTTTCGCTATAGCGATGGAAAGCCTGTCATTGAGGGGTTAAATCTGACGCTCAAGCCTGGTGAAAAGGTTGGGGTAGTGGGACGGTCTGGAGCAGGCAAATCAACGTTGGTCAATCTACTGCTTCGCTTCTATGACTTAAACAGCGGCGCGATTATCATTGATGGTCAGAACATATCCTCCGTACAACAAGAATCGTTGCGACATAAGATTGGAATGATAACCCAAGATACATCGTTGCTGCATCGTTCGATTAGAGAAAATATACTTTATGGCGATCCGGACGCATCTGAACAAGCAATGATACTAGCGGCAAGGCAGGCTCATGCCCATGAGTTTATTCAGGAACTGGTCGATGAAAGTGGCAATACAGGTTATGACGTCGAGGTTGGAGAGCGAGGGGTGAAATTATCAGGTGGTCAGCGTCAGCGAATTGCCATTGCGCGAGTATTATTAAAAAATGCCCCGATTTTGGTGATGGACGAAGCTACATCAGCGCTTGATTCAGAGGTAGAGTCGGCAATTCAAGAAAACCTTACGTCATTGATGGACGGTAAAACCGTCATCGCTATTGCTCACAGGCTGTCAACTATTGCGGCAATGGATCGTCTTATCGTTATGGATAAGGGCGATATCGTGGAGCAAGGAACCCATCAAGAGCTGCTGGCATTAAACGGTGTTTATGCCCAACTTTGGTCTCATCAAACTGGCGGGTTTTTGGGTGAGTCCTTTTAGTTCATGATGTGAGAGCCCTGTTAGGACAACTTTTCTAAGTTGAAGAAGGAAAAGCGAGAATGGTTAATTGTTGAACTGTGCAAATGTTTGGAAACAATTATTCATAAAATCAATAAGAGTTTACACTTATTGATAATAATATCTGATTTTTAACGCTTCTCTGATGTGCTCTAATTAGCGCTTATTTAGCTGGTAGTCCACTTTCAGCTAAATGAAAATCCAACTTTATACATCGTATTGATGTTGCCTTGCTGCTTTACGCAGCAAGGCTTTTTTGTTTGCATTTTCGTCCGTGTTTTTTGTAATATCACGGATTATTTACAACTGATATAACCGCTTATTTTTCAATGCGTAAACTTTGTTACTTTCTGCATGTGTCGTTTTGCCGTTACGACGTTTGTGTTCGTCTGATTGCCTCTAACCATCCGCTATACCAATCTTCTCGCTGTTCTCTCTTCATGTTTGGCCGAAAGACACGCTCAATTTCTTTTTTATCGGCGAGTTCATCTTGGTTTTGCCAAAAACCACTGGCGAGACCCGCTAACATTGCTGCGCCGAGTGCGGTTGATTCGCGAACTAAAGGCCTTACTACCTTCGTACCCATAATATCGGCTTGGAATTGCATCAAGAAATCGTTGGCTACAGCCCCACCGTCGACTCGGATCTGTGCTAATTTGATGCCGGAATCCTCTTCCATAGCTAACAACACATCGCGGCTTTGATAGGCAATCGACTCTAGTGCGGCACGAATAATATGGTTACGGTTGGTGCCACGAGTAAGCCCCGTTAACGTGCCTCTTGCGTGTGGGTCCCAGTATGGCGCGCCAAGCCCAACGAAGGCTGGAACCAAATACACACCATTTGAATCATCTACTTTTTCGGCGAAGTATTGGGTATCCTGAGCGTCACGAATGAGGCCCAGTTCATCACGTAGCCATTGAATCGTAGCACCTCCCATGAAGACACTTCCTTCCAAGGCATAGGTTACCTTGCCGTCGATCTGGTACCCAATAGTGGTCAGTAAACCATGCTTCGAAGTGATGGGCTTATCGCCGGTATTCATTAATAGGAAGCATCCGGTACCGTAGGTATTCTTGACCATTCCTTTTTTAAAGCATTGTTGGCCAAACAAGGCAGCCTGTTGATCGCCAGCGATGCCACTAATTGGGATATCTTCAGAACCACCACCAATATGCGCATAACCATACACTTCACTGCTTGATTTCACGTCTGGTAACATAGTTTTTGGAATATTAAAGAGCTTAAGAAGGGCTTCATCCCACTCAAGAGTATGGATGTTAAATAGCATAGTACGCGACGCATTGCTTACATCAGTGACGTGCGACTTACCGTGAGTAAGCTTCCAAATGAGCCAGGTGTCGACGGTACCAAAAAGTAGCTCACCATTGTCTGCTTTTTCTCGCGCACCTTCCACATTGTCAAGGATCCAAGCGATCTTCGAACCGGAAAAATAAGCGTCGACAACTAGCCCAGTGGTTTTCTGAATATAAGGTTCATGGCCTTCTTGTTTTAATTGGTCACAAAAACTCGCGGTGCGTCGACATTGCCAGACGATAGCGTTGTAAATAGGTTGGCCGCTTTCTTTATCCCAAACAATCGTGGTTTCGCGCTGATTGGTAATACCAATAGCGGCGACGTCTTCATTGGCTATATCGGCTTGAGCGAGTACCTCGGTTAACGATGAGCGTTGGGTTGCCCATATTTCCATTGGGTCATGCTCTACCCAGCCGGGGTTTGGATAAATTTGCGTAAACTCTCTTTGTGCAGAGCAAACCGTATTCGCATCGTGGTCGAAAATAATGGCACGTGAGCTGGTGGTTCCTTGGTCTAAAGCGACGACGACTTTTTTGTGGTTGTTCATTCCGTTTCCGTTCTTAGTTTATCTCTGTAACTAAACTGATGAGCATCGTGTTCAGCTAAATTTCTAGTTATGTTACCCGGCAATGTTCGTATTCGACCATATGGGTGATTTATGTTGTGTATGTTATTAGATCTATCGATGACTTACTTGTATCAAACTCTCAAAACATTGGCTTTACCTCCTAAGTATTAATGAATTCTCGTAAATGGCAACAAAAAATTAACACCAATAAAAGTGCACAAATTACTCGATCTTTTCGTTTGCGAATATTATAGTAACTAAAACGAACATTAACGCGCGGTTTGCGACTGAATAATAGGGTAAGGAAATATGAGCGTCTCGGAAAAAACGTACGATTTAGTGGTTATTGGTGGTGGAATCAACGGGGTTGCAGTCGCTGCTGATGCCGCGGGTCGTGGGTTAAAGGTCGCACTCTATGAAATGAATGATTTAGCATCAGCAACCTCATCGGCAAGCAGTAAGTTAATACATGGTGGTCTGCGTTATTTGGAGCATTATGAGTTTCGTTTGGTCTCAGAAGCGTTAGCCGAGAGAGAAGTGTTATTGAAAAACGCACCGCATCTCGTATCCCCAATGCGCTTTCAATTGCCACATCGTCCCCATTTACGCCCGGCGTGGATGATTCGAGCCGGGTTATTTCTCTATGATACTTTGGGTAAACGTGTGTCGTTAGCAGGGAGTCATGGGGTGAAGTTTGTTGATCAACACAGCCCACTTAAACCCGAAATGAAGGTAGGGTTTGAATACTCAGATTGCGCCGTTGATGATGCGCGCCTTGTCGTGAGCAACGCCAAGTTGGCCAAGGAAAAAGGGGCCGATATCCACACCAGAGCGAAATGCATTAAGGCGCAAAGAAATTCGGATGAATGGCTGATTGATGTTGAGAATACCCTATCCGGAGAGGTCACTTCAGTACGCAGTAAGGCACTGGTGAATGCAGCGGGTCCTTGGGTTGATCGTTTTTTTGATAGCCAGCTTGAGATGACATCTCCACGTGGGATTCGATTGGTAAAAGGCAGCCATATTGTTGTACCGCGTATGCATGACGGAAACAATGCGTTCATCTTACAAAATGAAGACCAGCGCATTGTGTTTGTTATTCCTTATATGGACAATTATTCGTTGGTAGGCACAACGGATGTCGAGTACCAAGGTAACCCGAGTGAAGTGAGTATTGATGATGACGAAATTGACTATTTGTGTGATGTTGTCAATCAACATTTTATAAAGAGTATTTCACCCGCTGATGTTATAACGACGTGGTCGGGCGTTAGACCTTTGTGTGATGACGAATCTGACGACCCGCAAGCGGTGACTCGTGACTACACGATTGAGTTGGATGACCAACTCAATGATGCACCGCTATTGTCGATTTTTGGTGGAAAACTGACCACTTATCGTAAGCTAGGTCAAGCCGCTGTCGATAAGCTTGCCCCATTTTTCCCACAGATGGGACCAGAATGGACACGCACTGCAGCACTGCCCGGTGGAAATTTCTCAAATCGAGAGAGTTTGCTAAGTGAAGTACTTAATGATTACTCTTGGCTGCAAGCTAGCGTAGCAAAGCGATGGATTCAAGCATACGGAACTAAGGTCTACAGCCTGCTCGAGAACAAGCAATCGACTGAAGACTTGGGGCAAGATTTTGGCGCAGGTTTGTATCAGGTCGAAGTGGACTATTTGATGAACGCCGAATGGGCCGTCACCGCGGAAGATGTGTTGTGGCGTCGAAGTAAGCTTTGGCTGGAACTGGATGAAACACAAATGGCGATACTAGCAGATTATCTCAATGCAGCAACGCTTAAGCAGCGCGAGACGTCACTGAAATCGGTTAGCTAGAAGGTAAACGTACCAACAAATAATGGGATGACGATATAAATTCGTAAAAATGCCGCTCTGAATCTGAGCGGCATTTTTGTTGTATCAACGATGTATTGACGAAACGGTAAAGACTTCTAGTTCTTGTCTACGACTTCAATTAACGCCTCCCCCGTGGCTCCGGAAGGCGCGTTAATACCTAAATAACTCGACAGAGTAGGGGCCACATCATACGGTGTAATAGATCGATTGACGGTTTGTGCTTGCAATTGGTTTCCAGCAAAGATAACCGGTACATGGGTATCAAATCGCCATGGTGAGCCATGGGTAGACGCAATCGTCAGGCCGTCCATATCATTGATGTAAGTTCGGGGTGCGAAAACCAAGTAGACATCGCCTGAACGCTCGGGATGGTAATTGTTCCTGATTAATTGATTAACACGTGTATCCGCGACACGGTTA
This sequence comes from Vibrio sp. 10N.261.51.F12, assembly GCF_041471725.1. Taxonomy (NCBI): domain Bacteria; kingdom Pseudomonadati; phylum Pseudomonadota; class Gammaproteobacteria; order Vibrionales; family Vibrionaceae; genus Vibrio; species Vibrio sp. 10N.261.51.F12. The sequence continues at coordinate 290,462 of NZ_JBFROV010000014.1, read as the reverse complement.
TTTGCAATATCGTCACTGGTTACGGCGCTGGATATCCCTTTAATCTTACTGATCTCCTCGGCGACGGCTTTTTGTACTCGGGCAAGATCTAGCTTTTTGTCAGCAATCAACTCATGGTCTAAATACACATAAGGCTGAGCATAAAGCTTAATCACGTCTTTAGTGAGTCCAAATTCTTCGGTTAACCTTGCTTCAAGTCCGGACTGCCACAACGCGTCTTTTTGAAAATAAAAGGGTTGCCTTAGACCTAGCTGGTTCACCGTAGGTGACGCTTCTGGCACGCCGTGATCAGCCGATAGCACTATCAGTGTGTTATCTAAGCCAATGGACGTGTCGATGGTTTTGAACATATCAGCCAAAGTACGATCTAGGCGTATTAGGTTGTCTTCGGCTTCCAGGCTTGATGGGCCATATAAATGAATGACGTAGTCGTTAGAGGAGAAGCTAACGGCCAAGAAGTCGGTGGCTTTGCCTTGTCCAAGTTGTTTTTCATTAAGTAATGTTTTAGCAAAGTTGGCGGTGATTTCATCGCCAGCCGGGCTGACGGTTAGCATGGTCGAATAATATTTGAATGACGCGGGGCCATAAGGGTGAGGGAAGGTCCTTTGAAAGCCCGCGAGATCGACCTTATGATCTGGATTACCTTCTATGATGGAATAGGCGTCTTTATCCAAGGATAACTGCCACTTTTTACCTGAGTATTGAGCCGCGAGTGACTGACGGTTCCATTTGGTGACCCATTGAGGCGTTTCATCATAATAATAGTTACTGGTCACGAACTCAGATTGCGCTTTGGAAAACCAAAAAGCTTTTCCTGCATGGCCAGCGAGAGAGATAGCACCACGATCCTTCACTGACACGGAGTAAACTTGAGATTCGCCGTTATTTGATATAATGAGCTCGTCACCAAATGTGGTAGACAGAATGGGCTCAGGCGAGCGTCCGTCTCCTTTGGCCGTTTTTTGCGTTGGGTCTATTTCAGTCGCTTTGTTGACACCTACACCTTTGGCTAGCATGGCATAGTTTGGGTCTTCAACGTTGTAAACCAAGCGGCTGAGTGAGCGATCAAACCAGACATTTCCCACCATACCGTGGACAGAAGGGGGAGCACCTGTCGCAAGCGATACGTGGCCAACAATCGTCTCAGTGTTTGCGTGCTGATAATTGGCGTTGGTGTAGTAAACGCCTTCATCCATCAAGTAACGGAATCCACCGTCACCAAAGTTATCTTTAAAACGCTCTAGCAAATCGGCACGCAGCCCATCAACGGTAATTTGCACGACTAGTTTAGGCGTGGGAGTGGCATACAAAGTGGTACTAATAAGCGAAGTCGTCGCGACGATAACCGTCTTTTTTGCGAGCGATAACAAACGTCGATTGGTATTCATATTTATTCCTTTAACCGGATGGTTTTCATCAGGATTTTTATAGCCTAATGTTGAAATGGTGCCGTCACTATACGAAAGAGTGTAGATGAGTTTTAATGACAGAGATTGAGTAATCTTTATCGTCTCTCATGAATTGTCAGTGAGTTAAGGTATGTTCCATTTTAGCGAGGGTCACTTTCTTTTTCGGAATATGCACTATTCTATTGGAAGTATTACAAGGCTAATGTGGGGATAGATCCTACTGTGAAAGGGGTAAACGAAATGCAACGCAGCAGAAAAAGAACAACGTATCGATATAAGATGTGAAGGCGGTGAGAGGTTGCAAAGGTTAGAGCGTGTAATAGGCGATGGCTAAGCGGCACATAGCCAGATGAATATGCCGCGTTAGCAAGATTACGGTGCGGCAGTCTTCATTGAGTTTATGCGATAAAAAATCAGAGAGCTGAGTAAAACAGTGCACCCTAAAATCTTATTGAACGGCATGGGCTCGGCGTAAATGATAATGCTGAGGATAAGTGTCCAGATAGGTTCCAGTAACATCAATAATGCAGCATTGGTTGGCTGCGCAAATTTCTGGCCGGTCGTTTGCATTAAATAGCGCAAGCTGGTGGCCAATAAAACACTCAGTCCAAACCATGTCCATGTTCCCGTCGATACCGTTTCTGGCCATGTTTCCACGAAAAAAGATAAGATGATACCCAAACACCCCGCCGAAAATAGTTGTAGTGTCGTCAGTAGCATTGGAGACAATCGCGCCGAGTATTTACTATTTAGATTGAAGTGCACGGCGAGGCTAACGGCGGCCGTTAAAAACCAGAACTGGCTCGCTTGTACATGCCATCCCCCATTCCAAGAAAGAAGAAATAAGCCAATGATAGCGATGGGCAGTGACAGCCAAAATGCACGCGCTGGTTTACTACCGAATAATCCCCATGCTACCAATGGTACGAATAACATAGAGAGACTCATGATAAATGCGCCTTCTCCAAGCGTATCGCTGATAGAAATAGCGTGAATCCAACAGAAAATGGAAAAGGCCAAAGCCCCGCCCACTCCCATGGCGTTTAAGCAGTCTTTGCGATTGGTTGCTCGTAGTACTTTTAGGCAAAAAGGAAAAAGAATGAGCGACGCGAATAAGAATCTAAAACCAATAAACCCAAACGGTGGTAGGCCCTGAATGGCTTCTTTAGAGAATACCCACCCAGCACCGGCTAAAAGAGTGGTAAATATCAAGATAAATTCGGCGCGAAAACGGTGTGTCATAATGGGGGAGTCTGAGTTTTCTTTTATTTTGCGCTAATTATTGAATAGACTCCATCATAATTTGCTTCGACACTAAATATTTGAATATTAAGAGGCTTGTTTCCATTAGGTGTCGGTTATGATACCCGTACACTTTTGATATGCAGTATGTATCAAAAACAAATGCAACAGTGTGCATTTGTTTGTTAGTGGTTATACTCTACCAATGAAGGTCAAAGGGCGCGATAGGAGCATAAGGAATGGCATTTTTGCTGTATAGCAATGAATCACTAACGGTAATAGAAGTACAAGCGAATCGATTTGATGCCAGAATGATTCCTCATTTTCGTCAATACCTCAATCAACTTGAACAGACCATTACTACAAAGCTACTCATTGATTTAACCAATGTTGTCTTTATGGATAGTAGCGCGCTTGGGACGCTCATGGCATTACACAAAACACATTATTTCAGTGAATTGGCTATAGTCAGCGACAACCCTCCGGTCCTTCAATTGATCAAAATTACTAAAGTCGACCAACTGGTTCGTGTTTATCCTAATATTGATCAAGCACTGATTAAGATGAACAGTTAGATTTGAACAAAAAAGAGTCGTGTTGTTTGAGTATATCGTTGTTTTTGTTGACGAGACCCTGGTTGTCATACAAACTGGCTGTCAACTTTTCGTGACACTTTAGTAGGAACACCCAGTGCGCTTAGAAGTCTTTTGTGAAGATAGGCTCGGATTGACTCGTGAATTATTGGACATACTAGCGTCCAGAAGTATTGATTTACGTGGGATTGAAATTGACACCTCGGGGATTATTTATCTCAATTGTCCAGATATAGATTTTGATACTTTTCGAGACTTAATGGCTGAAATTCGTCGAATTTCAGGGGTCAAAGATGTTCGTAAAATCCAGTTTATGCCGAGCGAAAGACACAACACTGAGTTGGTGTCGCTGGTCACTAACCTGCCTTATCCTGTGCTTTCTATTAATTTGAAAGGCGCCGTTGATATGGCCAATCACGCGGCACTTAAGCTGCTTGGCAAAAGTGAAGACGAAGCCATCGCCCAGCATATCTCTCATCTACTCCCTAGCTTTCAATTTACCAAATGGATTGAGGGAGAGATTTGTCGCCAGAAAGAGTCGATTGTCGTTGATGGGATGGATTATGTCATGGAGATTTTGCCTGTCTATATTACAGGGGAATCAAATGAAACGGTTTTGGCCAGTGCGGTAATGAGTATTCAGCCAAGTAACGCCGTTAGGATCTCAGACTCACTATTAGACAGCAATATACTCGGGTTTGAACACTTTGTCGGGGTATCTAATCGACATAAAGCCCTGCTTAGCCAGGCAAAGAAACTGTCGATGCTTGACCAACCATTATTAATTGAAGGTGATACTGGTACCGGTAAAGAAATGCTCGCGAAGGCTTGTCATAGCCGCTCCAATCGAGCGTCATATCCGTTTTTAGTACTCAGCTGTGCCTCAATGCCTGATGATGTTGCAGAGACAGAATTGTTTGGGCATGCGCCCGGGTCTTTTAACCATGAGCATGGTCATAAAGGCATTTTTGAACAAGCGAACGGCGGTACCGTTTTACTTGATGAAATCGGAGAAATGAGCCCGCACTTGCAGATCAAACTACTGCGATTCTTGCAAGATGGTACCTTCAGGCGAGTAGGAGAGGAGCATGAAGTGCATGTCGACGTGCGTATTATTGCGTCTACACGGCATAATTTAGCAGACCTTGCTGAACAAGGTGCTTTCAGGGAAGATTTGTATTATCGCTTGAATGTCTTAACACTGAGTATTCCCCCGTTGCGTGAACGAGCAAGCGATATTGCGCCCCTGATGGAGCTCTTTATTGCTAAGCACAGCCAAAAGCTTGGGATAGTAAAACCAGAATGCAATGAGGTATTGGTTAAAGAGTTGGGTAATTACCCATGGCCTGGCAACATGAGGCAGCTCGACAATACGGTGCTGCGTGCTTTGACGCAATTTAGTGGTACGGAATTAAAAATTGAAGACTTTCAACTTCCCAAATTGGAATCGGTCGCCTCGAGTGGCGTTAGCCTAAATCTTGATGGGTCGTTGGACGATATGATGAAAGAGTATGAGTCCCGTATCTTAGAAAAACTGTATCAGTCTTTTCCATCGAGCCGAAAATTGGCGAAGCGTTTGAACGTCTCTCACACCTCTATTGCCAATAAGTTGCGTGATTATAACATTCGAAAAAACTAAGACTCGATGATTTACCAAATAGATTTGCCTTCAGGATCGTAAGTCGACACGCGTTATCAGGGATGTAGTGGTGGTACCTATCAACCGCCACTTCTGCCTTAAAGGAAGAAAACTTCAAGGAATTACGATGGAAGATAAGAGTTCGGCCATTGCTTTGTATCGCCGCAACGAGAATGTATTAGTACGCACTTCAACACCCTCAGACGCCTACACGATCTCCGAATATTTTCAAAAAAACAAAGCTTTTTTAAAGCCTTGGGAACCAAAGCGAGACGAGGCATTTTATCAAGCAGATACGTGGGCGGCGAAGCTCGTTAAGTTGGATGAATTGCACCGCTTAGGTCTTGCGTACTATTGCCTTATTTTCGATACAGATACAAAAGAAATGAAAGGTACAGTGTCGTTGAGTAATCTCGTTAGATTCCCACTGCATTCGTGTAATCTAGGTTATTCATTGGCCGAAGATGCTCAAGGGCAAGGTTATATGAGAGGGGCGCTGTCGATGGTGCTTCCTTATATGTTTGATGTCCAAAATATGCACCGTATCTCCGCAAGTTACATGCCTCATAATATGAAAAGCGCCGCTGTGCTTGATGCGATGGGGTTTAAAAAAGAAGGGTATGCCAAAGACTATTTATTAATTGATGACCGCTGGCAGGACCATATCCAAACGGCATTAATTAATCCCAATTGGAGATCGCGCTAATGGTACGTTTGGAGAAGCAACTGGCGTTGTTGATGGAGCTCGACCAACTCAAAAACGTGTTACGTCGTACGCGTATTAAAAGTGCAGGAGGGCGATTTGAAAATAGTGCAGAGCATAGCTGGCACGTTGCGATGATGGCTTTGTTGCTAGAAGAGCACGCAAATGAACCTGTTGATATTAACGTCGTCGTCAAAATGTTATTGCTGCACGACTTAGTCGAGATTGATGCCGGTGACACCTTTGTCTATGATGATGTTGCTCTATTAGAGCAAGAACAAAAAGAGTGGGCTGCGGCTGAACGATTATTTGGGATGTTGCCGAGCGACCAAGGTGATGAGTTGTTTTCCCTCTGGCAAGAGTTTGAAGCAGCAGAAAGCGCCGAAGCTCAGTTTGCGAAAGCGCTCGATCGTCTTATTCCGATGTTACTCAATTATCACAACCAAGGACAAAGTTGGCTGGAAAACGAGGTAACCAAAGCGCAAGTCATGAAGGTGAACCAAAAAATAGAAAAAGGTTCACAAGTGCTGTGGGATAAAGCACAATCGCTTATAGAAGAAGCCGTAGAGAACGGCTGGTTAAAACATTAGGAGACTGAATGTCGTACACGACTTTGGATGAATACCAAAGAAAATGGATTTTCACTCATCAATCGATGCCAGTGCCGGAAAGTGATTGGCCTCTCATCAAACCGATGACCCAAGCACGTTCAGCGCAGTTTTGGAAAGAAAATGTGAGTGGACAAAGTCCGGATGCCGAACGCATGTCCTCTCAAGACTGGCCAACGAAGGACAGTAATTGGCAAGATAATGTTGATTGGATGAAAGCATGGGAAGCCGATGACAATGCGTTACCAGAAGCCGTCGCTGAGTTTATAGACTGGCAAGATGACGTTACTGTCTATTTTTGTTACGAAAAATACAATGTGATTGAAACAAAATGGTCGATATTCAAAAAGTATTGGAAGAATTTTTTGTTCTACGATGATGGCCCGATTTTATTGGGACGTCGTCGCTCAGAAGCGTTGTGGTTTTCGACCAAAGGCACCGTGAAACTGGGTCACCGTAGCTAAATTTGATGTTGGAGTTGAGCTCGATACTAGAGCTCTGTGTGATCTCATCGTCCATCGTGATTTTATAGTCCAGTTCGATGCTACCGCTCAACACTATGCTGTCGAGACGTAGCATCAATATTAAGCCTGCAGCGATGCAGGCTTTTTTGTATCCAGAGTAGATGGCATTCACATTCCTACGAAGAAACTCATTTTAATGCTCAAGTCTTTGATCTTACGCTAAGTAAATATTTGCATAACAACGTGATACTAGTGGCCGGACACCATTTTTGTCATATAACTCTCAGGACGAGCCATGTTATGCGCCACTATCTCAAATATATTATTCCGATCTTAATTCCTCTGATCGTATTGCTTTTACCCCTTTCTGCGTTCCCCTTCGAAGGATTGACCATTATTCAACAACGTGTGATTGCTATTTTTTTGTTAGCGGCACTTTGTTGGGTCTTCGAGCCGATACCGATTTACGCTACCTCAGTTGTGATTATTGTGTTGGAGTTACTCATGCTGTCCAACAAAGGCATGTACTGGTTTCGTGCTTCAGAAGGACAGACGCATTTTGGTACGCTTCTGAAGTATGAAGAAATCATGGCGACGTTCGCCAGTCCTATCATTATGCTATTTCTGGGTGGTTTTTTTCTTGCGATGGCCGCGACGAAATATCGACTAGATGTCAACTTGGCCAGAGTACTATTGAAACCGTTTGGGAGTGATCCCAAGTACGTGATGTTGGGGTTGATGCTCATCACGGGCATTTTCTCAATGTTCATGTCTAATACCGCGACTACGGCGATGATGTTGTCTATTTTGACGCCAGTGATTGCCTTATTTGGGCCCAAAGACCCGGGGCGTATTGCGTTTGCATTGTGCATACCTGTCGCGGCAAATATCGGTGGTATTGGTACCCCGATAGGCACGCCACCTAACGCCATCGCACTTAAATATTTGGTGGGTGAGAATTACATTAGCTTTGGTGAGTGGATGGCCTTTGGCGTTCCGTTTGTCGTGGTGATGATGGCATTAGCATGGGTATTGATTAACTGGCTGTATGGGGCAGAGCAGAAAAAAATCGAGCTAGCCATTAAGGGGAAATTCTTAAAAACACCCAAAGCGATCATGGTTTATGTCACATTCGCTGGCACCATTATTTTGTGGCTAATGGGGTCTGCGCATGGCATGAACTCTTACACCGTCGCACTGATCCCTGTTGCTGTATTCTCGCTAACGGGCATCATCAATAAAGAGGATCTCAAACGAATCTCTTGGGATGTCTTATGGTTGGTTTCTGGTGGTATTGCACTTGGACTTGCGCTCGACAAAACAGGATTGGCAAAACTGGTGGTGCATAGCATCCCGTTTGACGCCTATTCGCCTTATGTGGTGCTATTCGGTGCGGCGATGCTGTGTCTTGTGATGGCCAACTTTATGTCCCATACCGCCACAGCGAACCTACTCATGCCAATCATGGCAGCACTGGGTGCTTCAATGGCTTCGCTTGCCCCACTGGGCGGTGAGATTACACTTATTCTTGTTGTGACCTTCGCTGCATCCTTAGGGATGTCATTACCAATTAGTACGCCGCCAAACGCTCTCGCTCACGCAACGGGTAACGTGCAGAGTAATCAGATGGCCAAGGTTGGCGTCATCTTAGGGGTGGTAGGTGTGTTACTGAGCTTTGTTTTGGTGTGGTTACTGCACGCTGTTGGTCATATCGGATAACGGATATGAATGAACTGATTGAACATTATTTCTCGAATCCCAAAAGGCAAATCAGTCTAAAAACGGGCGATATTGTGTTGCGCCAAAATGGATTGAATGACCGGCTGTACTACGTGCAAAGCGGCGAGCTAGAAGGGTTCTTTGAGCGAGAAGAAGATGGCAATCTGACAAAGCTGTTTACTGCGTCACAAGGTGCTTTTATTGGTGTGCACAGCTTTTTCTCGGGTACATGGACTGCCTCTTCGACGGTTAAAGCGAGAACCGACGTGAAACTGGCATGGGTAGACCGGCATACAGCAGCAATAAGCCCAGAAACATTAGGTCCACTTAACTCGCAATTTATGCCAGTCATTGTTAATGAGCTTTCTCGTCGTCAGCGCCGAGCAACGCAAGAGGCCTTGGCTAAAGAAAAAGTACTGCAACGGCTGCATACTGCTGAACAGATGACCACGCTTGGTCAGCTTGCTGCAGGTATTGCGCATGAGCTTAATAATGCAATCGGGGTGGTAAGCAGCAAAACTGAGCGTTTGCAGAGCGAGCTAGTTCAATTGCTTGAAGAGGCACACCCTGATTCAAGCCAGTATTTTGATATTGGTCTGATGCAAGGCCAGTCCACATCTTCAAGTGATGCACGAAAAATAGCCAAGACGATCGAGTCCAAGTACAAATTGGACCGCACGGTAGCGAAGCGTCTTTCCAAGGCTCTGGGCTCCGCAGATGTACCTCAAACTTGGCTCAAGGAACCAAAGCAAGCTATTAAATATTGGGAGCTTGGGCGAGACCTTCATGACCTTAGATTGGCGGCGAGGCATACCGTCGGTATCGTGAAGTCGGTCAAACAACTGGGGCGAACGGATAACGAACAAGACGAGTTGATTGATATCAATGACACGGTAAACAAGGCATTGTCACTATTACAAAGTGACCTGCGCCTTGTTTCAGTGCGTCTTCGTCCGGCAACACTGCCTCTTATCAAAGGGGCTTCGACAGAATATGTACAGATCTGGAGCAACATCATTAAAAATGCTTGTGATGCGATGTGCGCTACCCCTAAACCAGAAATAGAAATTCAAACACGATGGGTAAATCAGCGCATTTTGGTCACTATTTCTAATAATGGTCCGGAAATTGATGAGTCTATTCGACGTAAAATATTTCAGCCTAATTTTACCACCAAGAAAGGGGGCCTCAGCTTTGGCTTAGGACTTGGGCTGTCGATTGTTAAACGTATAGTGAGTGAAAATGGTGGTACGGTCGTGGTGAAAAGTAGCCAAGAACAAACTATTTTCCGAGTGAAACTACCAGTAGGAGAAGCAAATGGAGAAGCTTAATATTATTTGTGTGGATGACCAGCGAGAAGTGTTGAGCGCTGTGGTTCAGGACCTTGAGCGCTTGTCTCATTGGCTTAATATCGAAGATTGTGAATCTGGTGCTGAGGTGCTGGATTTATTGGATGACTTGGACGCAGATGGTGAACGTGTTGCGGTAATCATCTCGGACCACGTAATGCCTGGAATGACCGGGGTTGAGCTGCTCACTACGCTTTCTAACGATAGCCGATTTAAGTGGACAAAAAAAGTATTGTTGACGGGACAGGCAACCCATTCAGATACCATTACCGCCATTAATACTGCCGGGATAAGCAACTATTTTGAAAAGCCTTGGAATGCAGACATACTGACGGAGTGTGTACGGACGCTAGTGACTCAATTTATTTTTGATAGTGGACTTGAATATCAACCTTATCATGAGGAACTTGATCAAAAAGAAGTCTTGAAGCGACTTAGCTCGTCGTTCTAATCCTAAGTAAAGATAGCCAGCTTTGCTACTTGTGCCTAGGCGCTTCAGGTGTCTACGACCTGCCACTGTACACGGGTTTAAAAGCCCGCCGCCCAATAGCGTATGTTAGTGAGTAGATTCGTATCCGAGCACCGAAATGAATGATGGTTAACGTTAAAGTGAGCGCACACTCGTTACTCGCCTTGATTTGTGAAATACTGGCGTCCCAATGTCTAGTGCTAACTCAAGCCAGTCGAGGATTGTGTGCTCAATAATATTAACCTAAATTTACTACGATCCTTGCATGTCTTAATTGAAGAATGCCACGTCAGTCGAACGGCAAAAAGGTTACATATTACTCAGTCAGCGGTAAGTCGACAACTTGCTCAGCTACGTGAGTTGTGTGGCGATCCATTATTAGTCCGCCAAGGAAACCAGTTAATTGCAACACCAAGAGCCATTGTGTTGAAAGAAAAACTGGATTCATTGCTATCAGAATTTGAGCACCTATTAGATGACAAGCCGTTTGATCCCAAAGATTGGCAGGGAGAACTGGTCCTGGCATCGAGCGATTATGTGGCCCAGTACGTATTGCCTGATATCGCCGCGCACCTTAGCGATTTAGCGCCACAGTTAGATATGGCATATCGCCTGTGGCAACCTGAACTCCTCGACAAACTTCATGAAACAGGCATCCATATCGCGTCGTCTATGTACCCTGAGAAACCAGTAGGGGTATCGAGTATGCACATTGGCTCTGATTCCTCCGTTTGTTTAATGAAAACGGCCCACCCATTGGCGAAAAAGGATGAGGTTACAGTCTCAGAGTTAACTCACTTCTCTCATATAAAAGTGACAGGAGGCGGCGATAAAGATTCCGATACAGAATTGGCGTTGAAGGCGCAAGGTTACGCTAGGCATGTCACATTAAAAGTTCCGTTTTTCTCTGCTGCCGTGAATAGATTAGTCTCCAGTGAACACTTGATGGTGGTGCCTGAACATATCGCGGTCAATCTCGCTAAGCATTGGCCACTGGTTTATAAACCACTACCGTTTACTACTCAAACACATCAATACTGGCTAATGTGGCATCCTAAGTACGATAACGATCCTGCTCATAAATGGGTAAGGGAAGAGATGCGAGCCGCGCTGCGTTTATCTGAATATTCCATTCGATAACCACATCGATATTCATCATGATTTCAAATCATGAGCCGAATGATTATATTTGATTTCCCTTCATACCCTGTCTGTTGCAAGATTAAGCTCAAATAGGGAGAAACTTCAATGACATTAACCGTTTGGCTATCACTTTTTACCGTATGTTTGTTAGGGGCAATGTCGCCTGGCCCTAGTTTAGCCATCGTGGCTAAACACTCATTAGCAGGTGGACGTCTCAATGGCATCGTCACTGCGTGGGCACATGCGTGTGGTATTGGTATTTACGCGATTATTAGCTTGGTTGGCTTATCTGTCGTTTTACAACAAAGTCCAATGTTGTTTAAGGCGATCAGTTTAGCTGGGGCAGCGTATTTAGCGTACTTGGGTGTGAATGCGTTACGTTCAAAGGGCGGAGTGGCCGCAAAGCTAGAATCTGGAGAGCGAACGACACTTCTGCAGTCAGCTCGAGAGGGTTTTTTAATTTCGATTTTAAACCCTAAGATCGCTTTGTTCTTCATCGCCTTATTTAGTCAGTTTGTTGCTTTGGGTAATGTATTAAGCAACCAGCTCATCATTGTAGCGACACCACTTATTGTTGATGGTTTGTGGTACACATTGATTACGCTAGTGTTGTCGAGTGCTCGGGTTGTTGAGCATATCCGCACAAAAGCGGTGCTAATCGATAGGTTGTCTGGCGTTATCCTAATACTGCTGGCCATTAGAGTAGTGGTAACGCTTTGATTGTGCGGACAGTTACGGCAATGTTTATTACGGTTTAGAAAAAGACCGCGCTAACAGATGAATGTTAGCGCGGTCTTTTTGTGGATCAAAAGCTAATTATTTACTGTGGTTTATCGGGTACAGTCTCACTTTTATTCGCTATGACTTCAGTTGTCGCTTCTTCGGTTTCGCTTTCATAGTTTAACCAGAACAAAAACAGTTCATACCAAATCGCTAGGATAATCGCACCTAAGAACAAACCAATGATACCGGCAAACAACATGCCGCCGATTGCCCCGATCAAAATGACCGGCATAGGGACGTCGACACCGCGACCCATTAGCATAGGCTTGAGGAAGTTATCAGATAATCCGCCTGCTAATGCCCAGATAGTAAATAGGGTCGTACTTGTGCCATCTCCGGTTGAATAGACGTAAAAAATAACCGGAGCAACAATAAGCAAAGCAGGGAGCTGTGCGATACATAGAATCAGCGTGGCTAACGTAAGTAAACCAGCGGCAGGCACCTTAAACACGAACATTGCGGCGCCAATAATAACGGCTTGAATGAATGCGACACCGACTACGCCGAGTAAGACACTTCGAATGGTTGCGGCCATTAAGTTGGCCCATTGTTCAGCTTTTTTCCCGACCGCCCTGACTGCAACAGTTTCAAGAGCACCGGAGATTTTTTCTGCGTGCGCCATAAACCCACCCGCAATAGCTAAAGAAATGATGAACATGATTAAGCTGGTGAGTGCGCCACCTAAAATAGAAGCGATAGTACCTAAAAAGCTTTTAATCTCAGGAAGGAACTGCTGGATACCTTTTTCCAGATTTGTCGCAAATAGATTCCAAACAGTGTAAAGCTTGTCACCGATTACGGGTATCTCTGCGATTCTGTCGGTCGGGCCGGGTATTTTTATATTGCCACTTTGAATGATTTCCGTTGAATGGGCAACGCCTTCATAGAGCGACCCGGATACTAAGGCAAAAGGAATAACCAATACGCTGATTCCTATCAGGGTAACGGTCGTGGCGGCTAGTCCTCGTTTGCCCCCGTAGGTTCGTTCTAGCTTTTTCGTCAAGGGCAACAATGCCACTGCGATGATGGCTCCCCACAGTACTGGAATGATGAAAGGTTTAATGATGCCATAGGTAAAGTTAATCAACAGAATTAACAATCCAATACGAATGGCAGATTCCACCATGTTGTTGATAAAAACCTTGCTGTGACGTTGTTCTATTTGTTTATCCATCTTTAATGTTCCCTGTGCTCGATATTGGCACTAACTAAACTTGATACCACAATGGCCATATAAAATACGCCCGTGATAGCCTCCAAATATACGATAACCTTTGCTAACGGTGTGACTGGACTGATGTCGCCATAGCCCAAGGTTGTTAACGTAATAAAACTAAAATAGGCTGCATTGGAAAAGTTTTCTCCCCAAGATATTCTTTCCATGCCGGTAAATGCAGCCGGTGAAAATTCTAGAATCAATAAATAAACGATAGCCCACATTAGGCCGAGTAGAAGAAATAATGCGACAGAGCCGATAACTTTATTGGTATTCACCTCTCCCTTGAATAATACCTGCTTGGCAGTGCTTTGGAATGTGGTAAAGAAAAAAGTAAACGTTAGCGCTAACATCGCCACATCCATTTCTGGTATTTCAAATACACTTTTAACAACAAGAACCACAATCCATACCCCCATCAATAATGATAGAAGGTGGAACCATTTACGATCAAACCTTAAACTGGCTAAGCAGACAATAAACGTCCAAATGATAAAGGCTTGGAGAATATGCTCAATGATGCCACGACCGACTACTTCTGCAAGTGACGCACTGACCAGTAACGCCACCAATGATAGTGTCAGGTAGAAAAAATTATTGTTGTCATCGATTTTCTTAATCTGTTGCCCAGCTTTCCATTTCATCATTACGCCTTATTCCATTGGTTCGCTTTTATCGTCTTCGTGTTGCGTCACCATCACCGAAGCACTTAATCCAAACCGCAGTGCGACGCCTTCCGGTAGTTCATGTAGCGTTATTCGAACGGGGATGCGCTGCGCAAGACGAATCCACTGAAATACAGGGTTTACGTTAGGTAGTAGGTTATAGCCGACGGTCCCGTCAGTCGGCGCAATTCCCCAGCCGATAGAATCTACGGTGGCAGGAATCGGCTGATCGGGGTGAGACATTAACGTGACCTTTGCTTCGCTGCCAGGCTTGATACGACTAAGTTGGTTTTCTCTGAAAAAGCCAAACACCCAAAAACTGTTTTGATCGATAAGAGCGATAAGGGGTTGATTGGCCACCGCTTGAGTACCGTCGCGAATATCCAAATTGGAAATGAGACCATCTACGCTTGCATAGACTTTGGTGTAGCTAAGATTGAGTGCCGCAGAACGAATGTTCTCTTTAGACGCCTTGATTTGTAACAGCGATTCCTCATAAGCAATCTCTCGGCGCGTTAAGTCTTTGTGCGAAACGGCACCTTTGTCTTTCTTGCGAATATCAAGCAGTCGGTCATATTCAATTTTTTTACCCTTGGCACTGACAATTGCTCGCTCTAAGGCGATCTCAGCTTGTGACAGTGTCACTATGTAGGGTTCTGGGTCAATCTCAAACAACAGGTCATTTTGAGACACCATTTGATTGTCTTTTACTGCCACGTGAATGATTGGTCCAGATACTCGTGGCGCGACTTTGATAACGTTAGCTCGAACCTGTCCGTCTCGTGTCCATGGATTATGAAAGTATTCTTGATATTTGTGATAGCCAAACCAAACCGCAACACCGATTACAACAAGGTTAATTATTACGACAATTAGTTTTTTCATATGACCTAGAACCTTAAATAAAAGCTATCAATAGCAACGACATACACCACGAGTAAGGCTAAAAATGTCAGCGATGGGAAGACAACAAAACGCGCCAGTTTTGTCTTATTCAAAATAATCACTGTGATCCAAGTTGCACAGAGTGCAATAACCAACACTAATAGGAGTGGGGAGAAGTAGATATCCCCCCAAGCGAGTTCATGGGGCATTAGGGTTGCTCCTGTGGTGTTGCCTGCTTGTCACTGCTTATGGAAGGCATTGTGATTGCTTCTTCAGACAATTGATCACTCCAGTCAGTACGTTGTTTCATTTTTTCAACTAAATTAGGGGCGACAAACGCCTTACCTGAACGAACTTGCCAACCCCCACCAAGCGCTTTGTACAACGCAACGACCTGATTTGAAACATTGCCTTTTATCTGCGCGTAACTGTCTTCGCTTCGTGTCATTTTTTCTAATGAACTTAACAATCGCTCGAATGAGATCTGCCCATTTTCATATTGAGTCATAGAAATGTTAAAGGCTCGAATCGAAGAATCAACCGATTGGAGTCGCAAGGCTTGCTGCTCTTGGTATAGTTCATAGGCTTCCAGTGCGTTAGTCACTTCTTGAACGGCGAGCAGTACTTTTTTGTTGTAGTTGGTGATGGTTTCTTGGAAGCGTGCATCCTCAAAGCGAACGTTGTTTTTGATCCGTCCGTATTGGAAGATGTTCCAACTAAAACTTGGACCTGCGATAAGGGTCAGTGAATCACTAAAGCTAAAGCTACTGCCAGTTGGGGTTGTGCTGTTAATGCCTATCGAACCAAATAATGAAAAGCTAGGGTAGAGGGCCGCTTCGGCGACACCAATCTGAGCACTTTGAGCATGAGCTTGAAGTTCGGCGACTTGTAAATCAGGTCGTCTAAGCACCAAGTTGGCGTCGATATCAGGTGTTAATTCAGGGGCAGACGGAACGATTGAAAACGCATCACTCTCGCGGGCCGATACTTTTCGACCGCTGGCCTGAAATTGTTGCTCGTAAAGCGCAATTTTTTCTTCAATACCAGTGTGTAGTAGTGGGATGACGTCTTCTGGTAAGGTTCCAAGTAAAACAGCGAGCGCGTTTCTGGCTTGTAGCATGGCGACCTTAAGGCTTGGTAATGCGGCCATCGTGGTAAATAATTGGTTTTGTGCTTGTTGCACATCGAGTTCGGTTACATTGCCTGACTCAAACTGAACACGAGTGATGTTTACGACGCGCTGTTGTATCTCAATATTGCGTTGCGAAAGCAATACACGCTCTTGAAAGGTACGGTAGTTAATATAATTGCGCGCAACCTCTGAGGTAATGGTAACGAGTATGTCGTTGTAAGAGGCGATTGACGCGTAATAGCTTGCTTGTGCCGATTCGATCCCCCGTGCGTATTTTCCCCACACGTCCATCTCCCAACCCGTGTCGAAGGTGAGCGCCGCGTTATTGAATGAATGAGTGTTTTGATAGGCATACGCAAGGTTTCCGGACACCGCTTGCACTTGCGGATAACGAAATCCATCGGCAATACCGAGTACTGAGCGAGCTTGCAATATGCGCAGCCCAGCCGCTTCTACGTCAAGGTTTTGCTGAGAGGCTTGTGCGACCAGGCTATTCAGCGTTGGGTCCTGAAACTGTTGCCACCAAATGGCGGTGGAGAGGCTGTCTTGTTTTGTTTGCTCGGATGTCCAATGACTCGGCAGGGGCGTCGATTCGTTTTCGAGCTGAAAATCAGGACCAACCGTTGTGCATGCCGATAAAATGCCGGTAGCGAATAGAATCAAAGGTGAGCGGTAATTAAAGCTGGTCATTGTTCTATCCCTAAAAGCGGCGCTGTTTTAGGTTAGCAAACGCAAGTGATTGACTTGCGTTGTTCACCTGAATCAGAGATTCAAACACGTTGCGCTTCAAATTAAGAAACACGTAAAAGCTTGCGATGTCGTCTTGGCTATAGTTGTCCAAATCCAATCCTTGAAAAAATGATTCAATAGCTTGTTCTGTTTTACTGTATTCGTGGTGGAGCGAAGAAAATACACGGTGTCGCTTAGTTTGTTCACTGGGTGTTGATTCGGCCTGCGTGTTGTGCAGCCTAATTAGTTTTGGTATCACGGTATCGTGATGCTCCTGTCTAAGCTTAGTAATCAATGGGTTATTTTTCAGATTTGATTGAGCCATTAAAAGGTTGTTGGTGTGATTGACTAAGGTCTGGCATGCAGAAGCGTAGTGATTGAGTGACAAAGTGGTATTCTCCGAGAAGTATCGGACATCGATTTTACTGGCCCATAAAGTTTGTTTTTTTGCGGCAATATTCATTGTTTTTGCGTGTAATGGGATGAGCAGCCTATCTAACCAAGAAGGAGTCGGAGATTGAATACGACCAATTAGATGATATTGATGGCGAAACATACGCTCGCGAACGGTAAGAAATAGGTGCTCGGCTTTTGAGGAAAAAGGAAAGTAGTGTGAAAAAACAATCATGATAACGATTAAATAAAACAGCATCATAATGGTCATAATAATGCCGAAATGGTAGGTCATTTGATTATTGATGCCTAACGTGAATAGCCCCAACATGAAAAAAATCGTAATAGGGCCTTTAAATAAGTAAAAGCCAATAAAAGTATAGATAAAGAGAAACAATGCTAATTCAACGCCTAGTTCTAGCTGAGGAAGAACAAAAATGTAGGCAGGCACTGAGAAGACAAAACCAAAGGTAAATAATGCGCCCAACAGTTTTGGGTGCACTGGCATAAACGAAAGCAGTGACATAAAAATAGTGGAAAAAATAACGAAGCTATATCCGCCGGGAGGATTGATGAAGATCCATATCGCACTCGATACCCAGTACGTGATGAATACTTTAATGGCGGTTTTAAAATTCTCAGCGTCCCACCAAACGAACGTGCTTGGCGGTGGCTTAAGTTTTTCAGTGAAAGAGACCTGTTTGGTCATTGAATCAATACAGCTGATGGTTTCAGCGAGCCTGGATAACTGAGATTGAAGACGATTCATGACAAAAGCGAGGGTTAATGCCGTGGCTTTGCTGAGATGCTCAGCTTCGCCTAGTACCTCTGCATCAATTTCAATTTTGTTCTCGCTCGCTCGGTATGAAGAATCGGTGATGTGCCATTCGTCATGACAACGTTGAAACAATGCGTCGATATCATCAATAAACGCCTCATAATCTCGCATCATTGCTTGGCTATTACCATGATGAAAGTGACCGTGAGCGGTACTCACTAAGAGCTGCGTGACATTTTGCGTGTAGTGCAAGACAAGTTTCCATTCGCGAAGGTGAGCGGAAACCTCGCTGCATTCCTTGCTCACATTGGCAAAACGAAGTTCTAGCTCGTTTTGCGCCTTAAATAATGTGGCTATTTGCTTATCAATGCGTGTTTTTAGTTCTTTGGTCTCGGTAGAGGGTTTGACGTTGTCATCGTGGTTGGGTTGTGCAACTTCCGAGTGAATGTGGATGTTCAATAATGTCACGACAGATTCAAACAAATCCCTTTGAGTTTGTAGTGTTGTTTGGGTCATTTCGCGAAGGTTTTGTTCAATTTTATTCGGGAATAGATATGTGCCAACTAGCGTGTAGACCACTACGCCGAAAATGGTCATGTAAGCACGGTCAACGCCATAGATAAAGGCTCCTGTGGCATCTCCACCATTGGAGGTCATCAGGGTCATGACGCCCGTGAGCATGAACAGCGTTGGATCTTTTTGGTAGGCATTACGAAAATAAAAGATGAAGGAGACAATGACAGATACGCTCAGCATGTATAACAGGCGTTCTTGTGCGAATAACCCGACAAGGAGCAGCCCGATTACCGCGCCCACAACGGTTCCTAAAACACGAAGTGTCCCTTTCTCAAGAGATTCTCTTTGCCCGCCAACAGAGGCGATGAGCATAACGGTAGTGGCTGCTGTTGATGCCTGAGGCCACCCAAGTCCAAAAGGAATAAGGTACGCTAACGTTAAACTGACGGCGACTTTTGTCGCAAACTTAGTGTTGTTATTCATCGTCCATAATACAAATGACTAGCGTATCGGCAGCGCTAATGACGGCCTTACGAGTTAAAGGGTTAACCAAAATACAAGGGTAGATAACCACGATTTCGTTATTCGTTGACTATTGTTCTAACAATACGAAAATTATAGACACTAATTAGCTAGGTATTTGAAAATTATTACGAATAGTGCTTTTTATGAGAGGTTTTTAACGAAAAAAAGCGATGCATGAGCATCGCTTTAGTGGAAGGCGCATAAAGTTAAGCGTTCGCTTGTTTCAGTGCTTTTGCTTCTTTTCGCTTGAGCAAGCGGCTAGTTATTGTGCCGGCTGTCATTGCGCCAGATACATTGAGTGCCGTACGAGCCATATCGATAAGTGGTTCGATAGAAATCAACAGCGCAGCAATGGTGACTGGAAGCCCCATCGCAGGAAGAACAATCAAAGCTGCGAATGTAGCACCGCCACCAACGCCTGCGATACCAAATGAACTGATGGTGATAATACCAATAAGCGACAAGATGAAGTTAATGTCCATCGGGTCTATACCAACAGTTGGCGCTACCATTACGGCTAACATGGCCGGATAAATACCCGCACAGCCATTTTGACCAATCGTCGCACCAAATGACGCTGATAAGTTAGCGATCGCTGGTGGAACATTAAGCTTGGTGACTTGTGCCTCAACATTAAGTGGAATAGTGGCCGCTGAGCTACGAGAGGAAAACGCGAAGGTAAGTACGGGCCAAATTTTTTGGAAATATTCCTTTGGATTCACACCAACGAGAGAAACAAGAAGTCCGTGCACAACAAACATTAAGAAGATGGCAACGTAAGAAGCAACAATGAATCCAAGGAGGCTTAGGATGTCACCAGCGCTTGATGTTGCAACCACTTTTGCCATGAGAGCGGCGATACCATAAGGCGTCAGTGCCATGATCATCTTGACCAATCGCATTACGACTGACTGCGTCGCTTCGACAAAGTTACGAATTGGTGATTCAAGCTCCGCTTTTTCGACCATCACTTTACGTGCGGCGATACCGGTAAGTACACCAAAAATGACAACAGCGATAATGGATGTTGAACGCGAGCCAGTCAAATCAGCAAATGGATTGGTTGGAATAAAGCTGATGAGCATTTGAGGAATGCTAAGGTCCGTGACGCGATCAATTCGGTTTTCGAGTACGGCAATTCGAGCCGTTTCACGTGAGCCTTCAACAAGGCCTTCTGCACTCAAGCCAAAGGCCTGTGTGACAGCAATGCCTATAATCGCTGAAATAGCGGTTGTCGCAAGCAGTACCGATATGGTTAATCCACTGATTTGGCCCAGTGAACCACCTTTCTCGAGCTTGACCACAGCAGCAATCATTGACACGAGTACAAGGGGCATGATGACCATTTTTAATAAGCCGACATAGCCGCTGCCGACAATGCTCACCCATTCAAGCGTGGTTGCGATAGCGACACTGCCTTCACCGAAAACAAGTTGCAGCGCAAGTCCAAACGCACTGCCAAGCACCAAACCAAATAATACTAAGCGGGAGAGAGTGTTTTCTTTTTGTTGTTGTCCGTACAAGAAAAAGAGTATGCCCACAAATACCGCGAGTGATGCGATAACAGCAACTGACATATAAGCGTCCTTTATTTATATTCTAGCTTTTATAAAACCCTTATTTAACTAGGGTTTCAGGATATGAGTTCGCTAAGTTACCGATCTCGTGTAATCGTTAACAATAAATAAATGTCATTAGTTAGTGCTATAAGTTATATGTAAGACTCGTTATTACGTTCAGTGATTATAATCGGCGAGCATGTCTCGCATTTTTGCAGAATCATACGCGACGCATTTTGTACTTTCTTGGTTTATCAGACTATAAAGCATCGCCTTGGCAACAGACTCTGCCGGGATGGGGGTGAATTTACGTAATGGTCCTCTCATTATTGGGTTGATGACCTTGAACAGAGTTTGAACAAATTTCTCATCTGGTCGGAGGTTTGCTTCTCTTCCTGCAAGTGGACCTGGTTGGGCAAATACAACTCGTTGGAAATCCATCCCACAAATACGTGCCTCGACACGACCCTTGCACTTTAAATAGTGGGATAGCGAACGTGCCGATGCCCCTAAACTGGATACAACCGCTATGTGGGTTACCCCCACCATTTTCATCGTTTGCGCAACATCACAGACGAGCTCATAGTCGATTTTTTCTAATGCGGCTTTGCTACCTGCTTGTTTAAGCGTGGTGCCCAAACAAATAAAGCCAAGGGTGGGAGTGCACTGCAGTTGGTCCGAATCTGTGATTCTTAATGCACCATCTAGAATGACCTTTGTTTTATCTGATTCACTGTTGATAGGTGAGCGGCATAATGCGGTAATGGATTGTACATGTTGTGTTTGTTCTAACAGAGCAAGAAGTTTACTTCCCACTAAGCCAGAAGCGCCTGCAATCATGACATTAAAATGTTGCGTCATAAAAAAGTCCCTCAAGATAAACTATGAAGGACTATAGATAACATTTTACTTATGTGTTGTGATTGTCGTTAAGTTAATCCAATTCAATCAGACAATTGCATTACGACGAGTCGCAAGTGTTTACTAGACCACTTCTTCTTTTGTAAGATTTTGTCGGTGAAGTTTCTCTTTTAACACATCCATCGCCCCTTTTTGAATCTGACGAACACGCTCACGAGTGACGCCGACAATCATCCCCACTTCTTCCAGTGTTTTCGGAGTGTCATCAAGTAAACCAAAACGATGATAAAGAATAACGCGCTGTTTCTCGGGTAAGCTATCCACTAACTGAAGCAGGGCTTTATTAAGGTTTTGACTTACAATTTCACGCTCTGGCAGCTCAAAGACGTCATCGTCGTCAATGGTTTGCAAGTGATCTTTGCTATCACTATCATCATCCCAACCATTGTCGAGAGATAATGATTGCTCAGTGAGTTTTAAAAGCTTACTCACATCTTCAGGAGAGCGACCAGTCCGAGTGGCGATGTCTGCAGATGTAGGTTCGTGCTTCCCTTCTTTCCGCAGTTCTCGTTCCGCTTTGCTGCACTCTCGTATTTGTTTAGTAACGTGGACCGGGACTCTAATGGTTCTACCTTGATTCATGATCGCGCGATCAATAGATTGCTGAATCCACCATACCGCATAGGTCGAAAAGCGAAAGCCTAGCTCAGGGTCAAATTTATCGACAGCCTGGATCAGGCCAATGTTCCCTTCATTGATGAGATCATAGAAATCAACACCTCTTCCCATATAACGTTTGGCGGTACGAATAACCAAACGTAGATTGGAATTGATTAGGCTTTGTCGAGCCTGCGCATCGCCTGCACGAGCTTTACGTGCTATATGACGTTCGTCTTCGGCCGTCAGTAAGTGATGATTGGAGACTTCTTTGAAATAAGTAGTGCCGATATTGTGAGCATCATCATTTCTTGATTTTGAACTGCTATCCTTAGCTTGAACTGCACCCATAGATAATCCCTTCCTACTGCTTGTAATTATACTGATTGGATATTTATATCGCCTTATTGGCGCATTCGCTGTACGCCATACCCTTACGTTACAATAAAGTTAAAACAAATTACAATTGTTAATTTGTTAAAACATGCTATTTGTGCAATGAATTTTATGTTTCATACTAGTGAGCATGTTATTGATTTTTGCATCAATATGTTTACATTCGTATGGTGTGGCTTTATAAATGTTAACATTATTGCAGCTGGCAGATTCAAACAGAAAGTTTGACAGAGATACGATTTTGCGAAGACAAGGTTGTGACATCAAAACAGTGCATTAGACTTTAGTCGAAATGAGCACACTTATCGCCGCAGTTTAGGGTAGACAAAAAAATGAACAAACAATTACAACAGAAGCTTGAAGAACTATTGACGCTCGCAAAATCGCAAGGTGTATCCATCGTTGGTTTGGTTGATTCCCCGAACACTGAGCGTTGCCACATATTTAAGTCTATTGAAATCGATAGCAAGCAGGGTATTCGAAACCTTGACCAAGTGATGATGAAGCAACAATGTTCACGAGCTTTGGATGGATGCCAATCGTGCCATGTTGACTCGTCGAAAGTATCAGAAGACAGCTTGGCGCTGTTGTTTAGCGAACTCCAGCAAAAACACTGATAGCACCACTACGTTTTGCCGTGTGTCTAACGGCTCGTTATTCATAAAAGTCCTCGCGAGTCGAGGACTTTTTGGTAATGAAAAACGTTTCAATTTCCTTGGTTTACCTACTACTTACCAGTACACTGAACGAAAACCACTACGACGATTTTTGTTTAAGCAATAGATGGATAATCGAACACTCTCCAATCAAATCGTTATATGAGAATGGACTTATGCTAGATAAAAAATTCGACGCCCAGATTCAACATCGTATTGATCAAAAAACAAAGCCACTTGGAGCGCTAGGGGCGCTAGAAGGGCTTGCATTTCAGTTAGCTCAAATCCAAAGTAATCGAATAGGTAAGCTAATAGAACGAATAACTATCCACTCTCCTTCTGTTATTGTGTTCGCCGGTGATCACGGAATCGCCGACCAAGGTGTGAGTATTGCACCCAGCTCAGTGACCCACCAAATGGTGCTGAACTTTTTAGCAGGTGGTGCAGCAATTAATTGTTTTTGCCGTACTAATCAGTTGGATTTCAACGTGGTTGACTGCGGAATTCTAGAGGCGGTAGAGACAACGTCAAATGTGCTCATACGAAGCAGGGTTGGCGCCGGAACACACGATTTCTCAACTCAAGCCGCGATGTCTATGGAACAGGTAGCCCAGGGCTTAACAAGTGGCAGTGAATTGGTGACACGTAAAGTGGAAACAGGATGTGAGCTGTTAATATTTGGTGAAATGGGTATAGGCAATACCAGTTCAGCCTCGGCGTTGTTTTCTAGTCTTGCTCATGTTCCCGTTGAACAAAGTGTTGGTTTTGGTACTGGCATTACGTTGACGCAACTGGCAAGAAAGCGTGATTTAGTGCAACTTGGTCTCGAACGATGCGCCGATAAATCCGTGATGGAAGTACTCAGTGAAGTCGGCGGGTTTGAAATTGTCCATATGGTTGGTGCTTTTATCAGTGCCGCAGAGAATAAAGTACCCGTTTTAGTCGATGGGTTTATTGTGTCGGTTGCGGCTTACGTTGCCACAAAAATTGCACCTGAAACTCGTGATTATATGATTTTTGCGCATCGTTCTGACGAGGGTGCCCATAAGCTTGTTCTTGAGCGCTTACAAGCTCGCCCGCTATTAGATTTATCATTGAGATTAGGCGAAGGTACAGGCGCTGCTTTGGCGTATCCACTGGTTGCGTGCGCCGTTGAGTTTTATAACCATATGGCGAGCTTCGAGAGCGCTGGAGTCACGGTGTGAGTGACGAACACAAGTCGAGTTGGCTGCGCTATCAATGGCAGCTTTTTTGTTTGGCCTTGAGTTTTTTTTCGCGCCTGCCTATCCCCGCTGCTACGCCATACTCAAGTGAGCGAATGAACCGAGCGGGGCGATATTTCGCCTTAGTCGGACTGCTGCTTGGTTTGATTTGTGCCGTAGTATTCTCCGCGTTCAATGCGGTGTTGCCAACCTCTGTCGCCATTGTGGCGACAATGATTGTGAGTTTACTCTTAACGGGTGCTTTCCACGAAGATGGGTTAGCCGATATGGCAGACGGCATTGGTGGTGGAATGACACTAGAAAAGCGGCTCGTCATCATGAAAGACAGTCGTTTGGGTACTTATGGCGCAGCGACATTAATGATGGGCCTATTGCTGAAGTATGTGGCATTAGTTGAATTGAGCAGCGTGGTATCGTTATTTGCGGTTTGGATTGTTGGCTACACCACAAGCCGAGCGGTTGCGGCGTCATTCATCTCGACAATGCCCTATGTATCGGACCCCGAAGGCAGCAAAAGTAAGCCCCTTGCGAATACACAACACCCTAGCGAGCTGATTTTTTTGTCGGTTTGTGGGTTATTGCCTGCGTGTTTTATCAGTCTGGAGTTTACATTTTGGCTGATCGTTATTGCTATCGCATTCCATATCACATTTAAACGTTGGCTTCTGAGTCGAATCGGTGGCTATACCGGAGATTGCTTAGGGGCTGCTCAGCAAATTATGGAACTGTTGATTTACCTAGCACTTCTGATTCTAATTGGACAATAGGCGTACTGATAATGCCAATAGAGCTTGTTTTAGGTGGAGCGCGTTCAGGAAAGTCTCGATTTGCTGAGAATCGAGTACATGAACTCACCACACCTGAGAAATCGATGCATTACGTGGCAACCTCTGAAGCACTTGATGATGAAATGGTGAGTCGAATTGAGCACCATCAAGCACAACGCGGTGAGGGTTGGAAGGAGTGGGAATGCCCAACCAGTTTAGCCCTGCAATTATTGAGGTTTGATGAGGACGACGTTGTATTGATCGACTGCCTAACACTGTGGCTCAACAACGTGATTTATTATCAAGGGAAGGCGTGCTCAAATCAAAGCCTTCAAGAAGAGATTGAGGCCCTAGCGTTTGCGTTGCAACAGTGTTCCGCACACGTCATCCTTGTCTCTAATGAAGTGGGCATGGGGGTGGTGCCTATGGGGGAGGTAACACGCTTGTTTGTTGACAATGCGGGAAGAATGAATCAAATCATTGCCGCTGTTTCGCAACGGGTGGTCTTTGTTGCCGCTGGTTTACCTTTAGTCTTGAAATCAGGGGCTGATTAACGCTTCGCTCATTGCTTGGGTATTGTTGTTAGGTCCGTAAGTCGTGAACCATTAAGTGAAAGAATTGATGATTAATATCTATCTGCTTAGGCATGGGAAAGTTAATGGGGATGCTGCACTCTACGGACATACTGATATTCCAGTTTCCGTGACAGAGAATCGCCAGCTACTGACGCAATTGCAATCCGCATTAACGGGCATTAAAGAGGTACAGACCTCTCCACTTATTCGCTGTCAAAAGCTCGCCGAACAATATGCTCATTTACATCATTGCCCCTTAACCATTCATCCTGTGATGCGTGAGATGCACTTTGGAGATATAGACGGCGTTCCATTTAAGTCGATGACAGAACAGGAATGGTTAGCGGTTGAGCCTTTTTGGTCATCGCCTTCGCAGCATAGACTGCCTAACGCCGAATCCCTGACTGACTTCCATGCCCGTATTGTTCAATATTGGAAAGTGTTGGCCGCACAAAGCGTCGATACCTTAGTGGTCACCCATGGCGGTGTCATACGGATGATACTTGCGCATCTTCTTGCTATCGATTGGACGAATGCAAAATGGTATTCGACCTTGTCAATTCAAAATGGCTCACTGACTCATATTCAAATTAACCCAGACATGCCAGAACATATTCTCGTTAAAACGATTGGCGCGTCAATAAAAGGACCGACTGATGAATAAACCTATTTGGGATCTGACCATTGCTTATCGTGATCTTTCTGATTCAAAAGTTGAGCAGGACATTGAATTAATCCAACGTACGATAGAACTGCTTAACCGTCATCAAGACGAGCGTGCGCAAGTGACAGCCATGCAAAATGCTATTCAAACTAAGTCGGCAGCCAGCACACTTCTTGCGACAGTAAACACACTTGCAACTTGTTACGCGTCCACCAATGCTTCAAATACGCAAGCGAAACAATTGATTGGTCGAATTGCGCAACTTAGCTCGCAGTTAGATCAAGCGTTTACGCCGTATGAAAATACGTTGGCACTAGCGAACACTGATTTTATCGAACAGGTACTTGAGCACGAAGACCCAAGTGTGGCAGGACAAGGTTTCCAGATAGAATTGCTTCAACGCAAAGCGCAGACGCAATTGAGCATTCCAGAAGAGCAATTACTTTCTGCAATGCAAGTCGATGGAAGAGATGCATGGGGGCGCCTGTACGATAATGTTACTGGTGCTTTGCAGATCACAATGATCACCGAACAAGGTCCTGAAACAGTTGGCTTTTCACAGGCTGCTAGTCTTTTATACGGCAGCGAATTTTCAAAACAACAGGCGGCTTGGGAAGGCATTCAAACGGCGATGAAACAAAACGCTACCTCGTTTGCCGCAATTTTGAATGCCCTAGCGGGATGGCGCTTGAATGAAGCGAAGAAACGGTCGGCTCAGCAAGACGAACATTTCTTAGATTCCAGCTTGAGGGAGAATCGTATTCAACGAGAAACCCTTGATGCAATGATGTCGGTAGCGAAATCAAATCAACACATAGGACAACGCGCTGGCCGATTAATGGCTCGGGTACATGGTAGTGATAAGATGACGCCATGGAATCATTTAGCGGCCATGCCGTCGCTTAATGATAGCGAGCCACAGGTCTACTCATTTTCTGAAGGCATTGAGGTCATTAAATCTGCCTTTTTAACCGTAGACCCTGCTATGGCCGAGTTTGTTCAAACGATGGTCGATAACGGCTGGATAGACGCGGAACCATCAGAAAATCGCCGATTAGGCGCGTACTGTACAAAACTCGCGGCCACGAGGACACCACTTGTCTTCATGACCTGGGGTGGCAGTCGTTCAGATTTACTCACTTTGGCTCATGAGCTCGGCCATGCTTTTCATAACTGGGTAATGAGAGACCTACCACTTTGTCGTACTCGATATCCGATGACACTGGCAGAGACCGCCTCGATCTTCGCTGAAAATATAGTGCGTGATTACCTATTAAGCCATGCCAGCACACCGGAACAGAAACTCGAAATGCTCTGGGAAGAATTATCGTCGGCGTATGCGCTCACCATCAATATTCCCGTCCGGTATGAATTTGAAAAGGCTTTTTATCAAGCTCGAGAAGAAGCAGAGCTCGATTCCGACCAACTATGCCAATTGATGTCTGAGACATGGCAGGCTTGGTATGGAGACTCAATGGAGGGGCAAGATCCTTACTTTTGGGCAAGCAAACTTCACTTCAGCATCTCGGAATTGAGTTTTTACAACTACCCGTATCTGTTTGGTTACCTGTTTAGTTTAGGCGTCTATGCACAGCGTCCAGCTAAAGGGGAGACATTCTACCCTGATTATGTCGCGCTACTGCGTGATACAGGGTCTTATGTGGCGGAACAGGTGGTGTCTAAACATATGGGGAGTGACTTAACTCAATCGACGTTCTGGCAAGAAAGTATGGCGAGATTGGAACAAAAAGTAGATGAATTTGAAGCATTATTGAACGAAGTATCACGGTGAATCTGCTTTGATGCAAAGTAACATTTCGCGTGAAAATGGGAAACAAAGTTCAATAAATGGTGAGTGGTGTGGATGATTTGTCATCAAATAGAAGTAAATCTTGTTTTCAAACATGATTTACTTCTATAAACGCGATCCGCTCCCTATAAATTTGCGTAATGATTCATTACCATACCGCTGTTAGATAGGGAGCAGCGCATGACGAAATCGTTTTTTCGCCAATCATTTCTTAAAGATACGCTCGAAACCCATGTTGAGTTTCAAGCTAAATCCATGGTGACCGATTCCGGTGCAAAAATGGATCTTACTCATCGTGGAATATTGGAAGTAACACCTAGTACGATAAATAAACACAGCAAGCACATCATTATTTCTTGCGGTATTCATGGCGATGAAACAGCGCCGATGGAACTGGTAGACAAAATGGTGGAAGATATCGAGTCGGGTTTTCTTAAATTAAATGCTCGTTGTCTTTTTATCATTGCTCATCCAGAGTCGACGAATAAGCATATCCGCTACATCGATGAAAACTTAAATCGTTTGTTTGACGAGCGTTCGCATCCAATGAACCGTGAAGTGGCGATTGCTAAACATTTAAAGTCACAGGTGAGTGCGTTTTATCAAGACACGCCTGAGTCTCAACGTTGGCATTTAGACCTACACTGTGCGATTCGAGCTTCTGCCCATTACTCATTTGTGGTGAGCCCTAAAACACGCCACCCGGTTCGCAGCAAGGCTTTATTTGATTATGTCGCCAGCGCGCACATTGATGCGACGCTATTATCGAATGCGCCCTCAAGCACCTTCAGTTGGTATTCGGCTGAGAATTTTGCAGCACAAGCGCTGACAATGGAGCTTGGCCGTGTCGCAAAGATTGGCGAGAATAATCTAGAAAAGCTGTTAGCATTTGACATCGCAACAAGAGACTTGCTGTCTTCAGAAGTCGCGGAGCATATCGCAAAACCTCCAGTCATGTATCGAGTCTCACGAACCATCGTGCGTCAGCAAGAAGACTTCGATTTTTTGTTTGATGAGCAGGTAGAGAATTTCACCGAATTCAAACATGGCGAAGTGTTTGGGCATGATGGCGATAAGCCATTAATGGCAAAAAATGATCATGAGGCGATTGTTTTTCCAAACCGTCGAGTCGAGGTCGGCCAGCGTGCTGCACTCATGGTGGTAAAAGTAGCCATTCGCTACGAGGATGACCAACTGGTCTACGATTAGCAAAAAACAGTGGCGTATTTTAACGCCACTGTTATTCTCCCTCATATGAAATTCAATCAGTTACTGAATCAAAACCAAAGACGTTGGCGTACGCTTATTGCAGCGATGAGCATCGTCTTAATAGGTTGCGCTTTTCTTCACCTTTCTGTAGGTGAAATACTTATTAATCCATTCTCGCCACAAACAAAGCTTGAATCTAGGTTGCTTTACGATCTCAGGTTACCGCGCTTGCTTGCCGCCGCCGCGATTGGTGCAGCACTTGCGTTGTCTGGAGCGGCACTTCAAGTGCTGCTCGGGAACGTACTTGCAGAGCCGGGTGTCCTCGGGATTTCCGGGGGCGCAAGCCTAGGTATGGTGTTGGTTCTGTTTGTATTGCCGGTCGCCGCAACCCCTGTTGCATTTATGTTGGCTGGTGTCGGCGGTGCCTTGTGTTTTACCTTACTACTCGTTGGCATGGCTCGCGCGATGCGTTTAACGACGACCCGGCTATTGTTGGTGGGCGTAGCGCTGGGGATTCTATCGAGCGCTGTGGTTACTTGGGCATTTTATTTTAGTGACGATCTTAGTATTCGTCAGCTGATGTATTGGTTGATGGGCAGTGTTGGCGGTGTGAGTTGGTATCAACACAGCCTGACACTGATTATGATCCCGGTTGCGATCTGGTTGTGCAGCAAAGGTTCCATTCTTGACAAATTAATGGTGGGCGAGGTGCACGCTCAACAACTTGGTGTGGATGTACATCGTATCCGTTGGCAATTAATCCTGGCTGTATCACTGCTGGTGGGCGGATCGGTTGCTTTGGGGGGCGTGATCAGTTTTGTTGGTCTAGTGATCCCTCATCTTCTCCGCCTAGCTTTCGGTACTGAAAACAAATACTTATTGCCGTTATCTGCGGTGTCAGGCGCTGCCTTGTTGGTGGTTTCTGACATACTGGCTCGTATCGTGCTCGATTCTGCAGAACTGCCCGTGGGCGTTATGACAACGACCATAGGGGCGCCTGTATTTATTTGGATGTTGGTAAAAAGTCATGATACAGGTTCATAATTTATCCGTGGGCACTCGCTTACTGCCGTTATCCGTTTCGATTCCGGAAGGGAAGCTGACGCATATTATTGGGCCAAATGGTAGTGGGAAAAGTACCTTCTTGTCTGCGTTGACGGGTATCTTAGAGGCTGAGGGACAGGTCACGATTGATGACAAAGCGGTGTCGTCGTTGTCGCTAGCGGATTTGTCACTGTTGAGGGCGTATCTAAACCAGTCGTCACGCCCGGCTTTTAATATGCCGGTTTACCAATATCTGTCTCTGTCCATTCCTAGTTGTTGCGACGGGCAAAATACGCAAGTGAATCACGCGGTGTCAGAAATAACGGCATTGCTGAATTTGACGTCGATGCTCACTCGAACTGTCCATCATCTTTCCGGAGGGGAGTGGCAACGAGTCAGACTGGCCGCATGTTGCTTACAAATCTGGAAACCGATTAACCCTTTCGCCAAACTGCTTGTTCTCGATGAACCTTCAGCGCCATTAGATGTAGGGCAAGAAAAGTACTTACATGAAATGATCGCGCGGATCATGGAGCAAGGGACGGCTGTCGTGGTGGCGAATCATGATCTTAACGTTACTTTAAGGCGTGCCGATCATGTGGTGATGTTGAACAATGGTGTATTGGTACAACAGGGTAGTAGTGACGAAGTATTGACTGCGAGTAATGTTGGCCAAGTCTATTCCACTCAAGCGCAGCGCGTCACGATACACGGTCGAGAATACTTGCTGTTTGATGAGTAGTTGTTGAAATAATAAAAATGAGTGACAGTAAAGGGCCAAATAAGGCCCTTTAAACGGCAAATTTATTAACTATGCATGCAGTAGTTACTTAAACAATGGGTGCTAAGTCAGCAGGGCGATAATACACCGACTTTAAAACCTTACCTTTACGAATTGTTTTCGCTTCTGAGATAAAATCTTCGGCACATTTAGCAATGACATACGCGCCTTTTTGCACAGACATCAACGTAATACCTTGCTTGGCGTAGTGTGCTTCTGTTTCTGCATATTCAGCTTCACTGCGGCACACTTTACTCATATTGCTTGAGTGAATCTCGTCCCAGCACTTGATAAAGTCTATGTTGCGGTTGGCAGCGACATGCAGCAGAAGTTCGATTAAATAACTAATCGCAACGTTCGCCTCAACCTTGTCATTGCCAAGGTGAACCAATCTTCCCATCAAGACGTAAACCGAATCAATAATAGCGTCGGCTTGCTCGATTTTTGAATCGGCTTCCGCCAGCTCCGTCATCTCTTCAATGGCTAGCGAGCTATGTAACATATCGGCCGCATCATCTAACGAAGACGGCGCATTCACTGGAAGATCAAATGTGGTACGAAACTCCGTGATATCTTGATATAAATGGTCAAATATTTCTTGGGTAAGTTTAGTTAAGTTCATCGGTTCTTTTTCGTTAGATTACAATGAAAATGATCCTATCAAAGGGCGTTGTTGATAGCTAGCTGAAGTTAGGCACAGAGGAACTTTCGCGAGCCAGTAATTTATTTCACTAAGTGAAATAAATTACTGGCTGTGATATTGTTATGCGCTAATGTGATGAAAACAATATTGCGCAACGAATAAGCAATTCATATACTTAACTTTGAATTATAACAATAGAGTGAATATGCTCGGTTGTTTACGGTTTGGCTTAGTTCACCTCAATGACAGGTGAATTAGGTAACCAGTTTCAAAAGGTACACGTACTTTTTGGAAACGACGTTTTGGAATTAGGGTCCCGAATCGTCACAAAAAGCCATCTCGAAAGAGGTGGCTTTTTACCTTTGATTCTTTGAAATGGTGCCTGAGACACTATTTGACCGACGCCATTTACAGGTCGTGGGCATTATTCAAATTCAGGCAACTCTTGGTAAAAATTATCAAAGGTTCCCCAAAGGTGAAGCAGTTGGGTTAAATGCCTATCTTCAATAAACTTGGCGTTAATATGCTCTTGCTCGCTAAGCAGTACCAGAAAATGGCTGGTGACATCTTTCGCACTAGGGATGGCATGCCATTGTTCCAATAATTCCGATTTGGTTGCTTGATTAAAACGAGCGAGCTCGATCCCGCTGTCATCATTTTTGATGAAGACGGCAAGAGACATTCCCATAATTACCTCAGTGTAACGTGCTGTTGTTGATAGGGATGTTAGCAGTAAATAGTTTACCGATCACTATATGGAATAATGATTTTTGTGTACATTTGTAAGACGTTAATCATCACCTTTGTCGCCTGTTAAAGGTTGCGATTAAGACTAAGTTGCGATTAAGACTAAGGCTCAGTTAGAAACGTTGGTTTAGATTAAGGGTAGTGAAGGCCGCTATTCCGAAGTGGTCATTTGTTGAGTTGCATTAACGAGCTGTGTGTTGTGTTGTGTTGAATCCATCACATCGTAAGTGATGACGTATGTAACAAGTAATACAAGCGGAATAAATTTAATCCAAGCTTTCATGGTGATAGTCTCCAAAGGTCATTATCTAGAAACTATCACTCACCGAAAACCAGTGAAATGGCTATTATTGAAATGTAACTTTACTGTCTTCGCGTTTATGTTCTAACTAGCGAATAAATAAGGGAAAAGCTTTTTACGCTCGACTTCGTCAAGACGGCTTACTCGCTCGATATTATTGTCTGGGATGGCATCAGGCTCTGGGTAGTGTTTAAGCACTCTTTCCATGCTAGCTTCACGAATCAGGTGGAAAATGGGGTAAGGAGAACGATTGGTTAGGTTTTCATCATCCTCTGGTGCCGCGCCTCCAAAACAATAATTGGGATGGAACGTGGCAACTTGATAAATGCCATCCCAACCATTCTGTTTAATGAGCGCTTCTACCCAATCAATGAAAAAGTTGTAGTCCATGAAGTCATCTAACATATTGGGCACGACGACCAGCGTCGTCTCAAGATCCTGTGGCTCAGTCTGCTCAAGCAGCATTAGCTCTCCAAGTATATCTTCCAATAAACCTTCTTCTTTGTCGGCCAAGCTCACAAACGTCTTGATTTGTTTGTTGCGCTCAGGCTTTGCAGCAAATGGGCATAGATTCAGCCCAATCACCACGTCTTTTAGCCATTGCTGAACTTGTTCTTCTATGAGGACGACTTCTTTACGTAACGACATAACACTCTACCGATATAATGATTAACCCGATTATATGATCGCTGACGATCTTTCGCTAATACTAGCCAAATAATTTTCGTTAAGCAGAATGAAGAGGTACTTGAGGTCGGTCACTGACCAATTTAAGTTTCCAACAAAGACCGAATAGAATCAGGTATAACACTGAGCCGCCTTCGACGACGCCTAACCATTGATTGTGCTGCCAGCAGTACAGTAAAAAGAAACCACCTAAACTGCCGCCGATATAGTAATGCACCAAATATAGGGCGGTGGCCGTGGCTTTTGCCGTAGTGGCTTTTTGGCTGACCCACGCGTAAGCGAGTGTATGAGTAAAGAATGCGCCACCGCTAATCATCAATAAGCCAATAATCATAGCGGGTATGGTGTCAATAATCGCCACTAACATTCCACATAAACTGATCGTTGCACCAAATGCCATGCCAAATAAGGGTGAGAAATGGCGACGCCATAGACCACTCCACTTGGACGAAATGGTTCCGGAGAGATAACAAAGAAATATTAATGAGGCTATCGCGATAGGCAAATTATGTGGGTGGCTCACCAAGCGAAATCCCATCACAGAGTAAAGATTAACGAAAAGCGAAAAGTTGACCCCGCCGATGAGCATTGCTAGCCAAATTTTGGTGTTTGATAAATGGCTAACGAGTGCCCGATTATGATGATAAAACAATCCTTTCGTTGGTTTGAAGTGTTGTTGAGGGGGCAGTAACCAAGCGACAATCAATACGCAAATGAAGGTAAAAATAGAGATGACAATGACGGCTGTTTGCCAGTTAAATAGGTCGGTTAATACCCCCCCAGCGATTCGTCCCGCAATACCACCTAAAGAATTGGCAGCAATATAGCCACCAATGGCGGTACCAAAAGCTTCACTAGAAAGCTCTTCTACCATATAGGCAACCGCAACCGAGGCGAAGGCGGCAAGTGCGAACCCCATCATAGCGCGCAGTATTACCAAAGATAATAGACTTTCAGTTAGCAGCATTAACCCACCAATGATAGGGACCATCAATAGACCGGTTAACATTACAAATCGACGGCCCATACTTTCTGAGCTGATTGCCCACGGAACAAGGCAGACGGACAACGCAAGTGTAGAGGCGGCAAACACCCAGTTGATTTGTGTTTCTGATACGGAAAAATGCTGCGCCAATTGAGGAAGAATAGGTTGGAACAGGTACAAGTTACAGAATACTAAAAAGGAACCTAAGGATAAGCCCCACGTGACTCGGTTATATTCCGTTGAGTGCCGCTCAATCACAGTTTGCCTCTCTTATCCTGTTCGAATTCGTTATGTCGTTGCCGGTGCTGTTTGTGTCCAGATAA
>NZ_JBFROV010000014.1:181318-254849 GCF_041471725.1 Vibrio sp. 10N.261.51.F12 | reverse complement strand
GTCCAGATAATGCTGTTTGTTTTGAGATGGTGTCCGTTAACACCAACGGCCTTTTACTAAGTACGGCTTATTCCCAATGAGCCGTATTCTCAAAGAGCAGATCCGTTAATAAACCGTATTGTGATGAAATTAGCATTTGTTTGTGGATATATGAAATATATTAATACTATAGTTTTGATATATTTTGTTTATATGGACATACGACAACTCAAACATTTCATTGCTGTTGCTGAGCTGCAAAATTTCACCCGAGCAGCAAAGCGGATCAATATTGCTCAGCCAGCTCTGAGCATTTCGATTAAAAAATTTGAACAGCAATTGGGTGTTCAGCTTTTTTCACGTATTGATAAACAAGTCATGCTGACTCAAGAGGGGCGTGCACTCGTACCTCATGCTAGAAAAATAATCCAACAAGTGAATGATGCCACATTGGCGATGGACGAGCTAAAGGGGCTGCTAAAAGGTGAGGTACGCTTAGGGACACCAAGCATGATGGGGAGTTACTTCTTTCCGAA
The DNA here is from genome assembly GCF_041471725.1 of Vibrio sp. 10N.261.51.F12. Taxonomy (NCBI): domain Bacteria; kingdom Pseudomonadati; phylum Pseudomonadota; class Gammaproteobacteria; order Vibrionales; family Vibrionaceae; genus Vibrio; species Vibrio sp. 10N.261.51.F12. The sequence goes on along the minus strand of NZ_JBFROV010000014.1, from coordinate 254,334 downwards.
AATAGTTATGGCATTTAAGTCCTCTTACCCAAATTTAAAAATGACAGTGGTAGAGGCTGGGACCCAGGATATTCGGAGAATGCTGTTATCCGGCGAGATTGACCTAGGCGTGATCCGTAATACCGATGTGCCCGATGACCTTGAGGTTGACCCTATCTATCGTTCGGAAATGGTTGCGGTTGTGAGTGAGCACCATGCCCTTGCTGACCGTAGCTCTTTAACATTCGACACTTTTTTCCAAGAAGAACTGGTAATGTTTAAACCCGGTTATTTTCATCGAGATTTTATCGACGAGGAATGTCAGCGTTTAGGGATCGAAGCACAATTTTCATACGAGACGAATTTACTACCCATGATACTCAGTATCGTAAAACAAGACTTTGCCATTACCGCGTTATTAGAGCTGGTCACCGAGCATGAACCAAAAACGAGGGGTATCTCCTTTGATCCCCCTGTCTTTGTTGATTTAGCATTAGCATGGCGCAAAGATGGGTATTTATCACGAGCGGATAGAGCTTTTATTGAGTACATCAAAACACACAAAAAGCATGCATAAGATTATCTTTAATTTGACGCATAAACGCAGCGACTCGACATTTATCGTGGCTGACCATTGATTTGGGTTTAATGCCCAACCGATTTTGAGAGCAAATTGACAATCAGAACACCACACACAATAAAGGCGATACCGACTAATGCGGGTACGTCCAGTTTCTGATCGTAAAGGAAGTAGCTCACCGTTGCGATTAACACAATACCAGAGCCACTCCATATGGCATATACAACGCCTAGCGGCATACTTTTTGCCGTAACAGACAGTAAAAAGAATGCGATGCCATAACCAATAATGACGACAACACTGGGTGACAGCTTAGTAAACTGTTCAGTCTTTGGGATGAAAGAGGTCGCGATGACCTCAATGACGATAGCAATGCTAAGTGCAATTGCAGGGGGCATTGAAATAAGAGCTTGGTACATAATGGGAATACGGCCGCATAGGTGGATACGAAACGACTCGTATCCTGAGGAGCGGCAGTATAAATAAATCGTATAATTTTAGTAGAGAAAAATGTGTAATTTATTATTACTATTAAGAAATAATTCTAAGCTATTGAATTAATGTGCTTTTATGATGGAAGGGGAACAGTTGGCGAAAAATGGCGAGCTCTGGATAGCTCACCGAGTTAGTTGGAATTGTACATCTTGTCGAAGTTTTTTTGATTCCAGCCAATCATGACTTGATCGCCAATTTTAAGGACTGGTACCGAGCGTGCACCCATGGCTTGCAGTTCTTTTCTGCCTCTTTGCATTTTAGAGTTTGTTAGCCTGTACTTAATGCCCTTACTGTCCAAATATCGTTGAGCATCTTTACAATGGGGGCATTTATCGGCGATGTAGAGCACTATACGTTTCATTGGGCTACTTTAAATTAAGGATAACGGCAGCATTTTATCGATATTTTTCGATGATTGCCACTGGCTTTGTGGCTCTCAGGCGATTGGACAACTGAAGAGGCGCAAGGTCCACAGTGTGAAATTTGACGACCTTGTTTTTTTTCACGACCAAGGTTTAACAAAGGGAGAGGTATGGATTATTTAGCGATGAACCAAAAAGCGTGGGATCAGCGTACTACGTTGCATTTTGAATCGAATTTTTATGATGTTAATACGTTTATTCGGGGGAAGTCGTCACTCAACCCAATTGAGCTGGAAGAAGTCGGTGATGTGGCGGGAAAGTCGTTGCTACATTTACAGTGTCACTTTGGTCAAGATTCACTGTCTTGGGCGCGTAAAGGGGCCAAGGTTACCGGCGTTGATTTATCGACCAAAGCGATTGAAAAGGCGCGTTATTTAGCGGAAGAAATGGGTATTGATGCCGAATTCATTAATGCCGATGTTTGTCAATTTGGTCGAGAAAATAGCAAGCTTTTTGATATTGTGTTTACTTCATACGGGGTCTTGGGGTGGTTGCCTGATTTAAAATTATGGGCGACGACGATCTCGAACTCGCTAAAATCAGGTGGGCAATTCAACCTGATAGAATTTCATCCAATGATTGACCTATTATCGGGCTACAGTTATTTCGCTCATCAAGCACCAGACATTGAAGAGGGGGGTACTTATACGGAAAATGGAGTTGATCACAAATCGATGACAGCCCAATGGTCGCATCCTATCAGCGAGGTGATTACTGCGCTAAGAGAGGTTGGGATTTCCATCGACAGTTTCCACGAGCACCCATACAGTCCTTATTGCTGCTTCGAAGATCTCATTGAGGTAAAAGGTGAAGGCTATCAAATGCTTCACAAAGGTAAGAACGTGCCATTACTATACTCAATAAAAGGCTACAAAAAATAACGTTATATCGTTAACAAAAAAAGGCGAGTTGTTCTCGCCTTTCCTCAATGGTACTTTTTAATTGTTCATTAGCCTGAATAGCTAGGATCGATAAAGCAAAGTTGTTGGTATAACGTCTCTGTTTTTGGCATTTCAACCCTATTTTGTTGCGCAATATCTAGAACGTTTTTATACATGTATTGCAACTCAAGTGCCCGTTGATGCTTTAGATCTAATAACATGCTCGTTTGATACGGCTTCATCGTCGCGGTGTTGGTGAGCATGGTATCGATGAGTGTCATAGGGAGTTCGGTCCCCGTTGTCTTTGCAACATTCTTTACTTCGATCATGATCGTTTTTGCTAACGCTACAAGCTCCTGGCATCGCATTATCTGTTCTGTATCAGCACTTAACACCGCGGATAAGCCATTAAAAGGTACATTCCAAAGTAACTTTTTCCAGCGAGCCGTTAGAATTGAATTTTCTACATCGGTCTCGACACCACTGTTTTTAAGATCATCTGCAATGTCTTGTACCAGAGGTAGGCTCTGATCGTTAAGTCCGCCGAGCGTAAGGCGGCCATAATCGATGTGATCGATGTGACCAGGACCTATTTTGTTCGAACAGATGAAGCACAAACCGCCCGCAATGAGTGGCGTTTTGATTTGTTGCGATAGCTCTTCCTCTGCGCCAATGCCATTTTGTAACAATACAATGAGAGAGTCGGGCTTTGTGATGGGAGAGACTAAAGAAGATAACAGATGATTTTGAGTGGTTTTAATAGAGACGAAGATAACGTCGGCTTTCGGCATGTCATGGCTAGATTGATAGGCTTGTAGGGCATCCCGTGGGATGGAGAAATCACCGTAATGAGAATCGACGACTAGCCCATTTTCACAAACATGCGAATAATCGGAGTTAAACAGGAAATGGACATCGTGCCCACCATGATGCAACCTAGCACCGTAGTAACCTCCAATCGCCCCCGTCCCTATAATCGCCATTACTTTCTTCGTCATACCTTACTATCCCTGTGACATGTGATAGATGTAATGTACATGAACTGACTACCGAATAAACCTATAGTCGTGATTTTTTTGATCATTATTTCATCATGATACCAACGATTTATTGCTTAATGAGTGAGCTTGAAATTGATACTTAGCGTGTGGTCTCGGTTTTTGAAATAATTCATTGATGAGCAGCGGGAATCCACCGTATTATTCGGCAAAATAAATGCGGCTAAGCCGAGCCGTTGATGAGATAGCAGGATAATAAAATGATTGAAAGAAAAGAGACAAAGCAACGCATGAGCCGAGCAGTCATTCATAATGGGACCGTCTATTTTTGCGGCCAGGTAGCTAAAGACTCAACAAAAGACATCACGCACCAGACCACAACCATGTTGGAAAAAGTAGATGACTTGTTAGAAAGTGTAGGGTCTAGTCGTGAAAAACTATTATCAGCGACCATTTACGTTAAAACGATGGCTGATTTCCAAGCAATGAACGACGTTTGGGATGCATGGGTACCGGAAGGTCATGCTCCCGCCAGAGCTTGTGTTGAAGCCAGTATGGCTCGAGAAGAGTTACTGGTTGAAATCTCAGTCGTTGCCGCGGTGTAACTGACAAGCGTGACATTCAATAAAGACGGTAATAAATAAGGTTATCGTTGCGGGTAACTTTTTACTTACCATGAGTGAGAAGTTCCCTGCTTGTACTTAAACAGTAGATTCTATTTCAAACTTGCTTTGGACTCAGAAATTACGTGCGTCGAATCACTCAATTGATTCGTGTTGTAGCGCGGTATCCTCAGAGACTTGGTTTTCCCATTGTAGCGTTCGTTGTAGTACCGCCTCTAAGATTGGAATACTTCCCAAGGACTTGTACCACAATGAGACGAGTACTAGCGAGTTGGTATTGATGTTGAAAGCATTATTGGTGCCATTGTCGGAATAAACACCCGTTGGAATACTCCGAGAAGTCAGACTGGTTCGCAATACCTCATCATTGAGCTGTTGGCTAAAAGCATCATCAAATAGCACACTAAATCCAAATCCTACTTTGTTACTAAACGTCTGAGGCGTTTCGATAGGTTTCCCTCCAGGGCTGACACTCAACCAACTGGTGCCATAGTAATAAATGTTGTTGTAGGCAAACCATGGGCTTTTACTCATCGCATCTTCGGCGTAGACATGAAGTTTTCCCGTTTGTTCAGAATGTCTCTTTTGCAGCTGATAAAGGGTATCAAGCTGATTCCACCACACTGACGGATTACCAATTTCTAAGGCCAATAATACGTAGGGGTCACTAGTAAAATAAGGCACATTGCGAATATCGATATGCAGTCGCGATCCATCTACATCAATGTTAGTTGTCGTGGTGTTACTGAAACTATCAGTTAGGTTGAACCCGTAGAGAGAAAACCCTTGAGCGGCGTATTGCAAGTACCCCAACCGTCCCTCTTGTCTGAAATACTCTTTTCCTTTGTAAAGCTTAGTGCCATACAAGGTTTCATCTTTGATTGCAGCAGAGAGTGCCCACCGTGAGGTGATGGTATTAATGATTGGAGTGAGATCGGGAAATGAAGCCTGTGTGATGTTGAGCCAGATGAGAAGTCGTCCAATATCCAGCGCTGACCAGCCATTGCCGTTACTCTTAGTCGTGCTGTAACTGCCTGCCGGCAACCCCGTCTTAGTGTTGTATTCCCTATTAGGCAGTTTGTCATTATACAAAGGGAAATCAGCAAGCGTTGTTAAGGTGACAGTGAGCCTATCACGTGTCACCTCGGTGGTTTCAAACCCTAGGGCATGAAGGGCAAGCGTGGCGGCTAATCCACTTGCCACATCCCACATGGTGGCGTGATGGTAACCTTGAACGGAGTCCCACATTCCCGTTTTATCATGATAATTTTTTTCAAAATAGTATTGTGCTTTGTGCGCGAGCAATCGGTCGTTTCTTGTCAGGCGTTGAATATCTGGTGTAAAAACAGTTAGCAATTCATCTGCGTGATGATTGTCTTCATTAGGGAGTGACGTAGCGGCGATAGGAGGAGAGATCGCACGCCTTTGAAAATCAATGTCCAGGCTCTTGGGTAGCGCTGTCCCGGAAGCCGTTTGCTCAGGCGCGATTGAGCGCCCGCCATAAAAACTTGGCGATTTAGGTTCTTCAATATCGGCAACTGCGGGCGCTATCGATACAAGAATGATAGCGAGCCCCTGCAATAATCGTAATGACAATGAAATAACCTTGAAGTCGATCTGTAAGATAACTTAATGATAATACAAAAGTTATCAATTTCGAATTTGTTAGTTCTTTAATGTCTCAAAACTGAACACTCGCCACTTATAATAATTGGTTATTTTTTAAACATTGCTACTGTCTTTATTTGGGTTGAATTGATATCATAACGTCGTCAATGGACTGTATTGAGTCAACGGATAGGCAGGGCTAAACCAACAGGTGCTGCTATGCGAAACTTTATCGATACCTTAACTCATTCAGAGCTATCACTCGTACGCCACTCGGCGACGGTGCTCAAACAACGCCTTACTTCGACACGAGACTACCAACTTAATCAACAACAAAAAGACAGGGTATTAACCTATCTGGGTGAAACTGAACTGTCTATGCAAGACTTTGGTAATCCACTAGATGCGCATGGTGTTATCGCTTTTTCCTTTGGGGATAGCTCAGAGGTTAATCAATGCCTCGCCAAGGAAGCCATGGCACTACTGAAAGAATACCCTTATCTAGATGCACATCTTCAACAAGAAATTGCAGAGCATGCTATCGCTTCAATTAAACGTGCTCATGTCATTGGTAGCGAAGATTATCAAACGACTACCGATATTGCGACGCAAGCCCTCCACCGAGCGGTAGGGCGAAATGTGGTGGTTGTCGCTCAATCATGGCATGCCAAACGCTGTATTGAGACTTGCGAGGCTGTTGGGCTCAAGGTGGTCGCATTGAGAGCCGTTGACCGATTTCCAGAATATGACCCACAGCCCTGGGTTCGAAATCCAATCAATTGGATCTTAAAAGAGAGCCATAGAGCGGTAGCAAATGGCGCTGAAATTAGTCAACAACTTAAGTTGGCATAGTATCAAACAACGATCGTTAGAAAAGTCATACAAACGGAGCTAACAATTTGTTTGTTATGATTTTTCTTATTAGTTAAAAAAATACACATTGCGAACACACTTACTATACTCCCTTCTAGGAAGGAACCTAATCAGGAGTAGAGTGTTTTATGGATCGCATACAGCCCGCATTCAAACAAACAAGAAAAGAACTATGGGTCGTTTGTTACTTTAGTTTTGTCATTAACTTTCTTGTGTTGTCCCTACCTATTTATGGTCTTCAACTATTTGATCGTGTCCTTTCCAGTTCGAGTTTAGAGACGATGTTTGCATTAATGGGCATCGCGCTTTTTCTTGTGACTGCTCAGTTTCTAATGGAGTACATACGTACCGAGTTGTTACAGAAATCAGGGCTAAAATTAGACGCTTCTCTTAGTGGGATTTTACTCGCAAAGAGCATTTCACAATCGTCCGTGACAAATCGAATTGAAAAACAAGGATTACAAGATTTATCTGAAATACGCAATTTCCTTGTTACGCCTTCTACTTCCGCGATTTTTGATCTGCCATGGGTTCCTATTTTCCTTATCATTCTATTTATGCTTCATCCTTATATTGGTGTGGTTGCGTTGATGGGGTGTGTGATTTTCATGCTGTTAGCAGTAGTGATGATGCTGCAAAGTCGTCAAGCGAATGAAGATTCAGGTAAGTATTCCAATCGAACCAACATGGAGTTAAACGATTATTTGCGTAATGCTCCGATGATAAAGGCGATGGGCATGTCCGAGAATATTGGAAGGGTATGGGAAACGAAGAGTGAAAAATTACTGAGTTATCAATGGGAGGTGAACTCCCGAATAGGCCGATTACTCTCAGTGAGCCGCTACGTTCGAACGATTCTACAGATATCCGTATTATCACTTGGCGTCTATCTTGTCTTGACTCAACAGCTAGGGACTGGCGCTATCATTGCAAGTTCAATCATTATGGGACGGGTATTGTCACCCTTTGAACAAGCCGTCTCAGGTTGGAAGTCTTGGTACAGCGCGATGGGCGCATGGAAACGTCTTAATGCCTATGACGAAAGTAAAGAGGTAAAGAAAACGACGTTGCCTAAACCCAAAGGCCACATCCAATTTAAGAACGTCGCTCTCAAACTTCCAACAATGAAAGAGCCCTTGTTGCAAAATATCAATTTCAAACTAGGTAATGGTCAATCCCTGGCGATACTAGGCAATTCAGGATCAGGTAAGTCGACCCTAGCAAAGCTCATTATGGGGATATATCAACCAAGTGTTGGGATGATAGAGGTGGATGGTGCAGCCATAGAGCAGTGGTCTGAATCTCAGTTCGGACAGCACATTGGTTACCTCCCTCAGCACGTTGGTTTATTGTCCGGCTCAGTTCGAGACAATATTTGTCGTTTCAGTGAAGCGAAAGACGAGGATGTGGTAGCGGCGGCAAAGCTGGCATGTATTCATGAGTTGATCATATCGTTACCTGACGGTTATCAAACGTATTGCGGAGAGGGCGGTTTGCAACTGTCGGGCGGGCAAATGCAAAGAATTGGTTTAGCACGGGCTATTTTTTCCAATCCTAAGGTGTTGGTACTAGATGAACCGAATTCAAACCTTGATCCAGAAGGGGAGGTCGCGTTAGCGATCGTACTTCAGCATTGTAAAGAGAATGAGATTACAACGGTTATGATTAGCCACCGGCCCGGTTTTTTGAGGCAAATGGATTGGGTCATTTTACTCAAGGATGGCAAGGTTGAAAAAGCGGGCAAAAGCGATCAATTCTTAGGGTTACACTCTGACGTTGACAACGTAACGAGCACTTCTAATCCTCAAACCCGTACAGCAAGCTAGGAGTATTTATGATTTTTGATACGTCAAAAGTAGTAAGAAAAGGCATTATTCTTAGCTTGATTACGACCGTTGGTTTTGTTTGGTGGGCAACGTCTGTTGATTTGAGTGCTGCCTCTATTGCTCGGGGAGTGCTGGTGGTCGAAAGTAAAAGAAAACAAGTCCAGCATTTAGAAGGGGGCTGGGTAAAGCAAGTGTATGTTAAAGAAGGGCAACATATAAAAGCGGGCGATGTGCTGCTAGAGTTGTCCAACTCACGAGCAGAAGCGGATTTTCAACGATTAACCTTGAAGGCTATTTCTCTTGATTATCAAAAACGTCGGCTTGACGCTTTACTAGAAGGAAATAATCAAGTTGATTGGACCTTCAAAGACAACAGCGTAAGCATAGACACTCTCGATAAAACACAAATCATCGCCAACGTCATCAGCAGTGAGCAGCTCCAGTTTCAGCAAGCTTTGTTAAAGTTGGAGCTGACGGAAGGGCAATACATACAGCGCAAAGCCTTACTCGATGAACAAATTCGCGGAGGTATGTTTCAGCAAAGAGCGATAGCAAGACAACGCGCGTTATTGAAAGAAGAAATCGATATGACGCAAGGGCTGGTAAAAAAGGGGTATGTGTCTAAAACACGCATGCTAGAACTGAAAAGAGCGGCAGCAAGAGTCGATGCTGAGCTGGCTGAAATTGCTGCAGAGACCGAAGTGAATAATCGCCAACTTAAATCCCTTGAACAAACACACCAAGGCCAGCTTCTCGAGCTAAAACAAACCTATTCCTCTCAGCTTGCTCAGATACAAAAAGAGTCTCGTGATATTAGTGAGGCATTGAAAGCGGCAACGGATGTTAAGTCTCGAGTGACGATCCGCAGTGAGCACAATGGTACTGTGGTTGGACTCAATGTCGCCAGCGTTGGTGGTATTGTTAACCCCGGTGATGTGCTGATGGAGATTGTTCCTGATAGTGATGAATTGATTATCGAAGCGTTGATACCCCCACAAGATATTGACGTCGTTAGAGTTGGGCAACAAGCAAAAGTGAGATTAAGTGCTTACAACGTTAGAAAAACTCCGCCCGTCGATGGAGAGGTCACTTACATTGCAGCGGACAGATTAAGCACTGAAACCAATGAGCAACAAACGGGTTATATGGTTAAAGTAAAGCTTGCTAGTGATGCATTGGCAGGGCTTGACAATATCGAGCTTTATCCTGGAATGCAGACGGAAGTGTTTATTGTTCTAGAGAAACGAACCTTGTGGGATTATTTAACCGCGCCGTTAACCGTGAGCTATTATCGCGCGATGAGAGAGGTGTAAAAATGGAACCTGAAATGGCATTTTGGCTTTCTTTCTATGCGGTGTTTTTTATATTGTCGGTCATTGTTGGTATAAAAAAAGGTCGAGTGGTGGCAGGGGTACTGCTTGGTTATGTATTGGGCCCCATAGGACTCATCATGATTTTATGCAGCTCTGACAAGCGCATGATTCCTTGTCCACACTGCGGAGAGAAAACCCATCGTCATTCCTATCAGTGCCAATGCTGTCATGAAAAAGTGTACGGTTGTTTACATAGCGATTGATGGCTTTTCAAATGGCATTTTAGCGATCTAAACAGGCATCAAAGTTTGTGGCAGGCACCGCCAAGAGTTCGGCGATGCCTACTTTACACAATATTGGGTTTATTGAACCACTTCCCCTGACTCAATGACCGTTTTTCGGACGACTTGACTGAAATCTAATGCTTCTTTACGAATCGCATCCTCATCAACGGTTAACATATTTCGGTCTTGCATAATGATTTTCCCATCCACGATGGTGTGCTTTACGTTGCCAGAATTTGCTGAGTAAACCAGTGCAGAGTATGGGTTATAAACCGGAACCATATTGGGTGCTTTGACATCAATAACGATCACATCAGCCAGTTTTCCGACCTCGAGTGAGCCGATTTTATCTTCCATGTGTAATGCACGAGCCGCACCCATTGTTGCCATATCAATGACCTTAATTGGCGGCATTGCGGCCCGGTCTTTATTAACAAGCTTATGAACTTTGGCCACTTGGTTGAACTCATCAATCGTGCTTAACGTATTGCCTGACATTGGACCGTCAGTGCCTAGCCCGATACGTACGCCGTCGTCATACATCTTAAGAGCGGGTGACACGCCTTTCGCCGACTTGATATTAGCACTCATGTTGTGCGCGACACCCATGCCAGATTGTTTCACCAGTTCAATATCTTCGTCATCAACCAAAATCATATGAGCGCCGACTAAGTTCTCGTTGAGCGCGCCAATGCTGTTCATATACTGGACCGGCGAAAGCCCTTCGGAGCGCTCGGCAATTTTTTCTTCTTCGCGATGAGACTCCGCAAGGTGGATCATGACAGGGACATCATGTTCTATCGATAGCTTAGCCACTTTTTGAAGGATCTCAGTGGTGTTCGTATATGGAGCATGTGGTGCAAATGCGGGGGTGATACGTGGGTGGTCTTTGTATTCTTCGATAAAGTTTAATGCGTATTTAATGCCTTCCTCTGCATTGGCTGCATCGGCAACCGGGAATTTGATGACGGTCTCGCCAAGCACGGCCCGCATTCCTATTTTATCGACAGTTTTCGCGACTTCGTCTTCAAAGTAGTACATATCGGCGTACGTAGTGACGCCGCCTTTAACCATTTCTACGTTACCTAAATTGGCACCAATACGTACCATATCACGTGATACCAATTTAGCTTCTAGAGGAAAGATGTAACGGTGTAAGCGATCAGGGACGTCGTCTGCTAATGAACGGAATACCGTCATTGATACATGCGTATGGGTATTTATTAGACCGGGCATGACGATATCGCCATCGACATTGAGAGTGTGTTGAGCCTCGTAGTGTTCCGCTAATGATTGATCGCCGACGGCTATAATCTTGTTATCCTTTATCGCGACGACTCCGTTCTCATAAATTGATTTGTCTTGGTCCATGGTTAACACCAGAGCATCAGTGATCATGAGGTCGACTTTCTCCGCCGCAAAAGATAGTGAGCTGACACTAGCGATAGCAGCGGCAATCAGTGTTTTTTTGATATTCATAAGAGGCCCTTTGGGAGTTCGTCGGTTAGTCAATGGGGTAATCGTTTTCGCAATCCTATGAGGTATTGAGCTAAATGCAATTGGATATGTCTGGGTTTGTCGACGCGCTCAAATAATATAAATATGAGAGTAGAAGCATCTTGTAACGGTGAATACGTTTACTCGAATAAGGTAAAAAGCGTTTGAAACACAATAATGCATGCACTACAACGTATGCACTTCGGTTTATCATTGATTTAAATACTGTTGAAATAAATAAAAAATGCGTCTTTGTTGTAAATCCTCCGTCTTTATCGCTATGGCTACGAGTCTGGCCGCCGTGTAATCAGTAAAATGGAAAGAATTGAACATAAAGCAAGCGTCATTAGATAGCGCCTCAGTGGCATCAAGGCTCCTTAATTATGCTGAGTCGGTGCGGTCGACAAACTCGCATTGTCGACGGAGCCTTCTTACGCCGTTCGATGTAAAAAGGACGGCAGAGAACGCCTGCAGACGTGAGGTGGACTAACCATAGGAATGGACGTGTTTGGTTATTCTTAGAGGCAGAACCACGATCGATGCGGTATTATTTCGCTCATATCTTCGGAAAACGAATACCAGAATAGTACACCGAGCCTTGCGGCTATGAACGCGACATAGGCGATAAAAATAGAAAGAGTCATTACATTATGAATAACGACAACCCCAAATTTGTGCCTCAGCAATTCATTGAAGATGTCTGTGAATGGGAAATCATGCACGGTGTCGCGTTTCGCCAAGCTGACAATACGGCAAGGCACGTTCCGTTCAGTATTGCCCCAATGACGATGGAGCGAACGGTATACAATCATTTACTTACCGTAACCCCTTTGATTGCAAAGTTGGTGAGCAATGTATCTGAAGACCATGATTTTTTACAATCATCGCTAAATGATATGGCAAAAGCAGACTCGTTTTTTGGCCGCTTGATGGAGCTCCACCAACAAGCACATGGTAGCGTCCTACAGCGCCTACAACCTGCACGTCAGCCATTGCTTCTAATGCGTACCGATTTTATGGATGATCGCCAGCATGGCGCGAAGGTTATTGAATTTAATGGCATCGCTGCTGGTATGGGACCGTTTGGTCAGCGCGCCACAGAGCTCCATCGTTTTGTTCAAAGCCAATGGAGTGACGTGTACGAACACTGGGTAGAAGATAGAGCAGCGATGCCGGCGAACAATCAAGCGATGCATCAGCTTGCCCTTGGCATTGCGACGGCGACTAAGAAAGTGAAGGCGCACTTTAACGAAATGGAACATGATGCAACCCCGACATTTTTAATGGTCGTGCAGAAAAATGAAGACAATGTCTATGATCAGCATTTATTGGAAGTTGAGTTACAGAGACTGGGTGTTCGAACACTGAGGCGCACGTTCGAGCAATTAAGTACGCAGTTATCAACTGGTGGTATGTCGGACAGTGGCAATCCACGTCTTATTCTTGATGGCGTTGGAGCGATTGATACCGTCTATCTGCGTGCTGGATACCAATATTCTGATTATTGGGCGCCAGAATTAAAAGAAGATATTTGTTGTCATACGCTGAGCCAGACGAGGCTGTTCATTGAAAAACACTATGTTGCCATGAACGCGACGATTAGCCAGCAATTGGCGACGAGTAAATCGATGCAGATGTTGCTAACCATGATACCTGCCGCAGACTACATACGTTGGGGACTTTCTCTCGAAGACGCTAAGCTTATAAAAAGCGTATTAGCTGACATGAAGCCTATCTCAGCTGAGACGATTGAATGGTTTAATACCCGCGCCAATAAACAGCAATGGGTACTCAAAAACCAAGGTGAAGGTGGTGGACACTGTGTCTTCGGCGACAAAATCAGCGATACCTTAATGGCACTGAAGCCAGAAGAGTATGATGCGTGGGCATTGATGCAACGTCTCTATCCACATGAGCGCGAGTCACCAACCATCGCCGTTCGAGATGGTCAGCAAACGATAGTGTCAGATTTAGTGAGTGAGATTGGTTTGTTTACCGCGCACTATCAAGGCCATGCGGTTACCGAAAACAATGGCTATGCGGGGTATTTAATTCGCAGTAAACCGGCTAGCGAAAATGAAGGAGGAATCCATAGCGGGCTGGGGATTCTAGATTCTCTGGTCTTAGTTAGCTAATTTTGCTTATCGTTTCATCTACGTATCTGGTTACCCATCAGCGTAAACGTATCAGCCTCGTCATTGACGGGGCTTTTCTCATATGGCTCGCATACAGATAGATCTTTATCGAACTTCGTTGCCGCGAACGATACCGCTTCGGATAATAGATTTATACTCTTGTTGTTTTTCGTTTTAAGTCATTGATTTTATGGTTTTTTTGGCATGGCAAGAGCCTTGGTTTTAGTGTGAGCAGCCCGTTAGTCGTTTGTTGGTGTGATTAGACGAATACATCGACGTTGTTAGTGTGTATTCCTATGGCTTACCTTTGTATTTGATAGTGGTTAGACTAAGTAATTAGTATTACTTGCTCTAATGAGTGTTTCTATATGTTATTGGTTAATGACGATTAAGAGTACGGGGTAATAATTAACAAATGCTGCTTGGGTTTTGGTGATGAAATAGAACTGAATATAGCCGTTATTATTGGCATCACTGACGGGCTTGAATTCATTTAGGAATACAAACCCTATCATGAAAGCGGAAATAATTTTTAACACTTCATTTGACTCTACACTACCATTGTACTGCGCTGATTCAGTATACTCTTCGATAAGTTACTTAAGATCTAACCTATCGATCAATGAGGTAAATTTTGTTTAAGCGTTGGTATCAATTATTTATCGTAATGGTGTTGGCAGTGTGTACGCATACTGCTATCGCTGATGAGTACTTGTCGCTTGAGCCAATACGCGAAACGGTTACCATTCAATTGAGTTTGGACTTAGATAAAATAGATAGTCAACATACGGCTATTGTTGATGAATCTACGGACGAAGGCTCTGCAAAAAATGATTATGCGGGTGTAAATTATTTCTCAGTGCCGAGAAGAACACTCAGTGATAAGCATGACTTAAGGTTTAGCTCTGCACCGGATTACCACCTAATAATCTCGCTTTTATCTCCATCATTGTTAGATGTCTCAAAACAAGCTTATGCATTGATACCTCTACAACTTCATTGGACAAGTCGTGTTACTGCGTCATTGTCACGTCTATCCGGTTGGAAAGACGGAAATGCACTCTATTCCCACCGATTACCACACCTCTGTTAATTTTGTCCATATGAGCGATTTACGCGCTTAAAAGACAACATATACAACGCCCAATTACTGAAGCTATAGCTTTGTGCATGGCTAAATCATAATGATATGGTTGGAACAAAGGCTGGCTGTTTGAGCGTCACGTCTACGGCCATGTTCTTGTTAATTGACACGTCTTGCTAACGGTTACGCCATTACGAATGGTCTGTATCATGAACACTAATGTACTGCGTGGGCGTCATAATGATGCTGTTCAGTCAAAGGTGAGGTAAGCAGATCGTGTCTATTCATCAAGGCCATCATACGCTTAAAACTAGCCGTGGAGCAGCCTTGCATGGTTGACGGTGACTTGCAGGCTAGAGGGTTTGCTATGTTAGGTTTCTGTCGATGAATATGATGGCGTTGAAGGGCGGTGCGATGCACAAGAGTACTGGCTAACCATCGCACCATACGCAGTTCTTAAACTCGAATGTTGGCAATAAAAGCGCTGGGACATATAGTGTGCTCTGAGGCATATAGCGTGATCTGAGACATATAGCGTGATCTGAGCCAATATCCATCATTTGAATGTGGTGGTGAGAAACGGTGATGTAAGCGAGATTCATACATTTAGTGATGACCATTTGATCAAAATCAGACTCATTTTACTATGGTGTTAGCGCTTATTTTTGCTTAAATGATATATTTTTCGATTCAATGTTAGCAACAACCGTTTTTCAGCCTATTAACGAGCTATTATGGAGACATCGACCAAATTCCATGAGGTTAAATTACTGATCCAATACTCTTTATTTAATATTTTAAAATAACATTCATTAATTTATTTGACTGTTGATTATTTTAAGGTTGAATTCGCAAGTTTTGTCTCTTTCTTCCACTCGTCATAAACGCTATTTTTTGCTGTTTTATTACTCTAGTTAATAACCCCCGATACTAATTAGTTCCCACTATTTTTAAATATGTTGTTAGCGAGTAATTAGTGCCGGCTTATTCGGCTGAACGATATTGATAACTCTGTTTTTAATTAATTTTTATCGGCTCAATGCAAATATTTACAGCCCAAAGTTAATGTTTGTTATTTCTTAATTTATACCGCTATTATCATCCAGTATTGACGCGATAGTTATCCAATAATCACATTTTGATTTGTATTACAAATATGTATTTTTATTCACGTTGTTTATGTTTATTTATGCTCTAAGCTATTGTTTTTTAAGGTTTAATTTCATTATATTTAATTATATAAAACAGGCGATCTATGTCTCACCAATGTAGTTTTGTACTACAAATAAGGTAGTCAAATACGTAACCTTGGTGACGTAAATTAACCCCAAAACTATAAAGGTTGAAATAATGACTATTGATACACTCGTGGTTCTCGCCTACTTCTTTTTCTTAATAGCAATCGGTTGGATGTTCCGTAAATTTTCAACGTCTACAAGTGATTACTTCCGAGGTGGGGGTAAAATGCTTTGGTGGATGGTTGGTGCAACGGCATTCATGACCCAATTTTCTGCATGGACGTTTACGGGTGCCGCGGGACGTGCATTTAGTGATGGTTTTGTTGTTGTCATCTTATTTTTGGCCAATGCATTTGGTTACCTATGTAACTATCTCTACTTTGCACCAAAGTTCAGACAGCTCCGCGTTGTAACTGCGATTGATGCCATTCGAATGCGTTTTGGTAAAGTATCGGAGCAGTTCTTTACGTGGGCTGGTTTGCCAGACAGCATGATTTCGTCAGGGATTTGGTTGAATGGCCTAGCTATTTTTGTGGCTGCTGTGTTCGATATTCCAATGGAGGCGACGATTGTTGTCACCGGCATTGTTTTGATGTTAATGGCGGTAACAGGTGGTTCTTGGGCTGTTGTTGCGTCTGATTTTATGCAGATGCTGGTCATTATGGCGGTAACCATTACTTGTGCTATTGCAGCGTATTATCACGGTGGTGGGATAAGTAACATCGTATCTAACTTTGAAGGCGACTTCTTTATTGGCAACAACCTAAATTACATGAGCATCTTTGTACTTTGGGTGGTTTTCATCTTTATCAAGCAATTCGGTGTCATGAACAACAGCATTAACGCGTATCGTTACTTATGTGCAAAAGACAGTCAAAATGCTCGCAAAGCTGCGGGACTTGCTTGTGCGCTTATGATTATTGGCCCAGTTATTTGGTTCCTCCCGCCATGGTATGTTGCTTCATTTATGCCTGAGCTTATCGAAGGTTATGATGTTGGCGCTGATGCAGCCTATCTAGCGTTTGTTGAAAAGTTGATGCCAGCTGGAATGGTCGGCTTATTAATGTCAGCAATGTTTGCTGCCACCATGTCATCAATGGATTCAGGCCTTAACCGTAACGCCGGTATTTTTGTTATCAATTTCTACAACCCAGTACTTCGTCCAAAAGCGACAGAAAAAGAACTGATGCTTGTGAGTAAACTGACGACGGTTTTGATGAGCTTCATCATTATCGGTATTGGTTTGTTTATTAACTCACTTCGTGACCTCAGCTTATTTGATGTCGTTCTTAATGTTGGAGCATTGATTGGTTTCCCAATGTTGATTCCAGTATTGCTCGGTATGTTAATGCGTAATACACCAGATTGGTCTGCGTGGGCTACGTTACTCGTTGGTGGTGCTGTTTCATTTATTTTTGGTGTTTCATTGGAAGCACATCATATTGAAAGTTTATTCGGCTTAGAGCAGACGTTGACGTTGCGTGAATGGGCTGACTTGAAAGTAACGCTGAGTCTAGCCGCACACGTTATCTTTACTGGAGGTTTTTTCGTAGCAATCGCACTAGCATACAAAGACCGTACATGCAGAACGCCTGCACGTGAAGCTGAAGTGACAGAGCTGTTTAAAAACTGGAATACGCCTGTTTATGCTGACTCTGAAGATCAACAAAACTTAGACACGAAGCAGCGTAGTATGCTCGGCAACCTCATTTGCGTGGCCGGTTTTGGTATCTTAGCGATGGCATTGATTCCAAATGAAACGTCAGGCCGTATGCTATTCCTTTTATGTGGTTCCATTGTTCTTGTCGTTGGTGTGGCATTGGTTGCCGCTGCGAACAAGGGCAGCAATAAGTTGGCAGCGCAACAATAGGTTGGGTACGTGAAACCAAAAGGATGATGTGATGATAAATTGGTCGCATGTTATTCTGTGTCGAAGTTTATGACGCACACTTAAAATGAAAAACCCCAGCTAAACGCTGGGGTTTTTGTCTAATGTCTATTCCTTACGGGTTGGTAATATGCATGTGATTGTTCAAAAAAAGGCCCTCTTTTGAAGAGGGCAAACAGTCAAATGTTGCTAAGGAAATGGACAATATTGGTTGCTGGTGCTCATTGGCTAAGCGATATCGGATGGGAAATTGATATCATCTTGTTCCAAGTCGCTCCAAATAGTGACTTCTTTTCCATCCGTACTTTCAAGTTTGTAACCATACAAGCTTGAGGTATCAAGGTTTTGTGCTTCGTAGGCATCTTTGAGTCCTTGGTCCATATCAACCGTTGTACTCTTAAGTTCCCACCCCCAGCCTGACAAGTCGATAGATTTGGCTCCGGTACACACAAACTGACCATTTGCTTCTCCAGCGGTATCATTAACAGCAATTTTGTCGAGTGCGATGGCTATGTCGGTGTCAGTTGAACTGACCTTCACGCCTTCAATCTCTTGGAATGCGGTTTTGGACATGTCGATGGTTTGATTGTCGTTCCCATTGCCTACGACTAAGACGTCAAATCCCTCGCCACCACTAAAGTAGACAGAGTTAGCGTCACCAGACGTGATTTCTTCGTTATCGAAAACTAAGGTGTCATCGCCCGAACCAGCAAATAATTGGTCAAGGCCACTGCCGCCGTCTAGGGAGTCGTTCCCCTCTTGACCGAAGACAAGGTCATCACCTGATCCGCCACGTAATGTATCGTTGCCCACGCCACCATCAACAAAGTCATTGTTAGAACCACCGTCCAACGTATCGTCGCCTTCTTTACCAGATAGGTTATCAGAGCCTGAACCACCATAGAGCTTGTCGTTACCTAACTCACCAAAGAGCTGATCGTCGCCGGATTGCCCGTAAAGCGTATCGTTGCCATCTTGACCGAATAGGGTGTCGTTACCGGAACCACCTTCAAGTCGGTCATTACCCTCACCACCATGAAGTAAATCCGTGCCACTATCACCTTTAAGTCTATCGTTTCCGAGTCCACCAGCGAGGGTATCGTCGCCATCACCGCCAAACAGTTGGTCAGCGCCGTCGCCACCGTCTAGCGAGTCGTTGTCGCCATACCCATAAAGTTTATCGTCACCCTCATTACCCTCTAGAGTGTCATGCCCGCTGCCTGCGTTCAGGGTATCGTTACCTTGACCACCATAAAGTTTGTCATCGCCATCGCCGGCGCTTAAGGTGTCGTTGCCTTCATCACCCCATAGCTGGTCGTTTCCAGCGCCAGATGAGAGAGCATCATTACCTTCATTACCTGATAGCTGATTATTACCCGCCGACGCAATAATGGTGTCGTTACCTAATCCGCCTCGAACCGTATCGTGTCCTGAGCCTGAGGTCAGGGTGTCATCACCGTCACCACCGTCAAGGATGTCATCGCCGCTTCCTGAGGTCATCTCGTCATCGCCTTCGCCTCCTGATAACGTGTTGCTGCCACCTTGCGCCAGGATTTGGTCATCACCTATGCCTCCGAATACGGTATCATTGCCGACGCCAGTTTCAATATAATCACTGCCTTCGCCACCGATGATAGTTTCATTGCCGGTACCGCCCAAAATGATGTCATCGCCCATACCGCCATCAAGTGTGTTATTACCTGATTCGCCGTAAAGTTGATCGACACCTTCTCCGCCAGACAGGTTGTCTGCACCTGAACCCGCATACAAGAAGTCGTCTCCAGTACCGCCTGTTAGTGTGTCGTTGCCTGCGCCGCCAAGTAAAATGTCCGCGTCTTCGTTACCCGATAGCACGTCATTGCCATCTCCGCCATCCAATGTATCCGTACCCAAGCCACCCGACAGTACATCGGCACCGCCCGCACCGGATAAGGCGTCATTACCTTCACCACCGCTGGCCGTGTCGTTTCCGGCTCCACCAAAGAGCGTGTCGTTACCTTGCTCTAGAGCAATGGTGTTATTGCCGGCTTCGCCGTAGACAGTGTCGTCGCCCAAACCGGCTTGAATGTTATCCTCGCCATCGCCAGCGAAGAGCGTATCGTTACCCGCGCCGCCAGTAATCGTGTCGTCATCTTCACCACCGTACAGGGTATCGCTTTCGTCACTGCCGATTAATGTATCGTTGCCGCTGCCGCCAAATATGTTGTGCGAGCCGGTGGATGCTGCTGTGAGAGTGTCGTTACCTGCTTCGCCGAGCAGGGTATCTTGGCCATCATCGGTCATGGTGTCATCACCGGCACCACCCGCTAAGAAGTCATAACCCGCACCACCGACCAATTCATCATTACCTGCACCACCAAAGAGGGCATCATTACCGTCTTCACCAAACAGTTTGTCATCCCCGTCACCACCATCTAAATGGTCGTCGCCGCTACCTGCATTGATAGTATCTGCGCCTTTATCGGCGAAGATAGCGTCATTACCTGCACCTGTTGTGACAGTATCGCTACCAATGCCACCAAACACAGAATCATTACCAGCGCCGGTATCTATCGTATTCGTGCCGGCTTCGCCAAAGACGGTATCATCGCCTTCACCTGTGACCACAGTATCGATTCCCGAACCCGCAAATACCGTGTCATTACCTTTGCCTGAGATTAAGGTGTCATTATCTGCACCACCTGCCAATACATCCGCTTCGTCAGAGCCCATCAGGGTATCGTGGCCAGAGCCACCAAAAAGCTCGCTTCCATTTTGACCAGCCGTAATGGTGTCGTTACCGCCTTCACCAAACAGTTTGTTTGCGCCAGCCTCTCCCGATATTGTGTCGTCGCCACTGCCAGCAAAGATGGTATCGTTGCCTAATCCTGCTGTGATGACATCGTTTCCAGCGCCTGCAAACACTTCATCATTACCATCACCCGCTGTAATTTGGTCTGAGCCTGAACCTGCATACAGTCGATCATCGCCTGAACCACCATCGATAATATTGTCGCCATCACCAGCGTATAACGTGTCATTTCCTGAGCCCGATGTGATGGTGTCGCTGCCCCCATCGGCGTAAACCGTATTTTGGCCGTCACCAGTGTCAATCTGGTTATCACCGCCACCGGCGTAAATCGTGTCATCACCACTACCGGCATTAATAATATCGTCACCGGCCTCGGTATAAATGGTGTCATGACCGTCTGCTGTATCGATAACATTGTGACCACTTTGTCCAAAGACGAGGTCGTCGCCTGCACCCGTATTGATTTGGTCATCGCCTTCGCCAGCATAGACTTGGTCATTACCAAGCCCGGTTGAAATAATGTCTGCGCCTTCGTTTGCGTGCACTATGTCGTCACCGTCACCACCGTCGAGTGTGTCAATGCCTGCACCACCATACAATTCATCATTACCTTCTCCACCAATGAGGTGGTCGGCTCCGTCATCCCCGATAAGGACATCATTACCAACACCACCCATAAGTAGATCATCACCGTACTCGCCGACTAGCACATCATCGCCTGCATCGCCCTGAAGGTTGTCATTTCCGTCACCGCCAAGGAGTAGATCGTTATCATCGCCGCCAGAGATCGTATCATCGCCTGATCCACCCATAGCAAAGTCAGCGCCGCTTCCCGCTAAAATGGTATCGTTGCCTTCCTCACCATGCAGTTCGTCAGCCCCGTCGCCACCTTCTAGGTGATCGGTGCCTTTGCCACCGAAGACTTTATCATCGCCAGCGTCGCCATATAACGTGTCATCACCGTCGTCGCCAATGACTACGTCAGCGCCTTTGCCGCCATAGATGGTATCGTTACCCATTTCGCCAAGTAACAAGTCATCACCGTCATCACCGTGCAGCGTGTCATCACCATCGCTGCCCATGAGCGTATCGTTGCCAGTGCCACCGAAAAGGGTGTCGTCGCCATTTCCTCCGATAAGAACGTCATCACCTTCGTCGCCATACAGGGTATCGTCGTTGATATCACCATCAAGAAAGTCATTACCAGTTCCACCGTAGATGGTGTCTTCACCTTGTTGTCCTTTAAGAATATCGTCGCCTGCACCGCCATGAATTTGGTCATCAAAGATGTTATGAACGTCGATATCTACGGTATTGAGGTCATTGATTGGTTGACCTTGGTTATCTTCTAACGAAAAGAAAAGAGGGCTGTTACCTTCTACTTGAGCTTCAGTAAACTCAAAGTCGACGCTAATATCACCGTTCTCATCGACGTTTGCTTCTTGAGAATGGATGATGGTCCCGTTTTCGTCCTTGATGAGCACGGTGACTGTATCAGGGGCGTTGGATACATTGAAGTTGGCGGTTAGATTACCGGTTTGGTCGATGACGTAGTTGCCAAGGCGAACGCCGTGGGATTCGGCTTCTGAGCTCGTGCCTTGCCCTTGGCTAGAATAGGAATAGACAGACTGACTATTACCCCAACTATCGTCACTGCTCGTTGAGTCAGTTGATGTGCTGGAATCGGAAGCGCTGTATTCGACATCGCCCAAAACGGTATCGGCACCGTCACCCGAGCGAATAAGGTCCGCCCCTTCGCCACCAGCAACAAAGTCGTCGCCTTGCTGAGTATGCACTTCATCGTTACCTGATTGAGCGTTAACGTTGTCTGCGTTCTCTGTACCTGAAATCAAGTCGTCGTGTTTGGTTCCGTCCATGGAGTGCCTCTCTTTTTAGATGTCGGATGTTCAATAAGAATGAATTAGGAGATCTAATAACGAAATCAACTAAATCTGCTTTTGATTTTTAATAAAGCATGTAGCATGCCAAATCGAGTGAAAATACGTAACCGATTGAATTGCCGTTATTTATGTTGAAATTACTCGGTATGCAGCTGTGGTTATTAGAAAGGGATCTCATTTTGACTTGCGAAAAGAGAGGAGAGAAACGCAATAAGTGCGGAGGTAGACTGATTCTCAAAAAGCGAATGAATAAGCGAGCATGATAGAGCCATCTAAGAATCGCCCTGTATTTTCACCAGCATCACTAGAATTCCAACGGTTACCTGAGTAGTTATTATATTGCAGCGTAATGGTACCTGGACGCCAATCAAAGTACCCAAAGCCGTAAGTGTAATCAGGGTTCCATGGTTGTTGCTGTGAACGGTCAAAATAATAAAAGGCCGTGGCGTTGATATACCAATTTCCTGTGATTGCGTATTTGCACCCTAACGACAGGGTTTGATGGTTCGCTTTATAGTCCGACGAGGCTAAATCGAAATAACTGGGGGTGTAATTGTAGTCGGTCTGACAACCAATACTTCCATCATCGCTGACCCTTGTCCACTCTAGCAGTTTACCAGTAATTGGAAATTTCCACCCTAGTGACCAGGTTCCTTCGTTGAAGTTGGTACGAGACCCTCCTGGTTCGGGGCTAAAGCGATTACCGCCATAGTTGGAGTAGAGCAGGCTAAATGTATAAGGACGCCAATCACTGTATCCGAAGACATAAGTGAAATCTGGATTCCAAGTCTGTTGTTGCTCTTTATCAAAATAGTAATACAAGGTACCAGATACGAACCAATTACCTAGCAGCACATATTTAAGCGAGAGATTCGCGGTATAGTTTACATTGGAAGGGCCGTTGGTTGCGCCAGAGGGCAAATTTGCCTCTTCAGTTTGAATCAGTGGAAGGTTTAAAGAGAAATTGCCGCTAAGACCTGAAAGGCCTTCTCTATTTTCAAGTTCTCCAAATGGCAGTTCAAAAGAGCTTTCAACACCACGCCAAATTAAATCGAGCTCGGTCTCTTCATTGTCATTATTAATAGAATTATCACCTTTGGTGATGTTAGGTGATATTGGGGCTGGTGCGTGTTGGCGCGAATTAGATAAATAGTCGTCTGCCTTTACTAAGAGCGGAGTAAGAGCGATAACAACATAAATACTCGCTTTAATATTCATATTAACTCGCCATAGTTTAGAGGTAGAACATAAGGTTAATTCA
Source organism: Vibrio sp. 10N.261.51.F12 (assembly GCF_041471725.1). Taxonomy (NCBI): domain Bacteria; kingdom Pseudomonadati; phylum Pseudomonadota; class Gammaproteobacteria; order Vibrionales; family Vibrionaceae; genus Vibrio; species Vibrio sp. 10N.261.51.F12. The sequence goes on along the minus strand of NZ_JBFROV010000014.1, from coordinate 230,657 downwards.
AGCACAATCTCACGCTAACGTGAAGAAAACAAAAAATATTTTGGTAATTTTAATTTCTGTTCCTATCCTCATTAGTATGGTTAGGGCGTCGTGGAATACTGATGAATGGAAAACGTTGAAATCAGTGGTAATCAAATAAAAAGAGCCATTCTGTTAGTTGAAGACAATAAGACAACACAGATATTAATGAGCTCTTTGTTAAAAAAACGCGGTTACGACGTTACAGTAGCAAATCACGGCTATGAAGCACTAGAAGCCCTTAACAAAAGTGAACATATTCAATTTGTACTGAGTGATTGGGTGATGCCTAAAATGGACGGCGTCCAGTTGTGTAAAGAACTCAAGTCCACTAATTATAATCGCTATATATTTTTTGTGTTGCTGTCTTCACAAGATGATCAGGATTCAATTATCAATGGCATCGATGCGGGTGCGGATGATTTTGTAGCAAAAAACACCGCAATCGACGAACTGGATGCTCGAATTCGAGCTGGATTCAGAAACTTAGGGCTACACAACGAACTGCTTCAAAAAAATCATCAACTGGATACCGCTTATGCCACGATACGGCAAGATTTGGACTCCGCGGGTGATTTTATTCGCCAGCTTCTTCCAACTCGAACGACATTTGAGCATGTATCGATGGCATATACTTCGATACCCAGTGCGCAGGTTGGGGGCGACATTCTGGGGTACTTCCAACTAGATGATGATCACGTCGGCTTCTATCTACTCGATGTATCTGGTCATGGGGTTGCGTCGGCTTTGTTGTCTTTCTCAGTTCACCAAACGCTTTCAGTAGTCAATGGTCCCAGCTCCGTTGTTTTTAAAGATACCAGTAAGGGGCGGGTAATTCGGCCAGCAGACGAAGTGGTAGCCAAGCTCAATGATATTTATAGCCAAGATTCTTCGAGCCACCTCTATTTTACCATGGTGTATGCCGTACTGAATCAAGCTACGGGTGAGCTTAACTATTGTGCTGCGGGGCACCCACCCATTGTATGGCTTCAAGACGAAGCAGGAACTCCACAATTTCTAGGTGATGATAATTTCGTGGTTGGGATGTTTGATTTTGCTGACTACAAACAAGAAACGATTTCTTTGGGGCCAAAAGATGAAGTTTGGCTTTATACCGACGGTATTACGGAAGCCCGTGTTGGCGAAGAGTTTTATACCGAGGAGAGGTTAAAAGACCTTATCGCTCTTCAGGAAAGGGAGCGCTTTGAAGATAAGCCTGCTCGTATTGTGTCTTCAGTACGGGATTGGCAACAAAATGAAATGTTCGACGATGATGTCAGCATTCTAGTGTGTAAATGGACACCACAATAGGTAGGGAATCTTATGAAGTACGATATTTCTGACAACGACTTGTTTACCGTTATTCAAGTGCAAGAAAGCCGTTTTGATGCAAAGTTAGCGACGTCGTTTCGTTCGACTCTTGAAGAGATACAGGCCGACATCAAACCAAACCTTTTACTCGATATTTCTGAAGTAACGTTCATGGATAGTAGTGGGCTAGGTGCAATTATGGCGGTATATAAAATGCTCAGAGATAAACAAATTGCCGTTGTCGGTGCGAAAAAGCCGGTTAGGGAGTTGTTTAAACTCACGAGAATGGATCGGTTAATAAAAACGTATGACACCGTCGAAGATGCGGTTGCGACGTCAGCTTAAGATTACATGATTGCCTATGGCTAGGAAGCGAATATGAAAGGAATGATTCTTGCAGCAGGGAAGGGGACGCGTGTTCGTCCTATTACCCAACAAATTCCCAAACCGATGATCCCGATATTAGGGAAGCCGGTAATGGAGTCGATGATTGAATTGTTTGCTCAACATAACATTAGCAAAATTGTCATCAATACCAGCCATTTAGCTGAAGTGATTGAGGGCTATTTTGGTGATGGACATCATTTTGATGTTCAGTTGTCCTATTCATGTGAGGGCGCACTGGAAGATGGCGTCTTTCAAAGTAAAGCATTAGGCTCGGCGGGTGGCATGAAGCGCATTCAAGAGTTTTCTGGTTTTTTTGATGAGACGTTTGTTGTCGTTTGTGGCGATGCTTGGATTGATTTAGACCTTAAAGAGGCCGTAAAGAAGCATCGTAAAAATGGAGGGATAGCGACCATCATTACAAAGCGAGTCCATGCCGATGACGTCGAAAAATATGGGGTAGTGGTGACTGGCCCCAAAGGGCTCGTGCAGAGCTTTCAAGAAAAACCAGCCAAAGAAGACGCCTTATCCGACCAAGTAAACACGGGTATCTATATCTTTGAACCTGCTATTTTCGATTATATCCCCAAAGAGACAGAGTTTGATATTGGTAGTGAATTGTTTCCTAAACTGGTCGAGCAGCACGTGCCGTTTCATGCCGTAGAAATGAATTTCCAATGGCTTGATGTCGGTAACATTAAGGATATCTGGGGAGTAACGGAGGATGTGTTAAGTGGCAAAGTACCCGGTTATCGCATTCCTGGTACACAAGTTAAAGCGGGCATCTGGTTAGGTATTAACACTAATATTGACCTTTCAAAATGTAATATTGTTCCTCCAGTTGTCATCGGGAGCGGTTGCCTTATAGAAGAAGGTGCAACGATCATCGGACCTGCGTTGATTGGTGCAAACTGTCACGTTAAGCGTGATTCTACGGTTAAGCATTCTTTGATTTTTGATTACACCCAAATACATCAAGGTGTTGATATAAAAGAGCAAACTATTTTTGGTGATTTTAGTATTGGCCACGATGGACAAACAGAAAGCTTGGCAATGTGGACAAATTTGCGACCTTATCCAGCAATGAATCGTTTGACTGATGCTATCAACACGATGTGATTTATGTGTACAAATAAAGCATCAATCTAAGTGTGTCTTAGATTTGAGCAAGTGAACGATACGTATGACTCGCAAACTCGCTATGCCGTTAACATTGGTAAGTGAATAACGCACAAGCGCACATTTCGATAAAGACAGGATGATCATGATGACCAGTGAAGGACATGCATTTTCAAATTCATACAAGAGCGCCATCGACATATCAAGGGTTGCTGCTAACGACCTTAAAGAGTATTGGTTGTCTCGCAACCTTAGTGATGACGCTATTGGAGAGCTTGAACTCTGTGTGGTTGAACTGATCAATAATGCGTATGAACATGCTTACGAGAGTCAAGATGGCGAACCGATACAGGTAGCGAGTCGCTACAACGAAAATAAAGTAATTGTTGATATTATCCATTTTGGTGATGGCATGTCCCAAGCCGAATTTCAGTCGGCTTTGGAAGCTGATTTTATCGAGCCCGATCCTGAAGACCCTGAGACATGGACGACGTCTGGTAGAGGATTCATCATATTAGCGGCGTTACTTGATCATGTTGAACTGACACAAGAAGGCGACAAGAACACCTTTACACTTGTCAAAACGGTTTAGTAGCTAATTGATTAGGGAGTGGAAAGTGCGGCGTATTGGATGGGTGGTTATTTATATCTTATTGCAAGGGTGCACGAGTCAGCGCTTGGACAGCAACGTTTCTACGCTGTCATTGGATGGGCAATGGCAGTTCACTTCAATTGCCGCCTCACCTAGATCGAATCAGCCATCATTTGAAACCTATAATCAATCGCTGCACGTTCCTGCTAATTGGTATTCTGAAGGGGTCGATTTTGCCGGTCAGGCATTGTATGGGACGTCTTTTGAGTTAGAAAAAAAATACATTCAGAGTCGTTACTGGTTGTCATTTCAAGCCGTTGACTATGTCGCAGACGTATCATTGAATAATATACCGATAGGATCTCATGTCGGTTATTTTGCTCCATTCTCGTTTGACGTGACTTCTTTTATCAAAGAAAAAACAAATGAGCTTAGTGTCATGGTTAAGAGCGAAAACGATGACAAGGTTCAGGATTGGTCTTTAAACAAGAAAGAACTAAAAGGCGTCCTAAATCATCATGATACGAGACCTGGAGGAGCATGGTCGGAGCGGGGGCAAGATGCGAACTCAGGGGGGATCTGGGGCTCGGTAGACATAAAGCGTACCGGACCCGTTGCTATTCGAGAGGTTAAATTTACGCCCATTCTCCAGGATAATGGAGAATCGTCAGGGCAACTGAATATACTCCTGAATAGTTCGTTGTCGGGTGAAAGTTTTGTCGAAATATCACTTGTGCCTCCTCAGGAGGTTGATATGAGAACCCGTCGCGAGAGTTATGTCGTCCGTACGAGGCTTAATGAAGGCGACAATTTAATGCAGTGGACGGTTCCTAGTACCAAAAGAGCGCTCTGGTGGCCTTATGACTGGGGAAAGCCAAATCTTTATGATTTAAAAGTGACCGTGTACTTGGCGGATCAACCCGTGTCTGATTACGTACAACAACGCATTGGGTTTAGGAAAGTTGAGTATTCTGAATCTAAAAAACATTTCTATATTAACGATCTGCCTTACTTTATTCGAGGGACCAATTATATAGCGAGCCAATGGCTAGGTGAAGTGTCACGGCAAGACTATGCGGATGATCTTGATCTGATGCGGGAAGCGAACGTGAATAGCATTCGAGTCCATGGGCACGTTGCAGGCAAAGCGTTTTACGATCTTGCTGATGAACTTGGCTTTGTTGTTTGGCAAGATTTTCCGTTGCAATGGGGATATGAAGAATCGTTAGCAACGTCGGCAGAAGCGTCACGGCAAGCAAAGGACATGACGTCAATGCTGTTCAATCATCCATCAATAGCGTTTTGGAGTGGTCATAACGAACCGCCGTGGGATGCGACTTGGATGAAATACAAGTATCCATCTTATGAACGTTCGCATAATAAACAACTAACAGACAGCGTCTACTCGGCACTTGTCGAATCTCAAGATGGAAGGGTGGTAAGGAAGGCGTCTTACACCTATGAACATCCATGGTATGGCTGGTATTCCGGTCATTATACCGATTATAAAAAGCTAACAGGCCCTCCAATCATTAGCGAGTTTGGTGCGCAAGCATTCCCAAGATTTGAGTTATTGGCTAGCATTTTGTCTGATACGGATTCTTGGCCTTTAAATACCCAACAACTCGACCAACTTGATTATCATAATTTCCAACGACATGAAACGCTCGAGCTAGCCAAAATAGAAATGGGACAAAACTTAAATGACTTTATTGTTAATAGTCAGGACTATCAGAGGACAGTAAATAAATATGCGGCAGAAAACCTAAGGTTGAAAAAAAATAAAGGTATTGCTGCCATTTATCAATTTATGTTTGTCGACAGTTGGCCCTCAGTTACTTGGTCTGTATTGGATGTAGATCGACAAAAAAAGCCAGGTTTTTTAGCGTTGAAGCAATCTTTTCAACCTATTTTACCGATTGCTAGTGTAAACAAAGAGCCTTCGTCTAAACTTATAAAAATAAGTATTATCAATGACTCAAGGGTTCCAATCTCTAACACTAATGTTGTGATTGATTGTGTGGCTCTGAATAAAGAACCGTCTAAATGTTGGCAAAAGGATCATATCGATATTAAAAGCAATGATATTACAACAATCGCCAATATTGAACGTGGGAAAATAACTGATGAATTTATGATTAATATCATTGGTTCGCAAGGGGAACTTATTTCAAGTAATCACTATCAACCAGGGGATTACTAATTGGCTAGAACGAACAGGCTTAGCGTTTAACTAGTCATTTACGAAACTAAGCATGGCAATGCTGAACAAGGGAAGTTAAGTAAATGGATATGTATTTTAAAAAGTTCGAGCATCGAACACCACCAGAACCCGTGCCGCATAGTATGCCGAGGGAGCTACTCTATCAGTATCTTGCTACGTGTAATCTGACGTTAGGATTATGGTATTTGTGGTGGCGTTGGACTTATGCATTGAATATGGATGCGTTATGGTTTTCCTTACCATTGGCATTTGCTGAATCCTGTGCGTTCATTGGGTCTATTTTGTTTACTATCAACATGTGGAAGACAAAAGATGAACCAAAGCAATCACCGCCATCAAACATCAACCAATGTGTTCAGAACTGCGACGAAGATAGACCTGTATCGGTTGATGTTTTCTTTCCTAGTTATGATGAAGAGCCCGACCTGGTTAGGCTGAGTATCGAAGATGCACAAAAGATTACCTATCCTTGCGAAATAGAGATGAAAATCTTTATTCTTGATGACGGTAAGCGCGATTCAATGAAAGCATTGGCTGAGGAAATGGGCGTTGGCTACATAACGCGAGAGGGAAATGTAGGCTTTAAGGCAGGTAACCTTAGAAATGCGATGGAGCAAACCTATGGTGATTTCGTCGTCATTTGTGATGCTGATACGCGTCCTTTTTCTACTATTTTAGAGCACACCTTAGGTTACTTTAAAGATCCTGATGTCGCATGGGTACAAACGCCTCAGTGGTTTTTTGACTTGCCAGAGGGGGTCCGCTTACCTAAATGGCTATCTAATAAATTTGGACCTTGGGCTGGAAAGCTAGGCCGTGGCGTTGAAAAGGTGTATGGGCCAGTGACGTTTGGTGAGGATCCGTTTGTTAATGACCCACAAATGTTCTATGACGTGATTCAGCGTCGAAGAAATTGGGTCAATGCGGCATTTTGTTGTGGAGCGGGTTCAATACACCGACGTGAAGCCGTAATGGAAGCCGCATTGCGCGCTTATGCCGAGCAAATTACGCAAGAGCAACAAGACGTAGAAAAACAAATTCGAAAACTGACCAAAGAAAAAAATGTCGATCAATCGGTATCAGACAACCTTAGAAACGAGATTTTATTTGATACGGAGTTTACCCCTTATAAATTCCATGTATCTGAGGACCTGTATACATCTATCGTACTTCACTCAGATTCACAGCGAAATTGGCGTTCGATTATGCACCCTAATGTCGAGAGTAAGATGCTCTCGCCGCAAGATTTGCAGACATGGACGGTACAGCGCTTTAAGTATGCTGGCGGTTCGATCGATATTTTCATGAACGACAACCCAATATTTAGAAAAGGTTTGAATCTTAAACAAAAGCTCATGTATGGCGGAAGTTTTTGGTCAAATTTGTCGGCGGTTTGGAATGTGATCTTTTTAGCATGCCCGATTATCTACTTTCTTACATCAATCGCGCCGGTGAGCGCTTACGATGTGACCTTTTATTTGCATTTCTTACCTTATGTGTTGACGGCTGAGATTGCCATGATGATAGGCACTTGGGGTGTTGCGGGGTACAAAGGAAAAACGAATTTCTTGTCCTTTTTCCCTGTCAATATGCGAGCGCTTTGGACGGTTCTTAGAGGCCGTAAGATTAGCTTTCCAACCACACCAAAAGAGCGACAGACGGGTAACTTTGCGAAGTTAGTTGCCCCTCAAATAGCGGTGTTTGCTTTGAGTTTATTCAGCTTAGTTTTCGCTTGGTATGGACATTACTTTGGTGGTTGGGGGAGTTATTCAGAAGGGGGCTTAGTACTCAATACGTTTTGGATAATCAATAATATGATGGCGATGTGGGGCATGATTGCCGCCGCATTCTGGGAGCCACCAAAAGAAAATACAGCGAGTAAAAAAGTGGTTTCAGGGACTGAGGATCTTAAGTATGAAGTTTAGTAAAGCAATGTTAGCAGCAAGGCACCATTTTGTGTTTATCCTAGGCCTTGCCACCGCACTTGTTATCGCATTTTCGATTGAAACGCGGGACTACGGCAAGACCTTGGGCAATATCACCTTTGAAGCTCATGAAGAGATCCCCCTGAAAGCACAGCGAGTGCTGACCCAAGAGGAATTTACGTGGGCAACAACAGCATGGGTGTATTTTGAAAATAACTACCAAGAGAATACCGGGCTCGTTAATTCGGTTGATGGTTATCCATCCACTACGATGTGGGACACCGCCTCTTATTTGATGGGCCTTATTGCCGCTGAAAAAATCAACATCATTACGACTGATGTATTTAAAATGAGAATGGAGAAAGCGCTCCGTTCTTTGGCTCGCCTGCCATTGGTTGAAGGGAAACTACCGAACAAAGCGTATAACACTCAGACGTTAGCAATGGTGGATTATGAGAATAATCCAAAACCTGAAGGGATCGGATGGTCTGCTATTGATATCGGCCGTATCTTAGTTCCGCTTAATATAATTATCTGGCAATACCCACAGTTTAACGCCGAAGTTACCAATATTTTGAATCACTGGAAAATGGATGAAATGTTAGTCGAAGGCTATTTGTATGGCTCGAGACCTAACGAACAAGGTAATGGGTTTGAGCTTGTACAAGAAGGCCGGATTGGTTATGAAGAATACGCTTCTAAGTCAATGTTTTTGATGGGACGCGATGTATTCAATTCAATGAAGTACATCGACTACTTGGATATGGTCGATGTATATGGCATTGAGATACCAACAGACAAACGTGACCCAGCCAAGTTCCATGCCCACAACTATGTGGTGAGCGAATCTTATATTTTAGATGGTATTGAATTCGGCTCTGACAGCGTATCCAAAATCTTTGCTCATCGCGTATTTAGCGCGCAGGAACGCCGTTACGATGATACTGGCGTAGTGACGGCAGTGAGTGAAGATAACGTCGATGAAGCCCCTTATTTTGTCTATAACACCGTGTTTTCGGATGGAAAGAAATGGAACGCTATTTCTGATGACGGCACTGATCAGTCGCACCTGAAAACCTTGTCGACGAAAGCCGCGTTTGGTTGGTATGCATTGTATGAAAATGCGTATACCGATCTCTTAATTAGCGAAGTCGCCCCTTTGTTTTCCGATGGTAAAGGTTGGTACTCAGGGCGCTATGAAATCGACGGACGCCCGAATCGAGCCATCACTGCAAATACGAACGGGATCGTTTTGGAATCTTTGGCCTACATAGAAAATGGGCCCTTGTTAAGGGTTGGCGCACAGTAAATTAGGTCTTGAAGAATTAGGGAGAATTCGATGCGTTATTTGTCAACATTATGTATAGCACTTGCCGTTGCGGGCTGTGGTAATAAATACAACCAATTTTCAGAAGATATTGTTGAACGCAAATCTCACTGGAGTATTCCTCAGCCGCGCCATGGTGAATTGACTGAAAAAGAAATGGATATGGCTCGTATCGCTTGGAAATATTTTGAGAATAATTACCAAGAATCGACGGGTCTCGTCAATGCGGTTAACAATTACCCATCGGTAACCTGGTGGGATGCGGCGTCTTACTTAGCTGGGGCGGTGAGTGCACATCAATTAGGCATTATTGAAAAGGAAGAGTTGGATAAGCGTCTGATCGCGTTCATTGGGACGTTAAACAAACTCGATCTTTTTCGAGGCGAGTTGCCCAATAAAGCCTACAACACGCAAACGGCTGCAAAAGTAGATTATGCAAACCAACCTGGTGAAATAGGTTATTCCGCACTTGATCTCGGTCGGCTGTTGGTCTGGTTGTATATTGTAAAACAGCGGTATCCTGAATTCGCCCCAAGTATTGATTCGGCTATCTTGCGCTGGAACTTCTGTAATGTCGTTGATGAAACCGGCACGATGTTTGGAGCATTGCTCGAAAAAGATAAGCCCGTTCAATATTTACAAGAGGGACGCTTGGGTTATGAAGAGTACGCAGCTAAGGGTTTCCAATTATGGGGATTTGACACAAGCCAAGCGTCCGACCCGCAACCTTATGCAACGATTAATTTGTTTGGTTACGACGTGCCTTACGACACACGAGATCCAAGAAAACTCAAAGCGCATAGTTACGTTGTAACTGAAAGTTATGTCTTGGATGGTATCGAGTTAGGTTGGGATGTCACTGAAGATAGAACGCCACATGATGCGGATTATTCCCATGAATGGATGGCAGAATTTGCGTTGCAGATTTATCGAGTACAAGAAGAGCGGTACAAGCAGACGGGTATCATCACCGCAAGAACCGAGCATCAGTTAGCAGGCGCACCTTACTTTGTATACGATACGATTTATACCGATGGCTTTGCATGGAATACGATATCTGAAGTCGGAGAGTATTTACCTCAATACTCAGCGGTTGCGATTAAAGGTGCGATGGGCATGTGGGTATTATGGGATACAGAGTACACCGACCTGTTGTTTGACCACGTCTCGCATTCCTATGATAGAGACAAGGGCTTCTATGAAGGTATTTATGAAAATGGAACGGGCTTAATTAACACGTTTACTTCAAATAATAACGGGATAACGCTGGAGATTTTACTTTACAAACAACAAGGTAAGCTTCTGACGTATAAAGATAAACCAGTGCCAAGTTTATGGGAAAAAGCATTGGAAACGCCATTTGGGTATGAAGGACAGTGCTTGCCGCGAGAAAACTTCAAAAAAAAGCAAAACAAAGAGTAGAGATGTAGCCGATGTATAAGTACGTGGTATGGCTGATGGTAGTTCCTTTACTAGTCGCATGCGGATCTATTGTCCGAGGCGTTAGCAACGGTGTTGATTCTATCAGTACCTCGCAAAGTTTTAGGCAGGGGCGTCACGGTGCGTTAACTGAGCAAGAACTGGCTTGGGCAAGCACGGCATGGAAGTACGTAGAGAATAATACTCAGCTCCAGACGGGGCTCGTCAATGGTATTGATAACTACCCTTCGACCAACATGTCAGGCATTTCTGATTACCTTATTGCACTCTTGGCTGCGAAACAATTTGAGTTTATCTCAAACAAACAATATGACGAACGTTTGTCGCTTGTGCTGACGTTTTTAAATGATATGAATCTAAGCATCGGGCAGATACCGAACAAGGTCTACCATACACAAACAGGGCAAATGACTGATTATGGCTTGCAGCCTAAAGATATTGGTTGGTCATCGTTAGATGTCGGACGTTTATTGATTACCCTCGCGATGGTGAAACAGTATTCTCCGGAGTTTTCTGAGTATGTTGATAAAGCGGTACTTCGTTGGAATTTTTGTGAGTTAATCAATGAAGATGGAGAGTTGTTTGGCGGTGCGATTTATGATGGCAATGTTACTCGCTACAAAGAAGGGCGTTTAGGGGTAGAGGAATACACATCGTATGGTTACCTAGATTGGCACGTAGTGCCTTATAAAGCCATGCGAATTGACCCTTATGATGTTGCGACAATCTACGATATTGATCTTTTGTTTGACGGGCGAGATCCTCGTAATTTTGATGTATTAAGACCCGTCTATAGCACACCTTACTTATGGATGGGGTTAGAGTTTAACTGGGATAAAATCACGGATAACTCATCTTCAGATGCGACTCACAGTGATGAAGTGATGTCGGCAATGGCTGACTCGTTATACCGAGTGCAAGAAGCGCGTTGGGATGTAGACCGAATCTATACCGCACGTGGTGACCATGTTGTAGCAGGTGAACCTTACTTTGTTTATGACGCCGTGTATGCGTTAGGAACCCCTTGGATTACAGTGGCCGAAGATGGCAGTTCACATGATCACCTTGCATTGGTATCAACGCGAGTGGCTTTTCAGATGTGGGCCTTATGGAAAACAGACTATACCGATAGATTGATGATTCTAGTGAAAGAGCTCTATGACCCTCAACGAGGTTGGTATGAAGGGCGATACGAGCGAAACAGTCAGTATGAAAAAAGTATTACGCTGAAAACCAATGCAGGGGTCTTAGAAGCACTGCTTTACAAGACCAAAGGGAAGCTTTATCAACCTAAAGGTGACCGAGAGTATCGTGACGTTCAATTTGACTCACGTTTCTATCATCCAGGAAAATGCTTAGTGGAGACGTTTGATGACTACGATTAAGGTGGGGTTAGTGATCATCGCTCTTATGTTTAGTTCGCTTTCTATAGGTGCACCGCAAGCGGTCGACCTAAGTATTTTTCGCCAGCCAACATTACTAGCAGGTAACGGTCGTTATAAACAAGCCGCAGAGCAGTATCACAGACTCAGCATACAGATTTTGGCCTCGGAAGCTAAGTTAGGCACTGAGAAGATGTGGCAATATGCGGGGCTTGCTGAGGTATTAGCTACGGTGTGTGCCAACATTGATAATGACGCTAAAGCTTATGAGTATTGGGCTAACAGTGTGCGATATTTGTTGACAGGAGGCACCGATTGGCAAGGGATGCAGCAGTCACTACATCAGCGAAATGAACAAGCGAATACTCAATTGTTGACTCAAATGCAGACCATTGATATCGCTGGGGGATATGACCAAACATGGGAACAAGATGCGGCAGTGCTGCAAGTTTGGCAAGAAAAACTTAATTTGTTTGTTTTTTCTGGTCCAAGAACAGGAATGACGGTATCTTCCTCATCGATTCAAAGCAACGCTTTGGGTCAGGCACCTGTCATTGCTATACCGGCACCTGCCGTTCCAGGACAAAAAAAGCTGAATGGTTTAGAATCTAACTTTTCGCAGTCGTCATCTTTTGTACCCTCGCAACAACCCGCGCAAACACCATCAAAACCTTCTGCTAATGGGGGGGCTAAAACACAAAGTGCAAACGTGAATCCCCCTACGTCTAGTGTGCCTCACACTAACCGGCATCTAATACAAGAAAGCGAGGCCAATACTGAATCGGAACTCAGTGGGGCGGTTATTATCGCAACGCCGATTAGTGAGTTTGATTATGAACAGGCTGAGGCGTCGCAATTAGGATCGACATCGTCGAATGTGGCAGGCCCTAATTTAGACAAAGTGGACACTAAAGCTGGGATGGCGCATGCCGAAACATCCAATATGCCAACTCAACTTCATAAAGCTAATATTGGAGCGGAGACAAAACAGGGTGTTGAAGCTATCCAGAGACGAAGCTTTGCGCCAACGCCAGAGTAGAGAGCGGTGCAAAGGCCAAATAATATGTTAAACAAGAGTCTGTTTATTACGACTACTTATTAAAAAAATAGAGGGATACAATTTCTTGATAATACGCTAATAAATCCTAGTTTGCTTTCGTTACGTTTATTCCGATACGACCATACGAGGCAAAGGATATGACTCAAGACCAGCAATTACAGCGTGCATTAACACTTCTTAGACACTCCAGCCAACATTTTGATTTGACGGATAACGCTCATCAAAAGCAATTGCTAACCCTTGCTGAACAACTTGACGCGCTGAATTTACTATCCGTTGAACAGTTGAAGCAAGTCGCGATACAAGACAAAGCGCCGCTGGAATTTCGTTTGGCAGTTAAGTTGGTCGACTCAAAACGATTTATGAAACAGGTTAACCAACCTCTGAATGTGGGGGTCGTGTTTGCAATGTGGGGTGAGCACAATCGTTTAAACCCTAAGTCGTCATATAATCCTAATGGTGAAGATTCTCTTCGCGCAAAAATAGATCAATTGAACTGGATTACACAAGATACTCCCGTGTCGTGGTTACTTTACCCTATTGATGACGGATGTCCGCATAATAGTGCGGACATCGCGAAGGGAATTAGTATTTCTAGTGAATCAAACAAACAAGTATTGGTGTCTCACCTAGATGATTATGTGGGCAATACCTCAGGGCCACTCACTCACCTACATAGTGCTGATGATTCACGAAAAGGAGGCGCGATTATATTGGGATGCATGAACGCGCTAGAAAACAACGCCGATGTAGTCGTGTACACCGATGCTGATAACTCCGTTCATCTTGGACAGCTTGGCTTATTGTTACGGCCTTATTTGAACGAGGGTAAACAAGTCGTTTTAGGGAATCGCAAACATCCTGATTCAATCCTAGTCAAGCAAGAAGAGCGCTGGGGGGTGGGGATTAAGACACTCAGGCACATGCAGCGTATGATTGGCAAACAAATATTTTCTCAAGGTATCAAAGATACGCAAGCGGCATTTAAATTGTACTCACGAGATGCGTTGTCAAAGATTTTAGAAAAACCGACGGTGTTTGATTTTTCATTTGATACTGATTGGATATTGGCTGCAATGGAGTATAACAAACCAATTACAACCGTACCGTTTGCGTTTATAGATTCGGCGGCCGAATCTGCTTCCATTGTTCAAGGGCCAATGACGACCTGGTTCACGTTATTAGAAGGGCTTGTTAAAGCCGCTCGTGCTCGTCAGGCGAGTTATAGCCGAGAAATGGCGACCGTATTTGATGAGGAAATTCGGTCGCATAAAGATCTGGAACTGCTTATTAACATTCTTCCTCCTGAGCTAGAGACTGCAACGGATGCCAACCTTGGCGATCCTAACATCATGTCACCTCAACAGATGCGAACTTGGATTCAACAGGCAAAAATCGCAAGACCTGCCGCGATATCGTAACTCAGTTGATTAAAGCTTATGTACAAAAGGGTGACGCTATAATAGATCGCCCTTTTGTTATTCAACCAGCCGAAATATACCGCATTAAGGCCATTGTGGGTTCGAGATAGTCGATTGTTAACTGATCGGCTGAAGTATTGGGAAGCTCCAATGTGACGCAAGGTATCGCTTGTTCTTTACACCAGCTTCCAAATGATCCTGGCGTGTCATACCCAATATCGGTTACGAGAGGAAGCGAAAAGTGAGAAGCAATCCAGTATCCTAACGTAGACTCTTCTGGATCATCTACACACGCAAGCGGTTCATGTATTGAGACGATAAAACTAGATTTTCTCGTTCGGATAAGCTTAATCAACGCGTCTATTTCGGGTTCTAGCGTCGTAGCATTGCCCGTCGCGACATCGACATCTCTATCTTTGTTGTTCGTGGTCCATCGATAAGTTGTTCCATTGGGTGTCCAATTCGCACTAGGAAAGGCACGATTCAGGTCCACTTGATGGGCGTTGGCGCGAGTGCCGAGTTGGTTACCATCAGGGTTGATTGACAAGACTATATCGTGACGCAGCTGATTGGGTTGTAAACTTCGCAGCGCCGCAGATAGTAAAGCGATGGCTCCCGCTTCATCGCCGTGCGTACCAGCAAGAATTAATCCCCTGTCGTTTGAGTCGACCTGGGCTGGAAAGAAAAGTAACGGTGCGTTAAAAACGCTACGACCAAAAATGTCAGGTTGAATTAAAAACTGCGCGCGCTCTTGTCGAGGAACATGTCCCTCTATTGAGTCATCGGTTTTAGTCAATTTATGTGGCGTAAATGGTTTATGCATTGGTGGTTACCTTGACATTCATTACTTAGGCTAACCTCACGGCTTTGTAGACCCATCCATGATAAAAATGAACAATAATCATTAATAATGTTAGCAACAATCTTAATATTATAATGCACATGCGTTGCATTTTGTCATGCAGCACCTTTTCGCACATCATGCAGATATTTAGACAGTATATAAAACATGGAACGTTGGATTAATGCCTATGAACAGTAAATCTCTATTCTCTATCACTCCGCTAGCACTCCTTACGTCAGTGAGTTGCCTAACTTCGTCTTTAGTTTACGGTGCGGTGGTACCGGAAGAGGTCGTACTTGCTGAGAGTCAACATGTAGTTCGTGGCAATGATGCAGAAGTCGCGACATTAGACCCAGCAAAGGCTGAAGGCTTGCCCGAGATGCACGTGATTCGAGACCTATTTGAAGGATTGGTGATTCAAGATAGCGACGGCAATGTTATTCCCGGCGTTGCACAATCGTGGGAAACTTCTGATAACCAGACGTTTACGTTTCACTTACGCCCTGATGCAAAATGGTCTAACGGCGACGCAGTTGTTGCATCTGCTTTTGTTTACAGCTTAAAAAGAGCCGTTGACCCTGCAACTGCATCGCCAAATGGTTGGTACTTGAAGATGACGAGAATTAACAATATAGGCGATATATTAAAAGGAGAAAAGCCGACGTCTGAACTAGGAATTAAAGCCATCGATGATCTTACCTTAGAGTTCAAACTCGATAGTCCTGTTCCATATTTTGTTGCAATGACGGGGCATACGTCAATGATGCCTGTTCACCGAGCTTCCGTTGAAGCCTTAGGCGACAAATGGGCTAGGCCAGGTAATTTAGTGTCTAATGGCGCGTTTACGTTAACTCAATGGGTTGTGAACGAGAGAATCGAATTAGTAAAAAACTCACGCTATTGGAACAACGCTCAAACAGTGCTTAGTGAGGTGACGTTCATTCCATTTGAAAGTCAGACGGCAGCCCTTAATCGTTACATGGCAGGCGAGGTTGATATCACCTCCGATGTACCTGCGCAAATGGCAGAGAAGCTAAAGAAAGACCAAAAGGATGCGTATACCGTCGTGCCTTTGCTTTGCACGTATTACTATGCGTTTAACACGACAAGAGCCCCGTTTGACGACGTTAGAGTTCGTAAGGCTGTATCCTATACCATTATGAGAGACGTCATTACCAATGGCGTTACTAAGGTTGGCAACATCCCTGCCTATACGTTTGCTCACCAGTACGTGGCTGGTTTTAAAGCAACACAGCCGGATTACAGTCGTTGGACACAAAGCCAAAGAGACCAACAAGCTCAACAATGGTTGGCGCAAGCTGGCTATGGAGAGGATAATCCGCTAAAGGTTAAGCTACTCTATAATACCAGTGAAAGTAACAAATCAATTGCGGTCGCTATTTCATCAATGCTTAACAAAAATTTGAATGCAGAAGTTGAACTTGAAAACCAAGAGTGGAAATCGTATCTGGTTGCTAGGCGTGAGGGCGATTTTGATATTCTTCGAACCTCTTGGTGCGGGGATTACAATGAGGCTTCAACATTTTTGTCGTTGATGACATCTGATAGCGCAGGTAACCGAGCATTTTATGAAAGTGACCAATATGATCAACAGATCGCAAAGGCGCTGATGGCTACCGATCAAAAAACACGTAATCAATTCTATGACCAAGCCGAAGCAACGTTAGTGAAAGACATGCCAATTGCCCCTATTTATTATTATATGCAGGCGAGATTAGTTCGCCCAACGATAGGCGGTTTTCCGGTTAACAATGTCGAGGGAAGGGTATATTCCAAAGACCTTTATGTAATCCAAGATTAGGATATGAAGGTAGATTGATGGAAAAAAAGGATGTCGAGAAGACATCCTTTTTCATATTAGTAGCAATTTTTAAGTGCTGGTGTTTGCTAAGACAAGATAATCAGTACCGTGCCTGCAAGCGTCATAAGAATATTGGCGATGGCGTAAGTCCCGGCATATCCGAGCGCAGGGATCGTAGAGCGAGCATGCTCATTGACGACATCCATAGCCGGTGCACATGTTCGCGCACCCACAATCGCGCCAATCAACAAGGCGCGATTCATCTTGAGAATATAGGCCCCGACGAGATAAGCCAGTACAACCGGCACAACGCTGACTAAAAAAGCGATGAGGATGACTTGAGGACCCACTTGTGTCAGGTGCTCAAACATTTTTCCACCGGCGCTGAGCCCAATCCCAACCATGAAAAACATCAGTCCTAGATCTTTCACCATGTTCAACGCCCCTTGAGGGACATAGCCGAACGTTGGGTGGTTTGCTCTTAAAAAACCAAGAGTGATACCGGATAGCAATAGTCCAACCGCATTGCCTAAGCCGAATGAAACTTGGCCGAAGGTCATCGTAATCAAACCGAACATAATGCCTAAAATAAAAAAGCTGCAGAAGGCGAGAAGATCCGCCATTTGGCTGTGTATTGAAATAAAACCAACTTTTTCAGCCAGCCCCAGCACTCGGCTTTTCTCGCCACTCACTTGCAGGATATCACCCTTAGCGAGAACAATATTAGCATCCATCGGCATCTCTATCTGAGCCCTTACCACTCGGTTTAGAAAGCAGCCAAATTCAGAAAGGTTCAGGTTAGATAGGCTTTTCCCCGCAATGTTGTCACTTTTAACAACAATTTCTTCCTCGACGATACGTAGGTCGAGTAGATTGCGGTCAAAAACTTCTTTGCCATTCCTAAAACTAGGATCGAGACGTGCATGGCTGTCTGGGAAACCGACTAGTGCTATTTCATCGCCTTCTTGCAATATTGCGTCGCCATCAGGGTGAGCCAAAATACCGTTGCGGCGAATACGTTCAATATAACAGCCTGTTTGTCGATAAATGCCTAGTTCACGAAGGTTTTTACCGTCAGTCCAGTCAATCAGTTCTTGGCCAACACGATATGCGCGGATAATAGGTAAGTAGACTTTGCGTTGCCCTGAACCACCTAACCCTCGCTCTTGTGCGATTTGTTGCGCCGAGTCGTGCAGATTTTGTTTTTGTAATTTAGGCAATAACTTCGCCAGCATAATCATACTGACCAAGCCAATTAGATAGGCCATCGCATAACCAACGGAAAGGTTTTCTAGCACCAACCCGAAGTCCATGCCTCTCGGAATGGTGGCCAAGCCGGAGTTTAACGCATCTTGTGCCCCCACAAGAACGGGCGTTGCGGTAAGCGCACCGGCCATGACACCAGCTGATAAACCATAATCAAGCCCTAAATAGTGGCTAGCAAAATAGGTGATCATTAAAGCAGTGACGAGAACCACTAGACTCAAAATGAGGTAATGCTTGCCATCTCTGAAGAAAATACCGAAAAAGTTTGGCCCGGCCTCAATACCTACACAATAGATAAAGAGCATGAAGCCAATAGTAAGTGCCTCGGCATTAAATGAGAATCCTAAGTGCCCCATTATCAGCGAGGTGATTAAGACTCCAATAGAATTACCGAGTTGTAGGCTTCCAAAGCGGATTTTCCCGAACGCAAGGCCAATCGCCAAAGCGACAAAGATAAGGAGGATAGGGTTTTGGTCTAGCAATTGTACTACGTCAATGTTCACTGTAGCGACTCGAAGCAACGAAGTTGGATAGGTAATAAAGTGTGGCGATTGTAGCGGAAATAATCAAAAAGATAAGTGATTTTTTTTAAGTTTTACCATTAGATTACATATTCTTTGCTTTTCATGAGCATAAGCGATAGGTCAATAATATTTTCGTATGAGTTTGTACCAATATTGATGTAGATCCCAATAAAAAAGCCAACTTCAATGAGTTGGCTTTCGATGTTGAACTTTCAACTATACTATATATTAGACAATGAGTTACTCGTCAAAAAGACCCAAGTTCTCTTTAGCGTATGCTTCAAATTCTGTACATCCACCGATATGATCTTGGTCGATGAAGATCTGAGGAACGGTTTCAACAGGCTTACCAACAGTCTTTTCTAAGTCTGCTTTAGAGATGCCTTCCGCGTGAATGTCAACATAGCGGAAGTTGAAATCGTCACGTTTTGCTTTTAGCGTTTCTGCATGCTCTTTAGCGCGGACACAGAATGGGCAACCTGGGCGACCAAAAATTACTACAAACATTGACTTTCTCCTTGAAGATTAAATTCTTACTGAGCAGTGTGAGTTTGGATTAACTCAGCTCTTATATTCGATGGCAACAACTATGCCTTAAGATGAAAAGGAAATAAAGCCAGAAATACCACTCGTTGTGATAGGGAAAACCTATCAGTACAGATGTTGCGCAGGGTGGTCGAGTATCTGCTGTATTTTCATGTGACAGACAGCAAAAATGTGACGACAAATACAGGTAAAGGGCCGCTAGCTTGGCTTACATCAATTCCTCAACGTTCTGGTCGCTGCATGCTATCAGTGGCTTATGATTTTTATGTGTTTTTATTATCGGTAGGGCTTACAGATCGGGGCACAATTTCTTCTAACGTCTAAGTGAAACTTCTCATAAAGAAGAGCAGCGGATGATGGTGTGACACGTGAGCTTGACGATATACCGAAAGGAAGTGGGTATGTTTCAGTTTATGACTTCGAGTCGTATTATATTTGGCGAAGGTGCATTGCAATCGTCACTCTCTATTATTAATCAGTTTGGCTATAGCGTATTACTTGTAACAGGACAAGATCGGCAACGTGCAGAAGCTGTTATCCGTTATCTTCATAGCCAAAACATGCGTTACCAACATGTGGCTATCAGTGGTGAGCCTAATATCACTATGGTCGAAGAAACCGCGATTATGGGGCGAAGGTTTAAGCCTGATATGGTGATTGCTATCGGCGGTGGCAGTGTGCTGGACATGGGAAAAGCATTGGCCGCTATCGTGCCTAACCAAGGAGACGTTTACGACTATGTTGAGGTGGTGGGGCGAAATGTGCCATTGAAAACCAAACCCATCCCTATGATCGCTATACCCACTACCGCCAGTACAGGCGCTGAAGTGACAAAGAACGCAGTACTAAAATCTGGGCAAGACAAAGTGAAAGTGAGCTTAAGAAGCCCGGAGATGCTGCCAGATGTTGCTATTGTTGATCCCACCCTTACCTATGGTACGGATCCTTATACGTCAGGCCGCGGGGCTATGGATGCATTTACTCACTTAATGGAAGCGTATGTATGCGGTGAGCCCAATCCATTAACTGATATGGTGTGCGAAGAAGGCTTGAGGCGATTAAGTCGTTCCATTATATCTGGCTGTAAACAAGACAACCCTAAAGCTCGTGCCGACTTATCGTTTGCTGCGATGCTTGGTGGTATGGCTATTACTAACGCGAAATTAGGCGCTGCTCACGGATTAGCGTCGGCACTCGGGGGAAAAATCAATGCGCCTCACAGTGTCATTACCGCAAGACTTGCTCCTCATGTGATGAATGAAAACGTAAAGGCTGCCAAGCGAGCAGGTCGAAATGATGTGCTCAATCGTTACCGTAATATTGCGCAAATTCTAACGTCAAATTCAGAAGCGACTATAGAAGAAGGGATCTCATGGGTAACGACGATATTGGAGCGCTTAGCGCTGCCACAGTTGTCGAAGTTTGGCGTTTGCAATACACCGTTTGATGTTGTTGCCGCCGATGCGCTAAAGTCAGTGGCGATAAAAGGCAACCCGCTTCCACTGACCCAAGACAGGCTTATTCACATTCTTGATCAAGTATGTCAGTGTCATTGCAGCTCACATTCCGTAGCACCAGACGAGACGACGCAAGTCGAATATCGTAATAACACAATAGAAACTGACTAGACACAAGAATATTGCACGATCAAAAAAGAGAGGATATTCCTCTCTTTTTATTACTGCTGGTTCACTGAAATCGCAACGTTGTAGATGACGTTAGATGTTGGACAATTTGTCGTAACGTGAATCTTTTAACACTTCTTTCACTCGCTTCAGATTATCTCTAAAACGGCTACCGCGCCTTAACGTAAAGCCTGTTGCTAACACATCAATGATGGTCATTTGTACAACGCGGCTTGCCATTGGCATATAAACATCCGTGTCTTCTGGTACGTCGACGGTAATTGAAAGTGAGCTTGCTTTATCCAGTGGCGAATCTTTTGCTGTAACAGCAATGACCGTTGCACCATTTTCACGGGCAAGGTGAGCGATCTCAACCTGACTCTTTGTTCGGCCTGTATGAGAGATCAGCACGATCACATCATTGTCTGAACAGTTGATGCAGCTCATTCGCTGCATGACAACGTCTTCATAGCAAGAAATTGGGATGTTGAAGCGAATGAATTTATTCTGTGCGTCTCGTGCGACAGACGACGACGCTCCTAGACCAAAGAATGAAATACGTTTGGCTTGAGTTAACAAGTCAACGGCCCGGTTTATTTGCATCGCATCTAAGCTATTCTTTGCAACGTCTAAACACGCCATTGTTGATTCGAAAATCTTATGGGTGTAAGCGTCTGGACCATCATCTTCTTCAACATTTCTGTTAACGTAAGGGGTCCCATTAGCAAGGCTCTGCGCTAAATGCAGTTTAAAATCAGGGAAGCCTTTTGTATCGAGTCGACGACAGAAACGGTTAACGGTAGGTTCACTAACGTCGGCCATTTTGGCAAGTGTCGCGATACTAGAATGAATGGCTGTCTGGGGGGAGGCCATTATTACTTCAGCAACCTTTCTTTCAGATTTACTAAAGTTTTCTAAGTTTTTTTGGATTTTCTCTAGAGTATTCATAGTGTTCACAGGGTAAAGAGAATCTCTTGTTAGCATACAGTGTACTGATGTCATACATTTATCTAAGTGTTGATAAGTCGTAAAATATACTCATATCGTGTTTTATAATGACATTCGATATACGCTAACTCCATTGTTTCAGTATAAACGAACAAGACAGTCAGCTGTAATAAAAGCTCACATGAAGTCTTTAGAATATGACAGGCATCAAACAAAATTTTGGAAGAAAAAAACAAATGGACAAAAAGCGAACAGGAAAGAGGGTTTTCTAGCCCGTTCATGCCGTATGAGTCCCACAAAAAAGAAATAAAATTTCATAATTTGGGCCATGTAAGTTGTCTTTCCTTCAATGACACCATCAATATATGGTGGTGTCGCTTGTCTAAGGCTGACTTGTCACATCGATAGTACTCACTATCTGTTCTATTTCTTGGATTATATGGATACCGTCTTCTTGAGCGATCTCTCGTTGCTCTCGTAAGATGGCACTCAGTACATCCTTTGTGGTTAATGGGTTTGCCAACACGACTCGAAAAACAATCGTATTCAGCTTATTCCATTGAATCGGATTTAACTGAGTCCGTGAAACAAAAGAACGACCGGTTTCACGCTGTTTCTTTTGAATGAGTTTCGTTAATTCGTTTAAAAGCTCATGAATCTGAGTTTGTGTCGGTGCATCTGCATTGTTGAGTGCTTGTTTTATTGATGCCGGTACATAACGATAGGTGAGTAGACATAACTCGGGCTTTGACACTAATTCAAAATCGTTTTGCTGGCCGATGAGATCTGCAAAATACGCGGCTTTTTCGATACTTTGGTTAATGAGTAATTCGTAGCCTGGTCGACTAATAATGTGCATTGCCGCGTAAACGAGCATCGCCATCCCGGAACGTGATCCTTCCAACGTGTGGCTGCCAAGATCTTTCGAACCCTTACGCAAAATATATTGCGCATGATGTTCAATACTCTTCATCGCCTCAGGATTTTTGAAAAGCACCATCCCAGCACCCATAGGGATATAGAGTTGTTTGTGTGCATCAATAGTTACGGAGTCGGCTAACTCAATACCATCAAGTAAATGACGATATTTATCAGACATTAAGGTCGCGCCACCCCAAGCTGCGTCTACATGAAAATGACAGGTCTCTTGGGCGCATATTTTCGCTATTTCATGTAACGGATCGATATTGCCTGTTTCTGTCGTTCCTGCCACGCCAATAACGGCAAATGGTTTAATACGTTGGCGTCCAAGTTCTGCAAATTTACGTTGTAAATCTTGTGGGCAAATGCGGTTGTTATTGTCGGTTTTAACGGCGACTAAGCCTTCTTGACCGATGCCAAGTAAATCGGCTGCTTTTTTGAGAGAGTAGTGCCCACGCTCGGAGACGAGGATAGCGAGGCCTTCATAACCATAATGTTTCATGGCTTTGAAGAGTCCTTCTTTTTCAACACCCTTAAATGGGCCATCGGCCTTTAATGCGTTATTTCTTGCTACCCACAGCGCAGTAATGTTAGCGATGGTGCCACCTGAGCAAAAAGCCCCAAGGGAATGATTGGCACTGTGCATCCAACGTTGATAGAAAGATTCATCTTGAGAATAAATGAGCTTATGAAGCATGCCAATGACTTGACGCTCTAGCGGCGTAAATGCTTTAGAGGTTTCTATCTTAACGAGGTTTTGATTGAGCGCGATCATAATCTTCGATAGCGGCATCAAAAAGTACGGCAATGCAGATGTCATGTGGCCAATGAAGCTCGGCGATGAGGTATGCACAGAGTGAGACACTAGCGTATCTAGCAGGTGTTTCGTGTGCTCGGATACAAACTCCGGTTGCTCAGGGATGACTGCACTTGAGAAATCTTTTTCAATTTCATGCAGTGGTTTTTCTTCCGCAACGATGTGCTCACGCAAAAACTCATTTAGGTTGCGCGATAAGCTCTCTTCGATTTGTGTCAGAGTAGAATCTGGTCCTTCAGGGATAGTGAATATGCGAAGAAGGCTCTCAAAGCTGACGTTTGCGATTTTTTGCTCAGATACCATATCGTAATCTACTAATATTCTATTGTTGCAAGCGGCACAATCTAAACCAAATTAATATAAATGTCTTCCAAAAATTGGAGTGAGAACTAAAGTTTCAGTGTGCTACAAATAATATGAGTGGGTTTTGGTTAATTTAAAGACAAAAGCTGACGCAGGCGTCAGCTTTTTTGTAAAACAATAAAGGCTATAGACACTTCATCGTTTCAACTTTTTCAATGGATTCGTTGTATGAATTGAGTGCTTTCTCAATTTTCTTTGGATGACTGAGCAGCTCAGCAAAAGCACTGCGTAGTTCATAATTTTGCTCATGTGGTGTCGCTTGGCGATCGGCAAAACTGGTTGCGGCTATTTTACCCAATTCGTCGTTTCGTTGAGCGAGCGCTTTGACGTCTTTTTGTTCTAGCTGAAGCCAGCTTTCTACTGGGCGTTCAGTGGACACTTTATTCGTATCATTATCTAGGTAGTAATGAACCGCCGCTCGATTGAGCTCGAAGTGATTCTTGCGTCCCTCGAGGAACCATTCACTCACGTCTTGTAATTCAGGGTATTGTTCAGTCGTTAAACCTATCAGGTCTTGGTACCAATGAATCGAGGCGTCAATATAGGCATCGTACTTATTCGATAGGCATTGGGTATCTGCAGCAAGCGAAGAGAACGAGGTCGATGCGAACATCATAGCAACAAGCCATTTTTTCATTATTTATTCCTTTAATGGGCTGAATTTATTTAATTATAATTATGCGAAAGCGGGCAGTATAACGGCTTTGCGCTAAAAAACCTGAGATCTAACTTCCAAGAGATACAAAGAACAGCATTAAAACAGGCACCAGTAAGCTAAGAATAAAACCACTGACAATCGCCACAGGCACACACTTTACGCCACCGGTATTCTGAATAATAGGGAGGGTAAAGTCCATTGCCGTTGCGCCAGCATAACCAATGGCTGTGCTTGGTTTTTTTTGAATTAGAAGAGGGATGAATACCAGTGCGACAAGTTCTCGCAAAAGCTCAATCATGAAGGATGCACCACCAAAAACAGGGCCGAACGCATCACCCATTAAAATGCCAGCCAATGAGTACCAACCAAACCCCGATGCCATTGCAAGGCCTTGGTAGGTTGGAATACCCAATACTAATGCGGCGATGAACCCGCCAAACAAAGAGCTGAGTACGATAACAACCGCAATCGCCATGCCTTGTTTGTTCACGAGGATCTGTTTAAGTGTTAAGCCGCTGTTCCTTAGTTGAATACCAATGAAGAATAACAATGCAAATAGGATCCACTCACTTGCGGCTTCAACCCAGTCGAGGCCCAGCGGTAACAGCAGGCCAATCGCGAGCCCACTTCCCACCACGAAGATGAGTTTTAATGACTCAAGAGCCATTTTAGAAAGCGGCAGTGTCGATGTTTTTGTTTCGGTCTTTAATGGTAAAACGCGGTCGATGATGGGTAAACATAATAAGTTACAGATGCTAATGATGCCAAAAAAGGTGACCGTCATCGTAACAATCGTTTTCAGGTTACTGCCAAAATCTTCTAGCGCAGCCAAGCTTAAGCCCATCAAAAACAAGATCACGTAGATAAGCCATGACGTCGCTTGATTGATTTTGTTGAGCAGCTCGTCGCGAGAAATAGAAAAAAGATAGCCGATGACGAGCGGCGCAAAGATAAACAGCATGCCGGAAAACATAAACTCACAAACCCTACGTACATAATATGACGCATATTGTGTAGTGTTTGCGCTTTAAAAACAAGCAGGTAGCGGAAGTGTTTCTACATGCCAGAGCTTCGCATCACGTCTGCTGTTTGAGTGGCAAATTCAGATTCAACCATATTAGTCAACTGATACAGGACCTCGGCACCATCAAGGTTAATCTCTACCTCATGCTCCTCGAGGGCTTCGTTGTCTTGCTTACGATACAAAAGGATGTGATTCGCAATCCTAGCAATATCGAGGTAGGACACCTCAGGGCGGTCGGTAGCTTTGACTTTGTTGGATGCAACTTCGATGAAATCTTGATCAAAGGACCAAGTTTTCAGTACCTGCTCACTCACCACCGGGCAACGCGAATGAAAGATTTGCATGGCAAGATCAGGATCTAAGTAGTTGCCTTTTTCTAAGTACAAGTGATATTCATTCACTAAGCAAAAAAGCCCAATATCAGCAAGGAATCCGACCAACAACGCTTTTTCTTGTTCCAAGTAACCATAGGTTTCTTTAGATTGTTCCTGAAAGGCTCGAGTGACAAGAACCATCGTTGCAGCCAGCTCTCGAGAGACTGCCGCGCTTTGTATCAATACGCTTTTACAGTTGTCCGTAAGGTTGACGGAGTGTTTTAGCATTTCAATCGATTGCGCAGTAACAATGTCTCTTACTCGAAGTATGCCTAAGCGTGAAACCGCAGTATGCAAGTCATTACAAGTGATGTTTCTTCTATTAAAGACGACAGAGTTTGATACTCGCAACACAATAGCCGCTAGGCCTGGATCGTCGAGTAGGCATTCGGCGATGTCAGAAATGCCTGTTGACTCAAGCGTGCAAAGTTTTTGTATTCTTAACACAACTTCGGAAATCGGAGGTAACGAGATTTTACCCGTATTGATGGACTGTTCGACAAGTTCAGCAAATTCTGTTTCTAAGCTTTCAATCAGCAGTTGTTGGTTATCAGGGAGCCAGTAAAACGATAAGTGATTCATAGGACTTCGACAGCAAAATATCAACCTCCAGTTTACCTTTCCTTGCTTGCAATTGACAATATTCTTCGTGTGTAAATGTATGACAAGTCAATTGTTTGACGTTTAAAACAGCGTTCAAGTATTGATAATCATGGCACTAAGACTATGGATGCGATCAACGTGAAGTGACTCGCATTTATAGGTCGCTGTCGTTTTATAACTGTGATGCTGCACCAGACTTAATTTGCATACTGAACTATGATTAATGCAAATTATATAAAAAGAAAAGAGGTGAGCGCGTAACACGCCTTACCTAGATATTAACAACAATTTTTTTGCTTTATGCAATGCTGCTTTTCTGGTGATCACATTAATCGGGGTAATGGATTAAAGGATCAATGGAAATGATTGAACAAAATTTTTACAACTATACAACCAAGTTTGGTGAATCTCAAAAACGCTCTATGTTTGGTGGTACTGGCTTATTTCAACAAGGAGCCATGTATGCACTAGTGAGCAATGACCGCGTTTTTATTCGTGGAGGCTCTGATCTTGATAATGTGCTAAATGAACTGGGATGTGACAAATTTAAGCACGTGAAAAAGCAATCAATAGCGACGGTTAACTATTACGACATTACAGAGATATTTGTGTCTAATGCAGCCTGTTTACACGACGTCGTCAAAACATCTATTGATAACTCGGTAAACCAACGAAGCACAAAAAAGGCTATCGAAAATAGACGATTGCGCGATCTACCTAATATGCAATTGACCTTGGAACGAATGGTGAAAAAGTCTGGGATCGATGACGTAAAAACATTTTTGGAGTTAGGTGCACCAAAAGTCTTCAATCGCGTCAAGCGTACTTATGGTAATGATGTTGATGTGAAATTATTATGGAAATTTGCTGGCGCCGTTGATGGTGTGCATTGGAAGTTGATCCAAGACCCGATGAAACAGCAGCTCCTCGACAACTGTACGAAGATTGAATCATAACCGAAGCTTATAAAACGAAAAAGGTCGCGTTTAAACGCGACCTTTATATATTCATCTAGTCCATATCTAAAATGCGAAACGAGCAGTGAACAATAATTGGTCGCCATAGATATGATTGATGCGACCTTCTAAGCCAAGAGAAAATAGCTCAGTAGAGTGAAAGCGGCCATAAATACTTCCCATCCATTGATCTTTATCGCCAACGTTGAGGTAACCCGCTTTACCACCAATTTCAAGTTGTGGACCTAACCATTGGCGAACACCTAGATTGACTTCCATGCCCGTATCCGTTTTGTGGTTATCGCCATCATCGTGGATATGCGCAAGCATTTCACCCGTGAAGTCCGCCCAGTTGTTTACAGGGGCGTGAAAACCAACACCACCAGTAAAGTCATAGTCGCCCTCGAATTTAGAGTCGATGCTACCCACAATGTGAGCATTTGGATGAATTGATTTGCTCATGCCTGCACCAAAAGTCATTGGGCCAGCACCAATTCGAGCTTCTGCATAATCGTAGCTAAAGTTACTCATCGTCGCTTGGTTTTGCCCTTGTTCTGCAAAAGCGTGCTGCGATGTTACCACCATTAATGCAGCTAAAAGAGTCTTGCGCATAATCTATGTAAACCTTTTTGTTTGATTTTAGTTCCTTGCACCTAAGTGCGCGCTGCGTATTACTTTTTGACAGCGAATGATATGCGGACATAATAATCGAAAGTGTCCACCAATCACCAATAAAAATGTGTCGCAACGTGTGTAAATTCCCAAAAAATGACATAGCCATACAAATTTCGACCAATGTTGTACTGACTAATGAGGGAAAACGTATTCCATTGTGATCATGAATGGTGAGCTCAAGGTTCAACCTCACAAATAAATCGAGGAATTCATCACTAACGCTATCATCGATCAGTCGCCATAATTGAGACGATTGTCTGATAAAGCATTAAATATTCGCTCGGTATCTAGGATACGTGCCCAAGGGGCGAGTTCAGGTTCGTTTTCTATCATATAGGTCGTCAGTTGCTGTTTTATGACTTCTCTAAGCTCGTCACCACGCCAAGGCTTGCTGATAAAAAAATCAAGACAGGAGTGATTGACCGCTTCTATCGTGTCTTCATGACCGGCTTGGCCTGTGAGTAAGATTTTTCGGCTATTTCGCGTGGGTTTATCTTGACTGAGTTCGATGAGAAAGCTGACACCCGTCTCCCCAGGCATAATGTGATCACATAAAATGAGGGCGAGTGGAATCTGTTCGTTTCGTTGCTCGTCGATGATTTCCTTAGCCTCTGAAACCGATTCAGCCCCCTCTATTATGAAGTGTTCCTCAAATTCGGATAGGTCTTGTAGTACGCTGTCGAGAACTTCTCGCTCGTCATCAACACAGACAATCAAATACTCTTTCATTGTTGTTCTCCTTTTAGGCGTAGGTCGCTTCTAACGGAATATAAACGGACATATTTGTGTAGAGTCCGATCTCAGACTCGACCTCAATCCAACCTTTGTGTTGCGCCAAGATCTGTTGGCAGACTGAAAGTCCAATTCCCAACCCAAAGTTGCCTTCTTTTTTCGTTGTGTAATTCAGTTCAAAAATGGCGCTTTGTTGTTCGAGTGGGATACCTGCGCCATTATCAATAAACTGGTACACCGCGTAATGAAGGCCTTGGCGGTACTCGGTGTTGGTATGAATTTGAAGTTGACCATTATTGGGCATTGCATCTAATGCATTCGATACTAAATTCGTCCAGACCTGTTGCAACGCAATGGGCATGCAATGAATCTTAGGGATGGATCCATACTCTTTAATGACATCGTGATGCTTAAGACGGTTTTCAAATATCACAAGAGTGTCTTCAATCCCTTCATGTAAATCGACAAGCTCATAAGACTCGTTGTCAGGCCGCGCATACCCTTTTAGGCTTTTCACCATGTCAGCAATTCGCTGGGCACAAACCTGAATGGAGCGGAGAGTTGAACCCGACAATTGGTATTGTTCAAGTTGGATTATTTTTTGTGTGAGTTGTTCTGGTGAGGTGCGGGCTAATGCCAATAAATCATGATCATTGTGGAGATTAAGTTGGACGATACGTTTGGCTAAGCGGCGGTCAGTAATCGTGCCTTGTAAGGTTTTCGTTCTCGTACGCAGTTCCGATGTTGATAGTGGCTTGGACAAGCGAGCTTCTTCAAACACGTCAATGCCGGAAGCGCGGTTATTTGTGTGACCGTCTTGTCGAAGGATTCGTCCAATACTTTCTGTTACCGTGTCAGCGCCGCGTAGTATCGCTGATACGGGGTTATTTAGTTCATGCGCAACGCCGGCGACAAGTTGTCCAAGCATCGCCATTTTTTCTTGGTCGATGAGTTGTAAGTGTGCTGATTCTAGTGATTCAAGCGTCTTTTGTAGTTGAAGTTTTGTATTGATGCTGCGCTGGAGTCGTCGATTAAAATGACGAAGCAGAAGGTTGGTAAATAAGGGCAATAGATCGGTGTTGGAGTGCATGACTTGCGTAAAGACTTGGCGGTCCAGTTTGATGACCTGCGTTCTTGTGAGTGTCATTGCCGTTGAGAATGAGCATTCACCTGTAACGAATGACATACCTCCCACAATGCCCCCTTTACTGTGGCGTACTACCTCGCGCTGTTGACCCTGCTCATCTTTCTTATAGAGGGCGACCTGACCTTCAACGATGAACCATAGAAATTGATTGGCTTGCCCTTCAGCTGTGAGTAAATGTTCAGGAGAATAGTGCCTAACCGCTTTGGTTTCGTCGTTTTTTGTAAAAAATGCCAGCAAAGCTTGTATTACTTGTGCGGCGAGCGCGTCATCTGAAAGGTCATGAAAATCATGAATAAAGCTTGCCCGATAAGAATGCATTTTTTGTTCAATGTGTGCTCTCATTATTTTTTGCTGATCGAGAAGGGCACTGAAACGTAGCAGGTCATTTTTCTCATGATTGACAATGAACGTAGTAAGCTCTTTTTTAAGGGTTTTGTGTAGAATGACGTCGTCGATAGGCAGACTGATACAGTGATCTAACTGTCCTTCATTGACGGCATTGACAATAGCTTGAATGTCTTCAGAGTCGGTTTTAGTGACCAGTACCTTTCGGGCTGTTTGGGTGTGGTGCGATTGTTCCAGCTGGATAAGAAAGGCCCCACCATCGAATAACGCTGAATGCCGAGCAACAACAAGAGCAAGTTGCTGACCTTGCGAACCTATATGTTTTAATAGGTCATCAGCCTCTAAGATTGACGTTGCGAGGTGGATGTCAAAATGTGATTGATACCGCGTCAACTCAGTGTCGAGCTGGTCGAGGTTAATCAAGTCGTTATCTAAACATAAGACAGCATATCGATTTTTAATCGGCATTATTTTCTAAACCTTGTCCCTGAGTTTCAAGTTCAATATAACAATAAAAAGCATAGGGTTATGAGAAGTAGGTATGAGATTGGAGATCCTACTAAGTTAGGTTAGACTGAATACAATACACACCAATCGAATGTTTAATATCGCTATGAATGAATTGAGAAAAATGGGCGCCATCGGCGGCGCCGTTGCACTGGTCTTATGTTGGCCCCTTGCTGTGGGGCATATTGGTCAAAAAGTTATCGAAGATGGTATTGAACATCTGAATAGCGATAGTGTTGCTTCAGAGCTTATAAGCTATGATCGTGGTTACTTGTCATCTCATGTTGAAACACGCTACGAAGTTAAAGACGCAGTGCTTAAAGAGCAGTTGGAGATGGACGGGTTACCTACTGAGTTTACTGTGGCGAGTGAGGTGACACATGGTTTGTTCAGTTTGAGTGCTGAATCCGTTATCACTAACTTTCCAGACTTTCCGCTTTTACTCACGACAGACACCCAGTTAAATGGCAACACGGACTATGAACTATCGCTCGATAGCTGGAATTATCAAGGTAATGATAATCAAAAAGTCAGCTTTTCAATTTCACCGGCTTTTGCTCGTGGCACGGCGACAGTATTGGGACAGGTTTCTCTCGAGGCGAGCGTTCCTTCAATCCAGCTCGATTTTGAAAATGGCGAACAATTGATTTTGACCGACCTTTCGGTAAGCGGTGATGGTAAAAAGGAACAAGATTTCTGGCTCGGTGAGCAGAAAGCCTCATTAAAAAGTTTCCAAATTCTAGATGAGCATCACAACAGTTTATTCGATATCAATTCCGCATCTTACACCTTTAAATCTGCTCTAGACACGGAGCAAGACAAAATAGACACACAGCATCTATTTGATTTGAAGCAATTGGATTATCCGGAAGGCGGCAAACTCAGCGACCTCAATGTGGACTTCGCACTTGAGTCGTTAGATCGTCAAGCTTTTGAGGGCCTTGTTGGTATTTATCAAGCGAATCCGTCTTTGGAACACGCTGATATCAACACGCTGGCACCACTGGTAGAAACTTTATTTGCTCGTGGTTTTAAAATTTCGATGAATGACATGCATTTTACATTACAAGATGGTGAGTTTAAGTCGAAATGGTTATTGGAAATTCCTGAAGGGACGGAAAATGTATCGAAAGATCCAAGCATTATATTACCGTCGCTGACCGGTAACATTGATGCCTATATGTCAAATAGTATGATCGGCTCACACCCAATGCTGTCGCAAGGTATTGATGAGTTAGTTGTTATGGATATGGTTAAACAGCAAGAGTCAGGCTATCAGCTCAATGCTAATGTCGACAATGGGCAATTGGTCTTTGAAAATGGACAAAAAATCCCACTGCTAGCATTATTCCTACCCCTAATGATGACGCAGCCAGCAGGGCAATAGCGCTGCTCGCGATGTACGTTGTTTATCGAAGCAAGAAAAGAGGTCTTAGGACCTCTTTTCTTGCTTCTTATCTTTATAAAAACATGATATTACTGAATCTTAAACCGATAAATAGTTAGGAGTAGTAAGTTCATGGAGCCGATTCACCATAGCGTATTCAATTTCAGTGCAGGCCCAGCAGCATTGCCAAAAGCCGTCATGGAAAAAGCACAAGCTGAGTTTGTTGACTGGAACAATCTGGGTACATCGGTCATGGAAGTGAGTCATCGCGGCAAACCTTTTATCAAGGTAGCAGATGAAGCCGAACAAGATCTTCGAGATCTGATGAATATTCCTGACAATTATAAAGTCTTATTTTGCCATGGCGGAGCAAGGGCGCAATTTTCTGCGGTTCCTCTGAATTTGCTAGGGGATAAAAAAACGGCGACTTACATCGATGCTGGTTATTGGGCTGAAAGTGCGATTGAAGAAGCTCGTAAATATTGCTCACCGAATGTCTATCAAGCGAAAACAACGATTGATGGGAAGGTATCGGTGGTACCCGCCTGCGATTGGGAAATTGCCTCTGATTCTGCATTTGTTCATTTTTGTCCAAATGAAACGATCGATGGTATTGAGATTAACGATCTCCCACAGACAGACTTACCAATTGTTGCAGATATGTCGTCGACCATTCTGTCTAGAGAAATTGATGTATCCAAATATGGTGTGATTTACGCAGGGGCACAAAAGAATATTGGGCCTGCGGGAATTTGTATTGTGATCGTTCGTAATGATTTACTGGATTTAGCAAGTAGCGTTCTGCCGTCGTTCCTCAACTACAAGGTGTTAGCGGAAAAAGATTCCATGTATAACACCCCACCAACATTTGCGTGGTATCTGTCTGGGCTTGTCTTTAAGTGGCTGAAAGAGCAGGGCGGTGTTGCTGAAATCGAGACTCGCAATAAGCTAAAAGCTGCGCTGCTTTATGACTACATTGATGAGTCAGCATTCTATAAAAACGATGTACATTCAAACAATCGTTC
The DNA here is from genome assembly GCF_041471725.1 of Vibrio sp. 10N.261.51.F12. Lineage (NCBI taxonomy): Bacteria > Pseudomonadati > Pseudomonadota > Gammaproteobacteria > Vibrionales > Vibrionaceae > Vibrio > Vibrio sp. 10N.261.51.F12. The sequence continues at coordinate 197,345 of NZ_JBFROV010000014.1, read as the reverse complement.
ACTAATGAATGTTCCATTCCAGTTGGCTAAGCCAGAATTGGATGACACTTTCTTAGCGCTTGCCGAAGAACGCGGCTTACGTGCATTAAAGGGACATCGTGCGGTTGGTGGAATGAGAGCCTCTATCTATAACGCAATGCCGATCGAAGGTGTACAAGCGCTTGTAGATTTAATGAAAGAATTCGAAGCTCAATATGCCTAAGCTAAACAAGCTTAAGCGGTAAACACTGAACCAATAAAAAAACGCCGTTAAGGCGTTTTTTTATTGGTTCACATCGAAATGTATAGTGGCGAACTCTTCATCGTTGCAAGCCACCACGACGCAAAAACGATTTAAAGAGTTTGGTTTAGCTCAAAGTAGCGAGCTTGGTTTGCCATCAATTGAGCATGACTACCGTGTTCAATGATTTGCCCTTGTTCCAATAGGCATATTGCATTGAATGAGCTCAGATTAACCAATCTATGTGTTATGAAAATCACGGTTTTGCTTTTAAAATGCTCTTCAAACAGAGACATGATTTGTTGTTCTGTTTGTTTATCTAGGCCTTCAGTGGGTTCGTCTAAAAGAAGAATCGGTGCGTCGTGTAATACGGCGCGGGCAATGCCTATTCGTCTTTTTTCACCACCAGAAAGTTGGCGCCCGCCTTCGCCAAGCCAAGTGTCTAAGCCAGCGTCTTCGAGTAATGATGCTAAGTTAACTTGCAGTAAGGCATTGGCAAGAACATTGTCTCCGGCATCAGGCTGAGCCATCAGAAGATTATCTCGTAAGGTACCATTTAGGATATCAACTCGTTGACTGACAATACTCATTGATTCTCTAAGCTGCGGTTCACTCCATGCCTTAATATCTTGTCCGGCGATGGTAAGCGACCCCGATTGTACATCCCAATAGCGAGAAATGAGCTGTAACAACGTGGATTTACCTGAGCCAGTTTGCCCCACGATAGCAAGCTTTTCACCTGCGCCAACAGAAATGGATACACCATCTAACGCGTTGTGGTGAGCATCAGGATAACCGAACTCAACGTCACTGAATTCGATTGAGTACGCCCCGCTGTGCGTAACAGGTTCTGTGCTAAATTGAACCTCAGGCTCCGCCAAAATCACTTCGTTTAAACGCCTTGCAGACGTCAATGTTTGGCCAAGAAATTGGAAAGCTCCGGCAATAGGCATTAATAATTCAAAACTGGCCATGGTGGCGAAGACCATCAAAGCGATCAGAGGATCGGGTTGGTTTCCCGCTACGCCATCGGCGGATAGCCACAAGATGAGAATTAATAACCAGCCGTTCGCGAGGATTAATAATCCTTGTGCAAGGCCAGACACCTTCGCGTGAACATATTGATTGCTGAGCAGCTTGTGCTGTGCATCCAAAATGGCATGACGATAACGTGACTCTGCGCCAAACAGTGTTAGCTCACTGTAGCCTTGCAACCAATCTAACGTTCGTACCCTAAGGTCCGCTTTGTTCATGGTCAGTTCGTGACCGTTGTTTTTACCAAGGTAGTAGAACAACACTGGCCAAACAATTAACAGCGCAAGTAAGATACCGCCCAGTGTCAGAGCTAAAGAAGCATCGAACCAATACAGTAGAGCAGTTAAACCGACGATCCCAAAGAAACCCACTACAATAGGGCTCACAAGCCTTAAGTAAACGTGGTCCATCGCATCAACGTCAGCGACTAAACGATTTAGCATATCCGCATCACGGATATTAATGGCCTTACTCGGGATGAGAGGTGCAAGTTTAGTAAAGAAGAAGACACGCAAGTCGGTCAGTAGTTTGAACGTTGCATTGTGGCTGACAACGCGCTCCCCCCAACGTCCCGCAGTCCTACCCATTGCAGCGCCGCGAACACCTGCTCCGGGGAGCATATAATTGAAGGTTTCCCTAGCGATGGTGAGCCCTGCTACCGCAGAGGCAGAAATAAACCAACCAGACAGTGTGAGTAGGCCAATCGAGGCAAACAACGTTGCAAACGCGAGGACCATACCAAGCGATAAGCCAAACCAATGCTTCTTATATAATTTAAGGTAAGGGAGTAAATCACGCATCTAAGTTCCCCTTATTACTATCAACCATCGCGTTATGTGATGCCAACATCGTGCTAAACATCCCATCAGATTCGGTCAATGAGGCAAAGCTTCCTACCTGTTCAAGCTTGCCATTGTTCATGACCCAAATTGTGTCCATATTTTTTAGTTGAGACAATTGGTGAGTGACCGTTAGGGTGGTTTTCCCTTGCGTCGTTTGTACAATACCTTCGTTGACGAGTCTTTCACTTTTAGCATCTAGGCTGGCAGTGGGTTCGTCGAGCAACCAAAATTGACCATCTTGTATCATTGCACGGGCAAGCGCTAAGCGTTGCGCCTGACCAACCGAAAGGCTCGCAGAGCGATCCGTGACTTGATAATCGAGTCCATGCTCGTCGACAAACTCGGCAGAGAATGACGAAAACAGCGCCGAGGAGATGGTTTGGTCAGAGACATTTTGCTTGCCGAGCGTGATATTGTCACGAATACTGCCATGCAATAGTAATGGGTTTTGCCCAACCCAACTCACTCGCTCACGCCATTCATCGCATACGATGTCTCGGAGTTCTTGTCCGTTGATTTTTAACGAACCAGAGTATGGCATGAAGCCCAAAATAGTGTTCACTAAGCTGGTTTTGCCCGCGCCACTTGGTCCCACCAGTGCAACCGATTCACCGTGTTTGATTTGGAAGGTAATCGGACCGACGAGACATCGTCCTTCTGGGCTAAAGACCTCTAAATCGGTGGCCTCAAGCTCTATATGTTCGCTTGGTTTTAAAGGAGATTTACCTTGTGGCAGGTCAGGGACTTCGGTCTCTAGGAATTCAACGATACTTTCAGCCGCGCCGACGGCTTGTGCTTTAGCATGGTAAAACGTACCGAGGTCTCTTAGTGGCTGATAAAATTCTGGGGCCAGAATGAGAATGAATAGACCAGCAAATAGGGTTACCCCCACGCCATAGTGGCCGAAATTGAGTTCACCAATGAAGCTGAAACCAAAATAAACGGCCGTCATAGCAATAGAGATGGAAGTAAAGAACTCAAGGACAGCAGAAGAAAGGAAAGCAAGACGAAGTACGTCCATCGTGCGCTTTCGAAATACCTCTGAAGCCCCCTCAAGTACGACCTTTTCCGCATTGGTGCGATTGAAAAGGCGAATAGTGGTCATTGACTGGAGACGATCATAAAAATGCCCGGATAGTCGCTGTAATGCTTTGAAGTTCTTTCTGTTCGCATCAGCCGCTTTCATGCCCACGAGTGCCATGAAAAGGGGGACAAGCGGAGCCGTGATTAAGAAAATCAAACCCGCTGCCCAGTTAACAGGGAAGACAACAAGAAGAATGATAAAAGGCACTAAAACAGCAAGTGACATCTGAGGGAGATATTTAGCAAAGAAATCGTGCATGTCTTCGACTTGTTCCAAGACCAGGGTTGCCCATGAACCTGCAGGTTTTCCTTTGATGTAACTTGGCCCAAGTTCGTGAAGCTTGTTCAGGACCAGTTCTCGAATGTAACAGCGTATTTTTTCACCACATTTGAACCCAGCAATCTCCCGTCCCCAGGCACAGCTTGCTCGTCCTGCTACGGCAACAATGAGCCCAATAAAGTACGGCACAAGCTCATATTTATCAGTATGTTCGATTATAAGTTGGTGGAGTATAGTCGCGATTAGTGCAGCTTGTGCGAGCAAGAACAAGCTAGACAATACACCGAGACCTATCGCAATGAGCAGCCAGCGTTTGGCCAAGCGACTTTGTGTTTTGAGCCACTTATTTAGGCTCTGCTGTTTCTTTTTATCCATGAAGACGGCTTAACTTAATGAGTATTATTCTTAGAAGAAGCGGGGAGTATACAAAAAAGAACCCAGTGTATACACCACTGGGTTCTAAGGTTTTACAATTGGCCTAGGACTCGGCAGAATCTAAAAAGCGTTCGGCGTCTAGTGCGGCCATACAACCTGTGCCTGCTGACGTAATCGCTTGGCGATAATTATGGTCCATGACATCGCCTGCGGCGTAAACGCCAGGGATAGAGGTTTGTGTTGCGTTCCCCTCTAGACCGGATTGAACCACTATATAGCCGTTATTCATTTCTAACTGATCTTTAAAAAGGTCAGTGTTTGGCTGATGGCCGATCGCGATGAATGCGCCCATCACTTCAATATGTTCGACCTCACCAGTCTGTGTATCTTTTACATTGATGCCGGTGACGCCCATCTCATCGCCCACCACTTCATCAAGTGTTCGGTCAGTGTGAAGAACGATGTTGCCGCTCGCGACTTTATCCATAAGGCGTTTTATAAGGATTTTTTCTGCACGAAATGTCTCACGTCGGTGAACTAAGTGCACCTCTGATGCAATATTCGCCAAATAAAGCGCTTCTTCAACGGCTGTATTTCCGCCACCTACGACGGCTACCTTTTGGTTGCGATAGAAAAAGCCATCGCAAGTAGCACAAGCTGACACGCCACGACCTTTGAATGCTTCTTCGGATTCTAATCCTAAGTATTTTGCTGAAGCGCCCGTCGAGATGATCACAGCGTCGGCAGTATATTGTTGACTATCACCACTGAGCTTAAATGGACGTTCACTGAAATCAACGTGATTAATATGGTCAAAGATGATTTCTGTGTCGAATTTTTCAGCGTGTTGCTTCATTCTATCCATAAGCAATGGGCCACTAAGATCGTCTGCGTCACCTGGCCAATTCTCAACATCAGTAGTGGTTGTAAGCTGCCCACCTTGCTGCATTCCTGTGACCAGCACGGGATCTAGGTTTGCTCGTGCAGCATATACCGCTGCGGTATAACCAGCAGGACCTGAGCCAAGTATCAGCAATTTACAGTGTTTCGTATCAGCCATTTTAATCTCACTTCATTTTGTTTTTAGGCAGCGATGTTGAGCTACTCGTTATATCTATGCCTAATATATTGGGGTTTGAGGAGAAGAATCAACACCTAACCACTAACTTATGCGGATATTTACAAAAAGCATTGTATATGTGTAAAAAGTTGCCGTGGTGGAAACGTCGAATTACGTTATCGATGCTGTATCGGGCCTAATCGATCCTGATTTCCATCAACAACGAATAACTACGTCGAATGAAAAAATAGTGCTCTATCTCATCATGTTCTTCTGGTATCTATTTGAAATTATTGCACTTATTTTATTGCGCTAGTCACCTGTGCTGCTTTTTTAACGACGCTTGAACGAAATTTGGCATGTTTGACTGCTTTCTTTGGTGTTAATTGAAGTCTTGTGCTGTATTTATGCCCTTGTTAGATGTTAATGCTATAAAAAGTTGAACGCTTGGTGTTATTGATGTTTGATTAATGTAATAAAAATGTTGCTCCTGTGGTTTTGGATGCAAATAACTAAGGCAAAGACTATGTTACATTCAAATGAAAATACCTTACATCTTACCCAACTTAGTGCTGAAGCCATTCGGCAGCTGTCTCCCTCTTTTTCTAAACTCCCGAACACGGCCCATGCAGACGGCCAATATCGCCTTCGTCGATACTCTGTGATTCGAGCTGTAGCGGGAAAAGTGGTTGAAGAAGACAAGCATGATTTTGTTCAGACCGAACACTTTAATCACTTTCAAGGGAATGTAATCCGAAATTTTGAGCCAATCGCATCGGCAACACTACAAAGTGCAGGAATGAACGAGCTCGTGTCTTTATTTATGGCAACCAATCAATTACCAGATGGGCAAGAAATAGAGATTCATCAAATGCGTATAGCCGCCGTCTACGATGAAACTCAAGTGGCACCAGAAGGGATACATCAAGATGGATTTGATCATATCGCCATCGTTGGGGTTGAGCGCAAAAACATCGTAGGTGGCGAAGTGATGTTGTACAACGATAATCACGAAGCTCCGTTCTTTAGAAAAGTGCTTGAAGATGGTGAAGTCGCAATTTTAGATGACCATCGTTTGTGGCATAACGCACAACCTATTCGCTGTGTTGACAACAAAAGTGAAGGCCATATGGATGTATTTGTACTAACCGCTAAGGAGGGTAACAATGCACTTCACTCCTAACTCTGCCCGGCAATGCTTTCCTGCTCTAGGACAAACCTTTAACGATAAGCCGGTTGTCTTTTTAGATGGTCCTGGTGGATCTCAAGTGCCTAGCAGCGTTTTAGAGGCCATAACCCAATATTTAGGGCGCTATAACTCTAATTTAGGAGGGCACTATTTTTCGAGTGTATACACGGTTGATTTGATGACGAAAGCGCGAGCGATGGCGGCGCAATTTCTAAATGCTGAAGGTAGTGACAACATAGTGTTTGGCGCAAACATGACGTCTTTGACGTTTCAGTTCAGCCGGACTATTTCGCGAGATTGGTTGCCAGGTGATGAGGTTATTGTGACGGCGCTCGATCACTACTCTAATGTGTCATCTTGGCAACAAGCTGCTGATGATAAAGGTGCCATAGTTAAGCAAGTGAGAGTTGATGAGCGAGACTGCACGCTTGATTATGAGCACTTTGAATCATTACTCACTGCAAATACTAAACTGGTTGCCGTGACTTACGCTTCCAATACCACTGGGTCTGTGACGGATCTTGCTCGTATCGTGGCGGCAGCGAAGAAAGTGGAGGCTCAGGTTTACGTCGATGCCGTTCATTTTGCACCTCATGCTTTGATCGACGTGCAACGTATAGGGTGTGATTATCTAGTTTGTTCTGCCTACAAGTTCTTTGGTCCACACCTTGGTATCGCGTATGTTTCTCCTGCACGTATTCAGTCACTCGTCCCTTATAAAGTTGAACCTGCGACTGATTTAGGACCGGGACGGTTTGAAACGGGGACTCAAAGTTTTGAGGCGTTAGCGGGTCTAATCGCAGCGATTGAGTATTTGGCTCACTGGGGACAGGGGCACGAACTACGGGAGCGCTTGGTGTCGGCTTCCAGTCTGATTGCGGAACATGAAGAGCAACTCAGTCGTTATTTTTTAGAGCGATTATGTAGACTCGATTATTTGAGTTTATTTGGGTGCTCGAATGCGGATCATACGCAAAGGACGCCGACTTTCGCACTTCGATCGGATGTCTATTCTCCCGACTATATGGCGAAGGCGCTAGGTGAGCAAAACATCTGCGTGTGGAACGGTCATTTCTACGCATTAGGCTTGGTGAGGCAGCTCGGCATAGAAGAAAGCGGCGGTGTGTTGCGTGTGGGTTTTATGCATTACAACACGCTTGCTGATGTCGATATGTTTTTTGATGCTATTGAGTTGCTACACCGCGGGGATTGAAGATAAGAAAGCTGCGATTACCATGACTCAACACTCTCACCGATCATGAACGGTGAGAGTGCGGCTTTTGTCATACGGCCGTATACTAACGCAGTGAAGGGCTTTACTCAGAAACTTCAACTTCATATGAGCTAAATTTTCTAATGTTAATCACGCCGGTATCAAAAATTAAATACTGGCCCTTAATGCCATTCAAAATCCCAGTCACGACCGGTTCTTTATCAAAATTATGAGATTTGATCTTAACCGGGTGCTCTTGTACTGGGTAGCTTAATGATGTGATATTTTCGCTGAGAATTTCAACCGAATCAGCCCCGTATTTTGCTCGAACTTCTTCAATTTTATCGGCAACGAGCGGTAAAAGCTGCTGGGCTTTTTCTTGTAATGGAAGTGGTGAGCCATCTTCTTTTAGCAATGTGCGCCAATTGGTTTTATCGGCAATGTGCTTTGCAAGTTCAACTTCAATTAGCCCTGAAATATGGCGAGTCGACACTTTTAAAATAGGCAAGCCTTGTGTCGCCCCTTGATCAATCCAGCGCGTCGGAATTTGTGTGTGGCGAGTGATGCCTACTTTCAAACTGGATGTGTTCGACAGGTAGACAAAGTGATCCACCATGCAGTTCGCTTCGCCCCATTCTGGCTCGCGACACGTACCGGCGTCGTAGTGACAGGTTTCAGGCTTCATGATGCACATGTCGCAGCTTGCCAATTTACGCATACAAACAAAACAATGGCCTTGAGCGTAGCTTTTTTTGGTTTTCTTACCACATGCACTGCAAAAAATATTACCAGTGTGAGTGAGAGTGAGAGTGCGACCGATGAAGGAAGATAACTCAATTTCTTCCTCGCCAACAGGAAGGCGGTAGTGAACGGTTGAGTCGAGAGAGGCACGCATTTTAGACAGCGTACCAGATGCAAGAAGTGACATGACATTACTCTATATATTGTTGTTTTCGTTAGTGTAGCAAATCTGTTTGTTGTGATCTTTAATAGTTAGTGAAGCAAGGACCAGCTAATCTTAGAAAGATGGCTGAGTACGCGATGGAGTTCATAAAGTTATATGAATACCTATTGATAAATTTCTCAGACTAATGCTAGTGTTATGGAAGTAATATCAATATTAAAGTAGATCCGGATAGTCATGAAGTGGTCGTATAAGTTTCTTCTTACCATGGTGGTGTTCACGCTAATTATTATTGAGTCTTATCGGTTGTGGGGCGCGGAAAAGCAGCTTATTTTGTCCCCATACACTTTCGATTACGTGGCGACCAACGATAAGCAAGATGGAGGCAGCAGTACCTCCTCCATCGACATCAACTCCCAATCCGCGGTGCTGACGTGTGAGTTGATCCAGGGAAGCTATGAATGGCCTTATTGCGGGTTATCCGTGCACTTCAGTTCGGACTCAACGAAAGGTTGGGACTTGTCGAGCTATCATACGTTGGAGTTTGAGATTGCTTATGCTGCTCCTAAACCGAGTGAGGCCCCAACCGTTCGAATTTATCTACGTAACTTTAATCCTGCGTATTCGAGCATCTCTGATGAGTACACGCATAAATATAACGGAATTACGGTCACACTCAGCGGTGAGAACGAGACGCTAGAGATCCCTCTCGATAATTTTCAAGTTATGTCATGGTGGCTGACCGATAATCACATTCCGATCGAATATAGTGCTCTAGAGCTAACGAACGTCAACAAATTTGAGGTCGCTACTGGCTCTGATGCTGAGCTCGGCAAGCACCAAATAACAGTGAAGTCGATTCGACTGAAAGGGCGCTACATAGAGGGCGAAACCTTATTTTTGTCATTATTAGCATTTTGGATGGTATGCACCACTATTATCGTACTGATTGAATTTCGAAATAATAAACGCCAAGCGGATAAAGCACTCGCAAGAGAAGCCTACCTAGCCAGACTTAATGAAAAATTGCGTAATGAAAACATTAAGTTTTCACAGCTCGCGCATAAAGATCCACTTACCGGAATTCGTAATCGTCACGCTGTACGGGAATGGTTAGTGAGTCAAAGTCAGCAGTTAAAAGACAGTAATGACGTTTTTTGCGTGCTGTTCGCTGATATTGATTTCTTTAAATCGGTGAATGATCAGTATGGGCATGCCACTGGTGATGACATTTTACGAGAGTTCTCTTTAGTACTATCGAGCCTGATCCAGCCACAGGATAAACTCGTCAGATGGGGGGGAGAGGAGTTTGTGATATTTTGCCCAGACACGACCATAAAAGAAGCGGTGAGCCGTGCTGAAAAAATGCGCAGTTCCGTGACGAAGCATTTATGGATCCATGGTGACCCTATAACGTGCAGCATCGGTGTTGCTGACGTGAAAAATGGCGATATATCAGCGGCTATTGTGGCGGCGGACGATGCGCTGTATCAAGCCAAAGTGAAAGGTCGTAATCGAGTCGTGTGTCGAGATTAGCGATCATCAAAGGCGTGATTTTTTTCTGCTTGTTCTTTTGAATCAATAGATTTTTCAGACACGACTTGCGAAGTGGGCATGAGAGGGACGGTGGGCGAGACCGGTTCAGAAGGCTCAATAGAAATTATAGGCTCGTTGGCTATAGACTCCATAGAACTTATAGACTCCATAGAACTTATAGACTCACTAGAAGTTAAAGGCTCAACGGATAGCAGGGCTTCCTCGGAGATAATCGGCTCTTTAGGACCTAAAAACTTTGGCTGTGTGTCCATAATATATAAGTCTAAAAAGGCCTTTGTTCTTGCGAAGACTTCTCGTAAACGAATGGAATAACCGGATTTCGATGTCGGGCCAGACACGGCCAGGCACGTGGCATTGATATTGTAAGAGCGAGCAATAAACAATGCGCGTTCGCAATGGAATTTTTGCGTGATAATCAAAAAATCATCGGTATCAAAAATCTTCTTAGCTCTAACAATGGAGTCAAGAGTCCTAAAGCCGGCGTAGTCTAAGTGGATCGCTTGCTCTGGGATCTCGGCCCGAAGAAGGTCACGTTTCATTGTCCAAGGTTCGTTATACGAGCGATGGGCGTTGTCGCCGCTTAATAAAAAATGCGAGACTTTCCCTTCATTATATAGATCAATTGCCGCGTCAATTCGGTGCGCATAATACTCGTTGAGTGTCCGCCCTAAGTACTTACTTGTGCCTAAAACAACGCCAACTTGGACGTTATCAATCTCATCAATTGAGGTGAAAATGCGGTCTTGGGCTTGCCAGCTTACCCAGCGATCGATGGAAGCAACGAATATAATGAACAATATGACGGTATAACAGCCAATACGAAGCGCTCTCTTTAAAAAAGAGAGTAATGGTGAAGAGAGTAATGTTCCTTTGTTGTTTCTAAAGGTCACTAAATCTGACGATTCCTTTGAGCCCAAATCCCGATACTCACAAAACTAATAACAACGATGCTAAACATAAGCCCTGGTGCTAGGCCGGCTAAAAGCTGCTCTAACAGGGGGGTTACCTTAATGATGACAAGCCCGTACCCAAAAGCATTGACGATTATAAAGCAGACTGTGCGAATTATGAAATTAGTATTGCGAAGTAAATTCCTCAATAGGCGATTGATATCACCTCCTAATACGACAAGTAAACAGGCAACAAGTGCCGTGGATATTTGTTGAAGGTAAGGATGAAGGCTTTGGCCGCCGGGGGCGAAGATATCGAACATAGTGATTTCTCAAAAGGAATAACGGGCTATTAAATACAAAAAAGGCCCTTTTAAACAAGGGCCTATCGATGAAATATCACTTAAGTGTGATTCGGATTCCGATTAAAACGCTGAGCGTTTGTATTTACGGTAGACCGGTTGCCAGAAGTTGTCTTCAATGGCGTCTCGTAGCGTGTCATCTGAGGTTTCTTTTGCTACGCCTTGCTCAATCGCCTTTTTAGCAACAGCAAAAGCAATACGCTTCGATACCAAATGAATTTCTTCAAGGGGTGGTAATAGCTGTCCAAATCCTTTTTGAGCGAGAGGTGAACATTCTGCAAGCGTACGGCTTGATTCCATGAGCATCTCATCAGTGACGCGTGATGCTTGCGCAGCAAGTACACCTAACCCAATACCAGGGAAAATGTAGCTGTTGTTACACTGTGCGATTGGGTAGGTTTTGCCTTCGACAACAACTGGATCAAATGGACTGCCTGTTGCAACCAATGCTTGCCCATTCGTCCAGCGAAGAATGTCATTTGGCGTTGCTTCAACGCGGCTGGTTGGGTTTGACAGAGGGAACACAATTGGGCGTTCGCAGTGCTTGTGCATCTCTTGAATGATCTCTTTACTGAATAGACCAGGGGCGCCAGACACACCAATGAGTATCGTTGGCTTACCGTTTTTGATCACGTCCTGTAATGAGAAGCCAGTGTTGTCACTTTCCCAATCCGCTGTTTGGGCGTGTTTTTGAACCAAACGTTGTTGGAAATCAAGAAGGTTTTGCATGCCGTCTTGTAGTAAGCCCCAACGGTCTACCATGAAGACTTGTGAGCGTGCGTGTGCATCGCTAATTCCTTCAGATACCATTTGAGCGACGATGGCTTCAGCAATGCCGCAACCCGCAGATCCGGCTCCTAGGAACGTAATACGCTGCTCAGACAACTTGCTGCCAGCCGCTTGACAAGCAGCAAGTAATGAGCCAACCGTCACGGCTGCCGTACCTTGAATATCGTCGTTGAAGCAACAGATGCGATCTTTATAGCGCTCAAGCAATGGCATCGCATTTTTTTGTGCAAAATCTTCGAACTGAACTAGGGCATCAGGCCAACGGCGTTGCACGGCTTGGATAAAATCTTCAACAAAAGCACGGTAATCGTCGCCCGTGATTCGCGGATGTCGCCAGCCCATATACATAGGGTCCGCGAGTCGTTGAGGGTTATTCGTCCCTACATCTAATACGATAGGAAGTGTATAAGCCGGGCTGATACCCCCACACGCGGTATATAGCGCCAGTTTCCCAATAGGAATCCCCATACCGCCAATGCCTTGATCTCCCAACCCTAAAATACGTTCGCCATCGGTGACTACAATGACTTTGACATTGTGGTTACGAGCGTTGTTTAGCAAGTCGTCGATACGATCACGGTTCGGGTAAGAGATGAACAACCCACGGCCACGGCGGTAAATATTGGAAAAGTTTTCACATGCAGCCCCCACAGTCGGTGTATAGATGATTGGCATCATTTCCGAGATGTGGTTCTGAACTAAGCGATAAAACAGTGTCTCGTTGGTATCTTGGATGTTACGCAGATAAATGTGCTTATCCATATCGCTTTCAAAGCTGGTGTATTGCTTATACGCTCGGTCAACTTGCTCTTGAATGGTCTCAGTGGTTTCCGGTAGCAGTCCTTCTAAATTGAAAGACATGCGTTCTTCATTATTAAAAGCGCTGCCTTTGTTAAGAAGAGGAGTACTGAGTAGGGCTGGCCCTGCATATGGGATATAGAGCGGTCGTTTATTGTTGTTCATGAGTTACCTGTTTGGGAACAGTGGAGATAAAGTTGAGCACGTTTTAGGCGCGTAATTTACCATAGTTTAGGGCATATCGCGATGACGTTTTGTTAACGATTTGTGTGGACTTCATCAACGGTAAATAATGCACCTCGAATCCGGCATTAACCCCAGTTATAATCAAGTTTTGCGTTAAGTGCTTACTATTCACCTAAATGAATAATAGGTACTTAATTACATAATAATCCTCTAACAAAATAGTATTCATATGACCTCTTTGCCCATCGATTATATTGAAGCTGAATTTAAACAACGCCTTACTCAACATCACTTAGTGGTGGAAGCTGAAACTGGGTCTGGAAAATCGACACGTTTGCCAATTTGGGCGATGGAGCAGGGGCGAGTGTTGGTGGTGGAACCACGCAGGATTGCTTGCACTTCGCTGGCTGGGTTCATGGCGGAGTCTTTACTAGAAAAAGTCGGGCAACGTATTGGCTATGCGATTAAGTTAGAAAGTCGATACCAAGAATCATCTCAAGTTATATTTGTTACTCCAGGCGTGGCGTTGCGGTGGTTTGCCGATAACCAACTATCGGCCTTTGATATTGTTATTATCGATGAGTTTCATGAACGCCGCTGGGACACAGACCTGCTGGTGGCTCTATTGAAGCAAACTCAGAGCCATAAAACCGTGATTACTTCCGCGACGATTGAGGGTGAAAAACTTGCTGACTATTTTGGCGCAAAACGTCTTGTCGCGAAGGGGCGTAATTATGATGTGCAGATCCAACACATAAGGTCAGACAGCAGACAGTTACCCGATAGCCGCGAACTAGACGTTCGTATCAGACAAGCAATCGCATCTTGCTGGGATGAATTAACCGGCGACGTGCTGGTTTTTCTTCCAGGGAGAAAAGAAATTCAGCAAGCAGTGTCTACATTGCGCACATTCTCTGATCAGTATGATGTAGTTCTCGCCCCACTTTATGCTGCGGTAACCGACAGTGAAAGGGTGCTGGCGATGACGGCGCAGAACAAGCGAAAAATTGTGTTAGCGACCAATATTGCTGAAACTTCTTTAACGATTCCAAACATTGAATTGGTCATAGATTCTGGTTTGGAGCGTCGTAATGTGCAAAGAAATGGTCACACTACACTGATGCTTGGGCATATTTCAAAGGCCAGTGCGACGCAACGAAGTGGTCGAGCTGGTCGAGTGATGAATGGGCAGTGTATTCGGCTTTATGGAGAGCATGCTGCGCTTGATAGAGTGACACCGCCAGAGTTACAGCGTGAGTCGATTGTTGAACCGACATTGGCGGCAGCGACATGCGGATATTCGATACAAAATTTAAGCTTTATCGACGCGATTCCAAACAAGGCTCTCGAGCAAGCTCAGCAGCAATTGCGTGAACTCGGCGCACTTGATGACTCCGGTGTCACTTTACATGGGCGTCAGCTTTATCCATTACCCGTTGATACAATTTATGCCGACCTTATTACTAAAATGCCGACCAAAGCACTCAAAGAAGTCATGATTGATTTGACGGCGGCACTGTGCGCAACCGGTAATCTATACCAGCTTGCTAACAATGAAGAAGGGTTGGATTCATTGGATAAGCAGGAGCCTGACGGGTGTGATGGTAATTTACTGGTGGGACTCGTAAGAGGGAAGATCTTTAAAGGGCTGATTGTTAATGAGGAAGGGCTGAAAGAAGCTCGAGGTCTATCACAACAAATGAGAGAGGTGTTCGAATTACCTTCTCTTGAGGTGGCGTCTCGATATGACCGATCCCAATGGTGTCTTGAGATGATAAACGCCAATAAAGATTTGTTGTTTGTTCGACGTAAACGCAGAAAAGAGGCGCTAGGAAACGGCAAGATGGAGGTGTTACTTGGCCGACAGACTCGAATGAAGCCAGCCTCTGAGGCTGCATTAGTACTCTCAATACATAGCCTACCGGGAAGAGGTCTCAAAGAGACAATGAGTTTAGCGACAGTGGTAATGCCTATTAGATTATCGATGGTAGAAGCTGCTGGTGTTGGGCAGTGGTTAGCTAAAGAAACGGTCAATACTAAACAGGGCTTGAGAGGTATAGAAGAGCTGCGTTATGCGGGGCGGACCATTGCGACGCGTGAGCTTGATTTGGAGGAGGATACCACTTTAGATGTGATCGTTCAGACCATCGTTAAGGAGCAAGTGTTATTTGGTTTAGCTACTCGTATATCCGCTCAAATGCAGCATTGGAAACTTTATCTCGATCTAGGGTTGTCTGAATGCAAAAAGCCCACTGAAATACAGACGTTAGAAGAATGGTTAGCTGAGCAATTGATGGCATTAGGGGTCACATCGTTAAATGACCTTGAGCTATTAGATGTGGAAGACTTTGTTTTTGATGGCATTCCAGATTGGGAATATGATGATTTCGCGCAAAAATACCCGCTCAAGATTCAACTGAGTGGTTTGAGGCTTACCGTTGCGTATTCTGGGCGAAGTAAACTCGTGCAGATCAGCTTTGATTCAGGCAGCCGCAAGGGTGATCCGCTACGGAAAGAATTACCATCTTGGTCGGGGTGGAAGGTCCGTTACAAGAAAGCGAGTCGAGTGATTGACCTGCGATAAGCTAACATATTTATCAATAAGCGGGTCTGAAAACGGTATGAGAAATCCGTTAATTAAGAGAATACAAAGTGGTGAAATTTTGTTCTTGAATTGTTATTAATTCGCTTTTTATATCACGTTTTATACGTCATTTGAGTAATAAAAGATGATTTTAATATATCCTATTGCTATATATAGAGTGATGAACAATAGTAGTAACTAGATAACATCCAGTAAGTTGGAGTGGCTATGGTTGATAAGGTCATAACCGAAGTAGAATTTGACTATACGAGCTTTCTTGGAGCATCGTGTAATAAAAAATGGACGTTTCTAGAAGCATTGAGCTCGGTAGCGCCGGTGTTTGGCGAAGCATGGAAAGCCAGCACCAAAGATTCGTCAGACGTGGATTCTCGGTTATGGGATGAGGCTCTTAAAGCGCTTTCGACACGTCAAAGTGATGAGCTGAATTTAATTCGGCTTATTCGCCTAGCGCGTCAAGAAAATATTGAGTGTTTGAAGGTAGTGATGCCATATCCGCTTGATGACAATCAAATCGACGTCATCCAAAATAAAAGTCACGTGACTATCATTTCTGATGGCACTGATGATGTCATCATTACCGTTGAGCAGTCACTATAGCTTACGGCCTAAAGTACTGATATTTTAAACGAAGAGAGGAAG